>JAJRQY010000067.1 GCA_024280015.1 Actinomycetes bacterium
GGAGATCAGTTGTGGTTTCATGGACTGACTAAGAGCTACACGAAAGCTGGGAACAACCGACACGATTGCGGGCCCAGTCTGGCCGTTTCACCGCAAACTCTTCCGCCTCTGGCTGCTCTTCGTAGGGGCGGCGCAGAACCTCATGCAGTTGATGAATGAGGCTGTGGTCGCCTTCTGTTGATTTGTCGATTGCTAGCTGAGCTAGATAGTTGCGAAGTACGTACTTTGGGTTCACCTGGTTCATGGCCGCACTACGAACTTCGTCGTCCAGCTCAGTTTCGTGAGCGGCATCAAGATAGGCGCGAATCCAGATGGACATCCCCATGATGAATTTGGCGTTGATCTGTTCCTCAACATAGAAGGCGTCGTTGACGCGTTCAACAAGTTGCTCATCTGGCTCTAGCCGGGCCGATGTCGGGATGTCGGCCAGGACTCGATAGAAGATGGTCATGTCGGTCTCGGCCATAGCCATCACCGAGTTGAGGCCGTGGATCAAGCTGTCCAACGGTCCACCGTCGTCAGTAATTGAACTGCCATCGGCCGGGCTCCAAGTGGTGAGCCCGAACTTGGCTGCCATCATCGATCGGAAGTGTTTCTGGTAGTAGCTGACGTAGTCGCTCAAGACCGCTTCCAGCGGCTCGGTGCTGTCAAGGAGAGGCAAGATGGCATTGCCAAGTTGAGCCAGGTTCCATTGAGCTACCTGTGGTTGAGCACCGAAGCGGTAGCGGCTCTGGGTCCGGTCGGTGGTGTTTGGCGTCCAGCCTGGGTCATAGTTGTCGACCCAGCCGTATGGGCCATAGTCAATGGTGAGCCCCAGGACCGAAAGGTTGTCAGTGTTCATCACTCCGTGAACAAAGCCGACCCGCATCCAGTTGATCATCAGATCCGCGGTCAAGCGGGACACTTCTTGGTACCAGGCGACGTAGGTCTCCGGAGAGGGTTCGCCCAGGTGGGGAAAGTCGGTTCGGATGGTGAAATCCAGGAGTTGGCGGAGCTCGTCCAGTTCGCCTCGCGAGGGGAAGAGTTCGAAGCTGCCAAAACGGGTAAAGGAGGGGGCTACGCGACAGACAACGGCTCCCGGTTCGGGGGCAGGATTCCCGTCGTACAGAACGTCGCGGACAACCTCATCGCCGGTTAGCGCCAGGCTGAGAGCTCGGGTTGTTGGTACACCCAGGTGAAACATTGCCTCGCTGCAAAGAAATTCGCGGATGGATGAACGCAATACCGCGAAACCGTCTGCTCCTCGTGAATAGGGGGTTGGTCCTGCCCCCTTGAGCTGCAGGGTTTGATAGGTGCCACTGGGCGTCAGCACTTCGCCTAAGGCAATGGCACGACCGTCTCCGAGTTGACCAGCCCAGTTGCCGAACTGGTGGCCGCCATAACACGCCGCATAGGGATCCATGTCGTTGGTCACCAGGTTGCCGGTCATGACCTGCAGAAACTCATCAGACTCAAGATCGTTCTCGATGCCGAGATCCGTAGCGACCTCGATGGAGGTTGCGATCATTGACGGAGCAGAGGTTGGAGTCGGATGTATCCGAGAAAAGCACGCCCTGTTGACCTGGCGCGACCCATTGGTAGTCAAGGAGTCGGCTGGCAGTTCCTTGGTGAAACGGTTGGTAAACGTCAGGTCCATCGGACCAGTCAATCGTTGGTTGAGCCGATCAACGACATCGGCCCGAATAGGGCAGCTTTCACATCGCCCACGACCAATTAACGGCGACGTTGAGAGCGCTAGCGAGCAACTCGGTTAATGAGGAGCCCGCTAGGGCGACGAACGGCGGCTAGGTCTGGGTTCCGGTCCGAAGGTCCTTGAAGGCAACACCCTTGTCAACGCTTGGTTCACGGGGTAGTCCAAGGACCCGATCACCAATGATGTTCTTCTGGATCTCGTCCGTCCCGCCCGCGATATTGGCCATGAAACTGGACAAGACCGAGTGTGAATAGGTCTTGTCGTCACTTCCGACTTCCCAGGCGGCTACCGCGTTGCCAGCAACTGAGGGGATGATGCTGCGGGTCATGGCCGCGATCATGGCGCCGTGCAACTTGGACAGCGAACCACCGGGGCCTGGAGTCTTGCCCGATTGGAGGGCGGCGCGCGTTTGCATCGAGACCAGCGACTTGGTTGCTTCCTCGGAGTACAAGCGCATCAGTTGCTGGCGGACAACGGGGTCATTGTTGCGTCCGTTGGTTCGGGCTCGTTTGGTCAGATACTTGTAGTTCGGGGTTTTGATGCCGTTGGCTGAGCCGGTGCCGATGGCCACTCGTTCATACATGAGCATGGCAGTGGCCAGCCGCCAGCCCTCATTCATTGGTCCAACCAGTGCTTCCTTCGGAAGTCTTGCGTCGGAGAAGAAGACCTCATTGAAGTGGGTCCCCCCATTGATCTGGGTGATAGGTCTGATCTCGATGCCCGGTCCGTCCATCTTGACAATGAACATGGAGATGCCGCCGTGCTTTGGCTGGTCAACGTCGGTCCGGGCGATGACCAGGCCGTAGTCCGACACGTGGGCCAGTGTGGTCCAGACTTTCTGGCCATTCAACGTCCATTCATCACCGTCCAGGTCGGCCTTCATTTGTAGGCTGGCGACGTCAGAACCTGCTCCGGGTTCGGAGAACATCTGGCACCAGACGGTCTTGCCCGAGATCATGTCCGGCAGGTATTTGGTCTTCTGCTCATGGCTCCCGTACTCGTTCATCATTGGGGTGCACATGCCGTGGCTGATGACGAAGGAGTTGGTCATGTCGGGGTAGTTGGAGTACTCCTCGCGCCAGATCTTGTCGTGGGCTTTGCTCAAGCCTTGACCCCCATACTCGGTGGCGTAGACCAGGCCGGCCAGGCCAGCGTCGCTGAGCTTGGCCAGGAACTTCTTGTCCTCAATGAGGGCCTTGGAGCCACGAGGATCATCGCCGCTGATGGTGACGCCGTTTGCGTTCTTATCCAGGAAGTCCCGGCATTGTTGGCGGAAGGCCAGCTCGTCGGCTTCGGTCAGTGCTTCAGACAGTGTTTCAGACATTGCTTTGTTGTGTTTCCTGTTGCTGGTTTGATTGTTGCTGGTTCGATTTGTGACAGTCGGAGGCGCCGTCAGTTGGCACTGACGGTTACGGGAACGCCGTTGAGGGCGATCGTGCCAGTGATCTCGTCTCGGAAGTATTCATCAGTCAAGACATTGGTATTGATACCGCGGTACTCAGTTGCCACCCGAAGCTTGACCCCAGGCATGTTCTGGCCAAAGCCGTGAGGGATGCTGATGACCCCGGGGCGAATACCCTCGGTGACCTCGGCATCGATCATCACCTGGCCGACCCGGGAAGAAACGGTTGCTGCTTCCCCATCATTGATCCCAAGTCGCTCAGCATCGAGAGGATTGATTTGCATGGTGCAGCGATTGCGGCCCTTCATCAGGATCTGCAGGTTGTGCATCCATGAATTGTTGGACCGGACGTGGCGACGACCGACAAGGACCATGGAATCAGCCCAGTCACGGTCAAGCGATGCAGCCAGACGGTCCAGGTCAGTCCGTATGAGGTCGGGAACGACTTCGATCTTGCCGCTTGGTGTTCGGAGCAGGTCAGGTACTCGGCCCGGTTCCAAAGCTCCCAGGTCGATCCCGTGGGGATGCTCGGACAAGACATCCATGGTGAGGCCGTCGGGGTTGGTACCAAATCCATCGCCGTATGGCCCGGTACGAACCATGATGTCCAGCATGCGTTCGGGCCCAACCTTGTTGCCAACCAGGCCCATCAGCTCGTCAATATCTCGGTCAAAGACGAGTCCGTACTCATCTCGTACTGCACTCTTCAGGAGCATCCGAGCCACCATCTCATCTCCAGACGTCACCGCCTCATCCAGATCATTGGCGCCGACTCCGACCAGGATGCTGCTGAGGGCCAGCATGATTTCCCACTCGTCCATCTCGCCGTCCAGGCTCAAGATCGGAGGCGAGTAGTTGGCGACATTGTGGATGACGAGGTTGAGGAAGATGATGTCGAAGTGGGCCTTCTGCAGGGGTGAGGGGGGAGGCAAGATGACGTCGGCATGACGGGTGGTCTCGTTGATATAGGGGTCAACGGAGACCATGAACTCCAAGGAAGCCAACGCGGCATCCAGTCGGTCGGTATTGGGGTTGGAAGAAACGGGGTTGCCGGCAACGGTGATCATGGCTCGAATCTGGCCTTCGCCTTCGGTCTCAATCTCCTCGGGCAGTGCAGTTACCGGAAACTCGCCCAGCGATTCGGGCAGGCCGCTGACTCGCGTCGTGACCCGGCCCATCCGAAATCCTCGACCGGTGCCGGGCTTACCCTTGGAAGATGGCTGCCCGGCAGCACCCTTGGGAAACATGACACCCCCGACCTTGTCCATGTTTCCGGACAAGATGTTGACAACATCGACTAGCCACGAAGCGAGAGTTCCAAACTCTTGGGTGCAGGTTCCGATACGGCCATGGACCGCGGCGCTTGGGGCTGCGGCCAGCTCACGAGCCAGGTCTCGAATGACCTCGGCGTCAATGCCACATATGGGGGCGACGGCGTCGGGGGAGTAGGCAGCAAGTAGATCCGGCAGGTCAGTCAGCCCCTGGCAGTGCTCGGCAACATTGGACGGATCGGCGAGACCCTCTTCCAGCAAGGTGTTGGCGATCGCGGCCAGGAGATGGGTATCGCTGCCAGGCCTGATGGCAACATGTTGGTCGCACTTGAGCGCGGTTTCGCTAAGCCGGGGGTCGACGACGACAACCTTGCCTCCTCTGGCTTGGATTGCTTCGAGCTTGTCTGGGAAACCAGGAGCAGTACACAGTGAGCCGTTGGAGGCGTAGGGATTGGTGCCGAGCAGGATGATGTGGTCGGTGCGGTTCAGGTCAGGAATGGGGATGACGACGGAACCAAACATGGCTGCTGATGAGATCTCTTTTGGCCGCTGGTCAACGGTGGAAGCCGAGAAGCGATTGCGTGAACCGAGCGACTTGACCAGTGAACCGGTGTGTAGTGCAGCACCAATGGAATGCACAGTCGGGTTGCCAAGGTAGAGGCCAACACTGTCGCGACCGTGCTGTTCCATGATGGGTAAGAGACCAGCTTCGATGGTGGCGAAGGCCTCATCCCATCCGACTTCTACGAAGACACCGTCTCGTTTAACCACTGGTCGTCGCAGTCGGTCCGGATCGGCATGAAAGTGCTTGAGCGAGGAGCCCTTGGGACAGATGAAACCCTTGGACAAGACGTCGTTCATGTCGCCACGAATTCGAGAGACTTCCTCTGTCCCGTCGCCCTTGGTCTTGATGGTGATCTCCAGGCCACAGGTTGCTTCACAAAGTGGGCAGGTGCGATACGCGGTTCGCTCAGATGGCGTCGTGCTTGTTGGAGCTGTCGATTCTGGCATGGAGTCCCTCGGGGAGCTGGTCCTGGCATCCTGGCAGGTCCCCGGTCCTTGGTTCCATTCGACGGACCAGAAGAACGGCCCGTCGAATGGAACCGGTCGGCCAAAGAAAGATTCGTTCCTCAGTTCGCCCCTGCCGCTCTCGGGATGCGAAGATCAGAGCTGTTCGCGAATGATGAGTCCCAAACTGGGGGAGAACGAATGCCTGTCAATCCACTGAATACCGACGACTTTGACGGAGAGTTGTACAACCTCGGTATGTCGGCCAAGGCCCGGCCCCTCTTTGAAGCAGTAAAGAAATTCATTGTTGATGAGGTCGAGCCGATGTCCATCGAGTTCCACAAGCTTGATGTGAACAAGCCCGGTCGATGGGAGTATGCCGACGGCCAGTTGGAGCTGCTGCAAGGGGTGAAGGACAAGGCCAAGGCGGCAGGACTTTGGAACTTCTTCCTGCCCGATGCCGAGACTGGTGAGGGTCTCAGCAATCTTGACTATGCCTATATAGCCACCGAGCTAGGCAAGGTCCGTCTTGCTTCTGAGTGCTTGAACTGCGCCGCCCCTGACACCGGCAATATGGAAGTTCTCGAGCGGGTCGGTACGCGGGAGCAGAAAGACCAGTGGCTAACCCCCTTGCTCAATGGTGAGATTCGCTCGGCCTTCGCCATGACCGAACCGGCTGTTGCGTCCTCAGACGCAAAGAACGTGCGCATGGAAGCACTGCTTGATGGCGAGGAGTACATCCTCAACGGGGAGAAGATCTATATCTCCGGAGCGGGGGACCCACGCTGCAAGATCATGATCGTGATGTGTCGCACCAATCCCGACGCCGCACCTCATCTCCAGCAATCACAGATTCTGGTGCCAATGGACACGCCTGGTGTTGACGTCTTGGAGGGCATGGAAGTCTTTGGTCGTGACGACGCACCTCATGGTCATATGCACATCCGGTTCACCGATGTACGAGTGCCGAAGTCGAACATGCTTCTTGGCGAAGGCCGTGGGTTTGAAATATCCCAGCTTCGTCTCGGACCAGGACGAATCCACCATTGCATGCGCTCAATTGGAGCGGCTGAAAAGGCCCTGCAACTCATGATCGAGCGGGGCCTATCCCGTGAGGCCTTCGGCAAGCCGTTGGTCAAGCTTGGTGGCAATACCGAAATCATCGCCCGGGCAAGGATCGACATTGAAGCCATGCGAATGTTGGTCCTCAAAGCGGCCAAAGCCATGGATCTGATGGGTAACTCCGAGGCCCGTGTTTGGGTCAGTGCGATCAAGGCCATGGTGCCGGAGCGGTGTTGTGAGATCATTGACCAGGCCATCCAGATGTACGGAGCCGTTGGCATTTCGCAATGGACCCCGTTGGCGGAAATGTATACCCAGCAGCGGACCCTACGCCTGGCCGATGGGCCAGACGAGGTCCACTTCATGGTGGTTGGGCGAGCCGAAATCGCCCGCTATCAGGCGGCAAGTGCCTATGGAGTAGAAGACCACACAGACGTCGGTCGAATGGGTTAGGCCTTCACGAACGAGGCAATCTGCACTATCATGGTGGTTGGCAGAAAAGATTTGCCGCCGTCAGTTAAGGGACTTCGGGGTCCGAGACCAGTTCGCTGGCTCGGGCCTCGGCCTGCTTTTGGGCCCGTACCTACTGGCTTTGAGCAGGATCGAGCAGGTCGAAAAACTCGCTACGTAGCGCCGCTTTTTGTACCTTGCCCATGGTGTTTCGCGGCAGTTCATCGAGGACCACATAGTGCTTCGGATGCTTGAATCGACCAAGATTCTCCGCACAAATATCCTTTGACTTTGAAATAGTTTTCGCTTGATTGTGGCCCGATTTAAGGACTATGAAGGCAACGACTCCTTCACCGAAGTCGCCATGAGGCAGCCCAACAACCGCAGACTCGACAATGCCGTCAACCTCATCGAGGACTGTCTCAATTTCTTTGGGGTAGACGTTGAGGCCACCGGAAATGATCATGTCCCCCGAACGGCCAGCCAGGGTGAGGCGCCCTTCGGTATCAACGGTCCCGATGTCGCCGGTAATGAAGAATCCGTCATCGGTCATTTCCTCTGCAGTCTTGTCCGGCAAGTTCCAATAGCCGCTGAAGAGCTGGTTGCCTCGTACTTGCACCAATCCGGTTTCGCCAGGGTCGGCGATCCCATGCTCGGTCATCACTCGAAGCTCATACCCAGGCAGAGGGAATCCGACCGTGCCTGCTAGTCGTTCGCCGTCGTAGGGATTGGACGTGATGATGCCACATTCGGTCATGCCGTAGCGTTCGCAGATGGAGTGATTGGTTTGAGCTTGGAAGGCTTGAAAGACCTGCTCGGTCATTGGAGCAGAGCCGGAGGTGAAAAGCCGCATGTGTTGGCACAGCTTGGCGCTGAAGTCGGGATGGTCCAGGAGTCTGACGTAGTGGGTGGGTACCCCCATCAAGACCGATGACCTCTTCAGTTGGCCTATGACCAGGTCAGGGTCAAAGCGTGAACAGAAAATCACTTCTGACTGGTTCAGAATCGCACAATGCAGGGCAACGAAGAGGCCATGGACATGAAAGATTGGCAGGGTGTGGAGCAGGACATCGCCGGGCTCAAATGCCCAGACCTGGTGAAGGGCAAGGCCATTCTCACGCAGGCCTTGATGGGTGAGCATCGCTCCCTTGGACCGGCCTGTAGTGCCCGAGGTGTAGAGCATGGCAGCGAGATCAAGGTCGTTTCGCTGAACGATCTTGGTCTGAGGGATCGTGCGAAGCGACGCCTCTACCAGGGTGCCGTCACCTGAGGTGCCCAACGTGGCAACGGTAAGGCTTGGCGCTTTTGCAACAATGTCGCCAAAGGAACTCTGGCGATCTGGGTCACAGACGAACAGGCTCGCTTCAGTATCGGTAAGGAAGAACTCAACCTCAGATGGGGTGTAAGCGGTGTTGATTGGGACATAGACCAGCCCGGCACGCAGGCAAGCGAAATAGAGAGCAACGGCATCAATGGATTTCTCGACCTGGACGACGACTCGATCGCCCACGGAACAGCCCAAGCTGTTGAGTCCTCCGGCCAAGACGGCGCTTCGCTCATCGATCTGTCCATAGGTTGTTGCTGTGCCGGTTGGGTCAGTGAGGAAGGTTTGGTTTAGTGCAGAGTCGAAACGCTGGCGGAAAAAGTAATACAGGTTGGCGTTCACGCCAGGCCTTCGTCCAGCCAGGTCGGGGAGTGGTCCAGCAGAAACTCACTCACGGCATGAGCCCGATCAAAGGTTTCACACAGATTCTCTCGGTGCATGAAGAGGTCTCCGAGCGACAGCGAGATCCGGGCGGAGATGGACAGGGTTCGTTCGGGGGCATCAGTGACTTCAACAGTCGAGTCGATAGCCGAGACACTGAGCGGGAGATCGGGCCCACCAATCCCGGCCAGATCGGTGGCAAGCAAGAGCAAATCGGGGGCATGGCTCAATGGCGGGAGAGCCCAGGTGAACATGAGTGGGAATGAGAACCCTTCTGGGGGCTCTGCGTCCTCAGACAGATCAAGGATCTGGTCTTCGAAGGTGAGCAGGGTCCGCGGATCGAGTTCGACGGCCAGGTGAAGATCCAGCGGCCCGCCACACGCGCGTTCTGGGTGAAGATCAACTTCCCACGCTTGACGCATCGAATAGGTCTCAACAAAGTGACGCTCATCATGAACGTGGAAACCATGCTCGGTAGCGTGATCTTTCAGATCAGCAACGAATCCTGGAATGTCAACGACGGCCACACAGACTCCTCTCGGCTTCGCAGACTCCGGTGAGTCGCTTGGTTGCCACTTGGCTACCAGATCCTATTCCGGAGCTTGGCTGATCCAATGCTACGGTTCCGCCAATGTCGCGCCAGGACCCGATCCGCATTCTGGAACTCTTTTCTGATCTGGAGGAGCAGCTTCGTACGAGGCTGCGATCACTTGATTCGTGGGGCTTGTCTGGTCAGCGTGAAGGGCAGTACGTGCACGACGTCATCGCCGATGAATTGTTGTTGGCCCCTCTGGTGGATGCCGGTTACCGGGTCTTAACTGAAGAGTCCGGCATTGTCGGGACTGGCGAGATCACCGTGGTTGTTGACCCGGTTGATGGTTCGACCAATGCTTCGCATGGTCTGCCTTGGTTCGCCACCAGCATTTGTGCTGTCGATGACCAGGGGCCATTGGTTTCGCTGGTCTCGAACTTGGCGCTTGGTGATCGGTACCGGGCTATTCGTGGTGAGGGTTTCGAAGTAGACCGCATCGACGTTGCCTCGCGGCTCTTGCCAACCGATCCAGCCCGGGGGCCGTCCTCGGTTACCAAGTTGCAGGATGCGCTGGTCTCATTCTCTGGCTTGCCCCCAGAGCATGGTGGCTGGAGGCAGTTCCGCACCTATGGCGCTTGTGCCTTGGACATGTGTGCGGTCGCAACCGGAACCTTCGATGCCTTTGTCGACGTCGACTCAGCGCACGGCGTCTGGGACTACTTGGGTGCATGGTTGATCTGTAGCGAGGCGGGAGTTGGGTTGGCCGACGGCTTGGGACGCGATCTGGTTGTACTGTCTCACGAAGCTCGACGAGCACCGGTGGCCGCGGCAACACCAGAATTGCTGGCCGAGGTCTTGGCCATGTGTGGCCCGTGGCTCGATCTAGCTTGAGGGGGCTGGACAGATCAGTTCAAGAGTCGCGGGGAAGGCAGCTGATTGTGGATCCAGTGGATTAACCAGGTCGACGTTGGCACGCACCACACCCTGTTTGGATGACCAGTCTGGTGGCTGGTCTGACTGGAGCCAGAGCTGACCAGGCGCTGGTTCGCTGAGCTCATCATTGGTGCCGAAGGCTAATTCGATGGAGCTGATCGAGGCCGCGATGCGGAAGGGGACACCGGCGTTGGTGCCGGTTCCTCCAGCAATGAAGTCATCTTCGGTGATGACACAGTTGTCGGTGATGAATTGGTAGGACGTTCCGTCAACTACCAGCGAGCCTTGCCCAGAAAAGTCCGCTGGGCCGGTAATGGTCAGATCAAAGGTGTCGATACCCGCTGATCCCCGAATGGAGACTGCGGCGATAATCGCCGCTAGGAGCAGAGCCATGAGAAAGAACACCCGTGGGCGGGTGGCGTGGGGAGTCGGTTTGACAATCTGAGGAGGGACTGGCTGATTGGTGGGTTCGAAGAGCATGTTCTTGGAGGGGATTTTGGTGGAGCCTGCACAGACTAGAAAACTGGATTGTCGATCGAGTTTCGGATGGGTCACAGTGTCATGACGAAACGGTCACGCTCTTGTCATGAAGACGGCTAAGCTCTCGTCTCCCGGGTGATTAGCTCAGTTGGTTAGAGCATCTCGTTTACACCGAGAGGGTCGGGGGTTCGACTCCCTCATCACCCACGCCGCTCGTCGCCCTAGCGGGCTCCTCACTAACCGAGTTTCTCGCTAGCGCTCCAAACATCGCGGCTCCTCGGTGGTCGCTGCTGTGAGTGTTGTGTCCCTAGTAGGGCCACGTATTGGGCAATCCCTTTGGGACAGCTCAAACCGGAGTTTCGGCGCTGGGGCACCAAAACATCCATGGCCTGAAGTCGTTGAGCGATATGAAAGCTGTCGTACTACGGCCACTAAGGTGTCTCTGAATAGTTCTGGCCCCGACACCGGCCAGTATGTAGGGCTGGGTCGTGGGTCTCATGTACCTAGACAAGATGCAGTGGTACAATGGAGGTCTTATGGAGAATGCCACAGATCGATCCCAGTACAAGCTTGATAAGCCTTTGGCCGAGCTTTCTGATGCTGAACTCGATGAACTTGCCGCCCGGTTTCCGGTGGACAAGCCTGTCCTTCCGTTGACCATGGATGAGGTGGGCAAGGAACGGCTTCTCATCAGCGACGAGGGCCAAGTTGCCCTTGGTGCTCTCTTGGATCGAGTCAGGTCCGAGTCCTCCGATTCGGCTAGCTAGAACTTGCAGATCCTTGTCCGTCGCCAGCGAGTTGGCGATCAGATCCGAGTGTTTGGCAGCTCCGACAACAACGAGATCGTCTTCAATGGCTCTGTCCGGCTGCACTACACCACCGGCAGATATATCGGGTATGAGCTGGGGGTGGCCATCGTCGAGGTTGAGTGGCTTGGTATCCCAGTTCCTTTCCGGGGCGTACGGGTCGCTATTCGGGCAGTTTGTGAGATTCTCAAGGCTGCTGTTGATCTGGCAGAGGGCACGGCTGAACTCATTGCCATATCGCCTGACTCCGAGAGTGTTGAAACCAAATTGGAGCGTCTTACTCAGTTCGAGCGAATTGACGTGCTGCCGCTTCCGTACCTCTCCAGCATCGAGTCCATCAGGTCGCTTGCCTTGAGGGTCTGCCGATGATCTCATAGCCCGAAGAGGGGGTTGTGCTGCGGCCGCGTTAGAACACTAGGTAACGTGAAACCTGTTCTATTGGGCCACGTATTGAGCAATCCCTTTGGGGCAGCTCAAACCGGAGTTTCGGCACTGGGGCGCTAGGTTGCGACCCAATGCCTCCTGCCCGCAAGATCGCCTTCATTGGCTCGCACTCAGTTCGCAAGACCAACGCCGTTCACTCCTTCGCTGGGGCCGTCGGACGCAGTGGACGCAGTGTTGAAGTTGGGCGTGAGGTCGTTCGCTTCAGCCCTCTCGGACTGAACGAAGGAGCGACCCCCGAGGCGCAGTTGTGGGCAATCATGGCCCAGATCCAACAGGAGTTGGAGCTACGGAACCGGGCCGAAGTCCTGGTGCTCGACCGGGCCGTGATCGATAACTTCGCCTACTTCCTGCGAGTCACCGGCGGCCAGGACCCATTCGACGTGAAGCCCCTGATCTCCAGGTGGTCCAAAACCTATGACCTCTTCGTCCGGCTACTCCCTGACATTCCCCTGAAAGCCGACGGGGTACGCAGTACGAACACCAAGTTCCGAAATGAGATCGAGAAGATCTTGGACCTCATCATTCCCCAGTACATCGACACTGACTGTTTGGTCGAGCTGCGGGCATCACAGATCACCGAATCGTTCTCGTGGGATGAGCTATTGGAGCGGCTCTGCGGTCCCGTTGGTGATGACGAACCCGAGCCCCAACCAGTGAGCTACGCCCCAACGCTGTTTGACTGAGCCTCGTCGGCCGCCTCCGCAGTGCCACACTTCCACACCGTCACAGCACTAGGCCGACGGCCTCAAGGTTTCGCGAGGTCTGGTCGAAGACCAGCCATGTTGTTGCGGACAATATCTCGCTACAGGCCAAGAAGTATCCAGCTTCGAATGCTGTTCGTCGGGCTGCTGTTCGTGACCAGCACTGCCTCGGTGCCCCATCTTGCCGGGGCCGCAACCGCTGGCCAAGACAATGGGAGCATCCAGCGCTTGTACCTGGCCTACTTCAACCGGCTTCCCGATGACGCCGGACAGACCTACTGGGACGATCGACTGGCCGCAGGTCTCCAGCTGCGAGTGATTTCAGACCAGTTCGCGTCCTCACCAGAATTCCAATCCACCTACGGCTCGCTTTCCGACCGCCAATTCGTGACCCTGGTCTACCGCAATGTGCTGGACCGAGACCCTGATCAGGTCGGACTGGACCACTGGTTGGGTGCGATGGAGAGTGGTGATCTCAGCCGGGGCGGGGTCATGCTGGCTTTCTCTGACTCAGCAGAATTCAAGGACTCATCTGGAGTGGTCGTGCCCCTGGAGACGGGTCCTGATGGCCGCAGTATCGAACGGCTCTATCTGGCCTACTTTCAGCGCCCAGCCGAAGCGGGTGGGCTCCGCTACTGGGAAGGCCAACTCGCCGGTGGAGTAGCGCTGACTGACGTGTCCCAACTGCTTGCTGCCTCTGCTGAATTCACCGCCACCTACGGCTCGCTGAGCAACGACGCTTTCGTGGCCCTGGTGTATGAAAATGTTCTCGAACGGCAACCCGATCCGGTAGGCCAAGCTCACTGGATGCTGCAACTGGCCAACGGCAGCTTGTCTCGAGGTGGGATCATGCTGGCCTTTTCCGACTCAGCAGAGTTCAAGACCGCGACCGGCATTCACGGTGACCGCATCCCGCCCGAACCAGATGACATTCCCCAAGCAGGCAACGCGCAAGGCACAGCCATTATCCCCCAGCAGCTCGCCTGGAAGATAGTTCAGTGCCCGACCACCTCATCGGTAACGGTTCACCGGCAAGTTGTACGTCCGAGGCATTCGTTGCCGCCGTGGCCCAAGGCGGCGTGATCACCTTTTCTTGTGGTCCGGAGCCGATGGTCATCGTGTTGGAAGAGACGGCGAAAGTTCGCAACGATGCCGACCCGGACATCGTGATCGATGGGGGAGGACTTGTCACCCTGTCTGGGGGCAGCCAGCGCCGCATCCTGTATATGAACACCTGTGACCAGGCCCAAGTCTGGACAACTGCTCACTGTCAGAACCAGGATCATCCACGGTTGACGGTACAAAACATCAATCTGATTGAGGGCAATGCTGGTGGCGCTGACATTGGTGGTGGCGGAGCCCTCTTTGTCCGAGGAGGACGAGTCAAGATCATCAACACCACCTTCGCCCGCAATCGTTGTGAGGCAACCGGACCAGATGTTGGCGGGGGTGCAGTTCGTGTGTTGAGCCAGTTCAACGACCTCCCGGTCTATGTCACGAGCAGCACGTTTGGCGGGGCAGTCGGGCAAGGCAACACTTGCTCCAACGGTGCTGGACTGAGCAGTATCGGGGTGTCCTACACCGTGCTCAACAGCCGGTTCTCTCACAACAATGTGACTGGATGGGGGGCCAACCCGGCCAGAAGCGGCACGCCAGGTGGCGGGAGCGGTGGCGCCATCTACAACGATGGCAATTCCTTCACTCTCACGATTGCTGGAACGATCATCGAAGACAACCATGCTGCCGAAGGCGGCGGGGCGATCTTCTTCGTCAGTAACAACCGGACTGGCACCCTGGTGATTGATTCATCGATCCTGCGTCGTAACCCAAGCGACGGGTTTGAAACCCAAGATCTGCCCGGAATCTTCTACCTTGGTTCAGGCGAGGCGCAGGTGAGCAACTCGTCTTTGAGTTGACCGAACCAACTGGGCCAGCGCCTGGGTGGATAGGCGGGATGGCGCGAGGAATACCGCACCGAGAGCTACGTTTGTCGTTCGCTTGGATTGTTCCCCTCTACGCCGATGGGGATACAGGTACCTCTGGAGAGAACAACAAATGATGCACGGGCAACGATCAACCATGGCGAGACTGCTGGGAGTCGTGCTGGCATTCGCCCTGGCGACCGCAGCCTGCACCAATACCAGTGATGGGGACCAGGCAAAAGATGACTCATCCAGCACGACCGTAAAATCCGGGGACGAGCAGTCATCTGGTGGGCTCGGATCAGCCCTCGACTTCACTCAGCCCGACCCGGATCCAACGCCTCTACCCCTTGACGACGCGGTGCGTACCGGAACGCTGGACAATGGCCTGACCTATTACCTGCGCTCGAACCAGGCCCCGGGAACACGTCTTGAGCTTCGCCTGGCCGTCAACGCAGGATCAGCCCTTCAGGACGATCCTGATGCTGGCCTAGCTCACTTTGTTGAACACATGATGTTCAACGGGACGCAGAATTATCCCGACAACTCACTTGACCCGGTACTACAGCGTCTCGGACTGGAAATTGGACCCGACGTCAATGCTTACACCAGCTCTGATGAGACCGTCTACGAACTGACCGTTGCCACCGACCCGGTGTCGGTCACTGAGGCCTTTGACGTCCTGGCCGACTGGGCCATGGCCGCCACCATCGATGAGCAACAGGTCTTGGACGAACGAGGAGTCGTACGCGAAGAGCGACGCGTTCGAGTCGAATCCGGCTCCGGGCAATCCTTCTTGCTCTTCGATGACATCTACACCAAAGGCTCTGACTACGAGGGTTTTGCTCCCATCGGGACAACGGAAGGAATCCTGGCCACAACAGCCGAGGACGCCCGTCGCTTCTATGACCGGTGGTATCGGCCAGAACTCATGGCTGTCATCGTTGTTGGTGACCTGACCTTGGATCAGATGGAAGAAGAAGTCACCAGCCGCTTCTCCGACTTCTCCGCTCGCAGCGACACGCCAGCTCGCCCCGAGCTCCAGACGGTCCCGCTGAACGAGAAAGTTGTCGAGATCTACACCCATCCAGAAGTTACCCGACCAGCGATCTCGCTTGACTACTGGATCCCAACGTGGGACACCGGCACGGTCGGAGGGGAGCGCCTCAGCCTGATGGATGACGTCCTGACCCGCGTCATCCAAAACCGTCTTGATGAAGGCATCGAGGGTGGAGAGATCCAGGCTCTAGAAGCATCGGTCGGTCCGTTCGCATACAACCGACACAGCCGCTTCTTGGGCTTCAACTTCACTGGCGATGACCTGGTCGCTTCGACCGAAGATGTGCTGGCCAACCTCACATCATTGGGTGTGAATGGGGTAACAACCGAGGAACTGGCACGGGTGACTAGTGAGTTTCACGCCGGGGTCGACCAGTACCTTGCCTCGGCTGAAACCCGGCAAGACAATCAGTTTGCTGCCACCTATGTCGCTCATTTCTTGACTGGTGTCGACGCCAGTGCCGTCCAGGACTGGCATGGCAGGTTCAGCACGATTCTTGATGAATTGACGGCCGATGATCTCACCAATCACTTTCGCTACCTGATGAGTGTCTCGGCCCCACTCGTTGTTGGACTTGGCCCTAGTGAGGCGGCCGTTCCAACAGTCGAGGAACTGGACCAGGCCATTGTCGAGGGAATGCGCAAGGGGGCGGGTGCAGTCTCAGCCACCCAAGTCGAGGCAATCGACCAACTGATGGTTGCGCCAGAAGTGACCGATGATGGTGAGCTGACCAAGATTCCTGAGGTCGACGGATTCCAGATCCGGTTTGAGAATGGCGCCACCGCCATCTTTATTCCTTCAACGATTGCCGAAGGTTCTGTTGACCTGCTCGCCCAGTCGTCGGGAGGTTGGTCAACGCTGGCTCCTGGTGATGGTGCTCTCATGGGTCTGGTCACCGATGCGGTGGCCAGTAGTGGTGTGGCTGGGTTCAACAAGGTTCAGGTTGACCGGTTCTTGTCGGGCTCGGTGGTCACACTCTCTCCCTACATCGATGAGACTGAGGAAGGTTTCTTTGGCAATGCCGCAACTGAAGACGCCGAACTCATGTTCCAGTTGTTGCACTTGCAAGTAACCGCACCACAGGTCGATGACGTTGCCTTCCGGGCGGCGGTGCAAGCCAGTCGGATTGCCGTTGATCGTGCTGCTATAGATCCGAGCAGCCTGTCAACTATCGCCATGCTCGACGCTCGCTATGACAGTGACCCCTACCAGGTACTGATCCCCGAACTCACCGCCATCGATGGTCTCTCCGCCGATGACACTCTGGCCTTGTACTCCTCACGGCTGGGCAAGGTCGATGATCTTGTAGTTGCCATTGCTGGTGACATGGCCCCCAACACCGCGATTGACCTATTCCGGACCTATGTTGGCACGCTGCCCGGTGGTGTCGATGACACCTTTGAAGACCGATGGGTTGATCCGCCAACGTCCATCGTCGAGCGCAATGTGAGTGCCGGAGCCGATTCTTCTGGAGCTGGAGTCGACTTTTTGTTCACCGCGGTCCGCCCGGTTGATGACCGGGCTGAACTGACCATTGAACTGGTCAGCAATGTTTTGCAGGCCCGCCTGTTTGAAGCTGTTCGAGAGGATCTCGGGGCAACTTACGGCGGCAGCGTGTTCGCGTCGGGGACGAAGATTCCCGAGCAATTGATTGAAACGTTTGTGGTGGTCAACGGAGACCCCGATCGATTGGACCTTATTGAAGAGGTTGTCCTGGAAGAAATTCGAGACCTTGCCTCCAATGGCCCGACCGAGGACGAATTCAAGCGAGCACTCGCCATCTCCTCATCCGATTATGAGCTGGTCGGCAACTTCCAACTCATGCTCATGCTTCTGGATACTGCCGGCCAAGACCCCCTCGACCCATTCACCCGAGGCGAAGCTTGGCAGATGCTCCAGACTATTAGTCGCTCCGAGGTCACCTTGATGGCGAGGGACATGTTTGCCGAAGATCACTGGATTCGAGTACAGCGCTCCGAATAGGCCAATCCGACCAGAAGCCTGCCTCCCAATGCCCACCGTGGCTAGCTCAAGCTGATTCTGATGGCCCATTATGTCAGTCGAAAATATGGGCGAAAATATGAATGTGTCCATGCAATTCGACGAAGGCGACTCACGCCTCCCAACAGTGTTCCCCCGGCTAGCCGAGCGCTACGAAACACCCGCGCTGCAAGCGAGTTGGTATCCCCCCAGTCGGCGCAAGGCCATCACCGGTCGTGCTGCAGCCGTCGATATCAGGATCATCGAATTGTCACTGACGGGCATGATGGTTGAAGCACCAACCAACAAGAAGATCGTTGAAGGCCTCAAGCTGCGGCTGGCATTTCACGGTACCGAAGCCATTGTCCAGGTGGAGAACGTGCGAGACCACGGACACCCAGAACGTCAGAAGGAACAGGTCGTCGGCCTGTCCATCTTCCGGTCAAGCGAAGAGTTTGAAGCGCTCGTCAACGACGCGGTTCACAAGCTCCAGATCGCTAACCGGGCTCGCTGAATTCGCTCGAAGCCTTCCAATTCTGAGACCCAATGGACTAGTTCGCTAGGTCAGATTGCCGTGCCCCCGGTTGCGGCCGCTGCTTAGTGTTGGCTCACGTGTTGGAGCAACGGGGTACGGAGCGCTGGATGTGGCGGTGGAGCAAGACATATGTGATCCTTGGCGTCGCGGTCGCAGTTGTTGGACTTCTGGGCCTTGTTGCCCAAACCACCGCAGCTGAAACGTCTCTTCTTGGTGTTCTTGATCGCCAATCGAATGACTTGGCCCAGACGCAACTGGCGGTGCCAACAATGACCAGTGATGAGCGAGTATTCGTCGCATCGTTGGCCATGGAATCAACGGTGCGAGTGTCGGCCAGAACCTGCTCGGGCAATCTCATCGGGAGCGGCTTCGTCATTGACGGAGTTGTTGTCACTAATCGTCATCTGGTGGATGGCGCCGGTGCAGCGAAGATCGAACTTGGCTCTGATCTCACCGTGGCTCGGGTTATGGCCACGAGCAGCGATGTGGACATGGCTCTCATTGACGCGCGGTCCCTCGTCAAGTCTGAAAATGGGCGAACGCTGCTCCGTTGGGCGTCATCGAATCCTCCCGTTGGTGAGGCTCTGGCCTTTGCTGGCCATGCCGGCGGAGGTGCGACCCAGGTTGTTGTCTCGACCGTCCACACCTATGCGTCTGGCGGTCCCTATGGCGTTGGTGGTGATGTGCTGCTCATTGATGCCCTGACCCAAGGCGGATTCAGCGGCGGCCCCGTTTTCAACCGTCAAGGTGAAGTTGTCGCCATGCTTCAGGGGTTTGACCGAGCAACCAATCTGACGCTTGCGATACCCGTTGAGTCGATGTCAAGTTGGGCAATCGAGGCCTCGTCCGCAGAAAGATCCAATTTGTCCGGCCAGTCTGGACTGGCTGATTTGTCCAGTATTGAGCTGAACCCAGAGCTCCAGAAGCCAGATTGTCAATGATTAGGGCCTTTGGGGCTATACGCGACCTCACAATGTGCCGAATACTTGAGTAAGGTTTCAGTCCCGACATTGCTGTCTACACATCCATCGCCCAGGAGCAACGCACGGTGCACGGTCAGAAAATGGCGTCCAGTGGAGCGACGCCAACAGGTTTAGGAAAGGGTCTTGCCGGTATTCTCGGCGAAACGCTCGCTGTCGCACCGACTTCTGGTGTGGCAGAGCTTTTGAGTTCCCAAAAGGTGAGGCGGTCCACTGCCGTCCGAGAGATGGTGATCGAAGCGGCAATATCTGCCATCGCTAGTGCCTTTTCCACTGATGGGGTTGTCATAGCCAGACGCGAGTCGGCGGGTCGCCTAGCTGCAGTCGCCTCTGAGCTTCCTGCCAGCTGGGTTGGGCTCGATCCGCTCATGTTTGAGATATCGGGTCAGCTCTGGAAGTTGCTGGAAGCTGGAGGCGAGGGACAGACGCAAGACGAGATTGATGGGTACAACTTCTTGCTTTGTCTGCAATCTGGCCAAGATGGGCCGACTGCTGCCGCCGTTATCCGCAAGCAACCCTTTGATGAGAAGGAAATTCACACTGTTGGACGGCTAGTTCGGTCCGTCGGCTTCGCTCTTAGCGATTCGTTCAGTTTCCCTTCATCCGATTCCCTTAGTGTCTCAACTGAGTCCTACGGCGAAGGCATCCTTGCCGATGTGCGACTGGGGACTGACCAGGACTGTCAACACGCAACGGCCGTCGCCGAGGACGCGGCGACGGCGGTAGCCGTTGCCGCTACCGAGCTTTGTGATCCCGGTTTTTCTGTCCAGTTTGTCGGACAAACAACGGTTGAAGAAAAACTGGTGACGATGGTTGTGCTCGGTGATGACGTCGGCGGCCCCTTGTTTGGTTTGTCCGTTACCGGTCTTAGGTCTTCTGCGGGACCGGTGGAGGCTGTCTTTGGTGCCGCAAGGGTGATTGGGCGAGATCCGTTCTCGTCTCCAGACCCCGTCGGCCTCGCCTGACAAAACCAAAAGAACGAAGCCAAGTGACCCGACAACGCCACCCCGGGTGACTACGCTGGCTCACTGTGCTTCTGATTCTTCGCGTCATCAAGCGTTTCGCCTCGCTTGGCCTGGTCATGTTGGCTATTTCTGTCGTAGCGGCAGCCACCATGATGTCCATTGGCCCCGAGCTTGCCACCATCGCAACCGTGACCGAAAACACCTCTGCAGAGTTGGAACTGGACGACCTGGAACTCCGATCCTCCATGTACTCCTCCGATGGGACGTTCCTCACCTTTCTTGTCGGTGAGAAGAACCGCCAATCTGTCTCACTGGATGAGATTCCCCAGCCGGTCATCAACGCCATTCTGGCCATGGAAGATGCCGACTTCTACACCCACAGTGGGGTGAACTATCGGGCCGTCTTGCGGGCACTGGTCGAGAACATTAATGCGGGTGGCATCACCCAGGGCGGCTCAACCATCACCCAGCAGCTCATCAAGAATGCCTTCCTGACCTCGGCCCAAGATCTTGACCGTAAGAGCACCGAGGCCTTCTATGCCCTGCGGCTGGAACGCCAGTTCACCAAGGACGAGATTCTTGAGCGCTACCTGAACACCATCTACTTCGGTGCTGGCGCCTACGGTGTGCAAGCGGCAGCCGAAACCTATTGGGGCTATGAGGACGTCTCTGAATTGGGATGGGAGGAGGCGACCTTGCTTGCTGGTCTCATTCGCAATCCTCGGGACAATGACCCAACCCTCAACCCCAAAACGGCGCGACGTCGACGGGCGACGGTGGCTGACGTGCTGGTCAATGCTGGGCTTCAGACCGAAGAAGAGGCCGAGCGAATCAAGCGGGCTCCTCTTCCCGCCGAGCGCCAACGGCCCTTCGATATCAAGCCGACCGATTACTTCATCGAAGAAGCGCTTGCAGAGCTGCTTACCAACCCTGATATCCCCATTGGTACCGAGTACGAAGAACGATTCAATGCCGTCTACTTCGGCGGCCTCAACGTGTTCACCACCTTTGATCTTGAGGCTCAGGCCATGGCTCTGAAGGCCAGAGAAGATCTTCTGCCTGACGATCCTCGTGGGTTCACCATTGCGCTGGCGTCAGTAGAAACCCACACGGGAGCGGTCCGGGCCATGGTTGGCGGACCAGAATTTGAGCGAGAACAGTTCAACCTCACCACCGACGGCTTGCGTCAACCCGGGTCCTCCATGAAGACCTTTGTCTTGGCCGCACTCTTTGAAGCCGGCTACACCCCGCGTGACACCGTCCGGGGTGATAGCCCCTGCACCTTCCCCAACCCGGGTGGTTTTCCCAATCCGTACAAGGTCAAGGGCGGTCGCGGTGCATCCATCTCCATCGCAAGCGCTACCCGTGCCTCCAACAACTGTTCCTTTGTTCGCCTCGGCCAAGTAGTTGGCAACGACAAGGTCATCGATGTGGCCCAACGCCTCGGCATTTCGACCTTCGAATCGACCGATGCTGTGCTATCTCTGCCTCTGGGAGCGGTCGAGGTCCATCCATTGGAGATGGCTTCGGCCTATGCCGCCATGGGCAATGATGGGCTCTTCAATGAGGCCTGGTACGTTGACCGGATCGAGGACCGCGACGGCAACATCATCTATGAGCATCGCTCCAATGCTCGCCGCGCCCTGTCCATCCAATCTGCTCGCATGATCAGCGAGACCTTGGCCAGCAATGTTCGAAGCGGTACTGGCCGGAAAGCTCAGCTCGCCGGGGGACACGTAGCTGCCGGAAAGACGGGTACCACCCAGAGCAGCGAAGATGCTTGGTTTGTTGGTTACACCGACTATTTGGCGACAGCAGTCTGGATGGGTCATCCCGATGAGAAGTTGGCGATGCGCAACGTTCCGGGGTGGGGCACCATGTTTGGTGGCAAGGTGCCCGCGGCGACGTGGGGCCAGTTCAACAATGACTACCATGCAGACAAGGAAC
>JAJRQY010000068.1 GCA_024280015.1 Actinomycetes bacterium
AGCTGTCCGTGAACTTGAAGCCGCAGATGCGGGACTAGATGGTGACCGGCTTCGCCTGGCATTGCAGCGTCTCCCGGCTAAGAATCGTCGGGCCGTGCATCTACGGATAGTAGAGGATCTGGACTATGAGGAGATAGCTGACCAACTGGGTTGTACGCCTGGGGCTGCCAGAGTCAGGGTCCTGCGAGGTTTGAAGCGGCTGCAACACGAATTCGATCCACCAACACAAGTAGAAGCAATATGAGTGAACTACAGAAATTCAAAGACGACTTAGAACAACAACTGGTTGCTGCCGCACGTCGCCAGAACCTGGCCGCAGCGGCTAAGGCGGCCAGACCCAGTCGGATGAAACCAGTTCTAGTGGTCGCTTTCTCTATGGCAGTGATCGTTGGTGGCGTGTTCGGTGCCTCCACCCTGTTCGGTACCAAGCCCGTAGCCGCTGACGCCGTCACCGTCACCGAGTTGGAAGATCGGGTGGAGATCCGGGTTGTTGACGTTGTGACGGATCCTGATGCTGTGGCCGCCAAGCTAGAGGACGAGTTGGGTATCCCCGCTGAAATGCTGGCGTTGCCAGTGCCGCCCGCACTGGTCGGGCAAGTCACATCTGTAGGCAACACTGGGCCAGTCGAAGCTGATGTTGAAGTTGATGCCAATGACTTGGTGAAGCTCGTGACTCTGCCTGTGGGTTTCTCCGGGACTCTGATTATCGAATACGGTCGAAAAGCCGAACCCGGGGAGATCTATGAGACCAACGTTACCGATGAACGCTGCAGCCTTCTGTTTGGTCTCACCTTCCCCGAAGCTCTCCCCCAACTACAGGACCTTGGCGGAACGCTGCGTTATGAAACCGTCACCTCAGATGGTGATGTGCAAACCAATGCCGACCCGAATGTCATACCCGCTCACTACCAGCTCACTGACCTGATTGCCCTGTCCGATGCCAGTTATCTGGTCACCTTCGCCGAGAACCCAGCCAGAGAGTTTGTCGATCCGAATTGCCAATAGGCGCACATGATCTGGGGGTCGCTGGTTGCATGACGGCGTCGCAGCCGGCGATCCCCAAACACAGCATTCAGCCTGAGTTCGTTCCATCACCGACCAGACCCGGAGTGGACAAGATGTGCTCCACAGCACAAACCCAGGGGTCAGCCGTTTCTTTTGACGGCAACGGCTGACCCCCATCCACTCACTCTTCCGTAAGAAAACCTCAACAACCGGTGGACAATCGACGGTATCTGGAGGCGATGGAGGCTCGGTTGACTGCTCAACAAGCAGACACGTTGGCCGACGAGACGACTATGGCGCGGCACCAACAGACTCTTCACAGTCAACGACCTCGACGGCCCCTACTTCTTCTCGCCATCATGTTTGTCCTGACTGTCGGCGCCTGCACTCAGGAACCCAACGACTCACCTCTTGCTGCACCATCACCTTCCACCCCAACGACTGACACAGCAGTGGTGGAACCTTCTACTCCCCTACCCCTTGTCGCCGAGGTAGATCTGCTGGACGTAGCGACCCGGGACTGGGCGACACTGCTAGCCACAACCCTGGATGATCCTCTCTGGGTCGAAGCACCAACCATGGGTCCCGAGGGTTTGCCAACCACGGCGACCGCAAGTGAGATGCGGGCCCGAATCTGGACCTACCTCAACGGCTCCTGGGGCGTCACCCAAACCATTGAACTACCCGATCAATACATTCTGGAATCCAGCACCGGACTACCCACCGTGTTTGGCCAAGACGTGATCGTTCCTGACGCCACTGGCAATGAGCTTCGCTTCTTGTTGCCGACCGCTTATGCCAACGGCCCAGCAGTAGCCGCCATCGGCCACGATGGTACGGCCTGGGTACTGTTGAGTTTTGTTGATCAGTACGGCGAATGGCCCTACATCGTCGACGCGGAGATCCGTGACGGCACGATCATTGTTTGGCACAACGACTGTCTTACCGGCTGCGCTACCGGCACTCTCACTCCGCTGGGTGTGACTCGTATTGATGGCGGTTACAGGGTCGATGACCCTCCCCCGACACCACCAGCACCTGTCCCAGGCGAGGCGTGCGAACCGGGTTCGTTCCCTGATTGTGTCGACCAGTACGACACTGGAGATTGGCGCTACATCGTCGGGTGGGCTCAATGTGTCACCGACCTTGGCCCCTCTGGGCCTTGCGAGGATTTGGATGAGGACGGCTACGCCGGTTACCCCGATACTGGTTGACAAGGCCAACAACCTGTTCCGAGATTTTGGTCGTGGCCGACACTTTAGGGGCGGATCCCGAGCGTCGACCACGACAAGTAACAACCTAGCCAGCGACTATGACAGTGACCGGCGAACCGGCTGACGAGCCAACGACCGGTTGACGTTTATGCACTGATTCGTCTACCCTGCGTGATGCGCCGCCGTCGGGCATTCGGGGGCCGGTAGGCGACTTCAATACGGCGGCCAAGTGCGGCTAAATGGAAGACTGCTCTTCCTGGCCCCCGCTGCCTGGGCTACAACAGGTCCTCCAGTAACAACCCCACGGCATGTGACGTTTATGCGTCGTCGATATTTGGTGTTGTTTTGGTGTGGCCCGCAAACCTGGTGACAGCACAGTAATGATGGGATTTGGTGCTGCGCTCAAGCACGCCCGAGAAGCCGCTGACATGACCCAGGCAGAGTTGGGTAAGGCAACAGATCTTGACCGGACCTACATTTCGCGGATCGAGCGGGGCGAAACCAATCCAAGCCTCACCGTGATCGTGGCACTGGCCAAAGCCACTGGTACTGCTCCAGGAGATCTCCTCAAACTCTTGTAGACATCCAGGATGTTCAGAGTGGCCGCAGCCCTGGACTGGGCTGGCTACGGTGCATGGCTGTGACCCAGCCCCTTAGCGACGACGAGATCCGTGGACTCGTCAATGCACACAAAACCAAGGAACTGACAGCGCTACAAAGCCTTCGGCCGGAGTCTGGCAGTCCGGAAGCATTCTCAGTGAAGGCGCGTATCGCTGGGTTGCAAGCCCAACTCATGAACCACCCCGACACGGGGTTAGAGGCTTCTTAACCGGAGTGTTGGCCAAGAGCGGTTGCCAACTCCTCGACCTGCGTCAAGGCCACCGCTAGGCGCTGTTCGGTGGTAGCGAGTTCGGCGTACAAAGCTAGGGCAGGTTCTCGTTTCACGGCCCAGGCTCCGGAGGGGAGCATGGTAATCGAGCGTCGTTCAATCTCTCGACTCGGCCCAGGGCTGCTTGGTTCCATACATCAACAGTATCGAACGTGTGTTCTGTTTGTGGAGGGCGCTGGCTTCATGTCTGGGAGGGCTGCTATTTTGGCGAACGATTCGGTCCGGGGAAATGCCGCCGCCCTCCCCGGGTCGGGCCTCACCCCACACCCCCCCGCTCACCCCTGGTCATGACCGGTGGGTAGAACTGTCTTGGGGATGGTTCGTTGGGCTCTTCTCCATCAAGTGCCGAAGCATCCGAGTCGATATATCCGGGGTACGTATCAGGCGAATACTTATGGTGGCGGCACCCATGGAACAAACAAAACCACAGAACACTCAACCCGCTGGCTCCTCAACAGTTGAGGGGTCCTGGCGGATCATTATCCGCTGCTATGACACCCGAGTCTTCACCCATGACCTGGCCCGGGTGATCCGTTTGGTTACTGGCCGCACTCGTTGGGAAGCCTGCCAGATCACCGCTGGCATCGTTGCCGGTCATGATGAGGTGTGTCTGATCGATGGTTTGCACGCTACCCAGGCTGAGCGGGCCCTACGGTCCTTACGTACTGTGGGGTTCATGGCCCGCCGGGAACTTGTTGATGAACCCGACATGATGCCAGTGTCGGTGCCGAACCTCGGAACTGTTTTGAGAGGCTTTACACGCCGCTAACCCGACATAGGAGGGGTCTCCTGGCGGGTTGGGTCATGGTGGCGGGTTAGCCAGGTCTTGTGCTGCGGCGGCGATACCTGCTTCCAGATCAGACATCTCCAGCAGGTCCTCAATCGGGTCTGCAGCGTCGGCTGCTGCGAGCAACTGGGCTACCAAGGCTTGTTCTTGACGCACCAGGGCGCAGTATTTGGTGACGTCAGGATTGGTGCCACCAGTTTCGGTGGCCCATCGCAGGCCTTGGGTGGCGAACACTTCCAGGTCCTCAACGGTGACGGACCAGATTTCGTTGATTCGTTGCAGGGTGTGACGGTCCAGGCTCCAGCGGGGGGATTGGTTGAGGGTGTCCAGCAGGTCTTGGGCTGCGTCAACACCTTCGTCCACGATTGAGGTGAGGTAGGCGAGTTGGTTCAGTGGCTGCCAGATCGGGGTGTCTCCCATTGCTCAACTATTGACGGTGCGGGTGGTGTTGTCCACCCGGCCAACGGCGTCTGGTTCGTGTTAGTGCAAGCCGGTATGTCTGATGTGGGGTACCCCCGGCTCAGAAGATGCCTTGTTGGGTTGGGGCCGTTCGGCCCAAGTCCGGGTCACAGTGTGTGGTTTAGGGTCGGGGGTGAACCTGGTTGAGAACCCGTACTCCACGGACCGCCCTCAACCAGGTTCCTACCATCCAACTCTCGGGTTGATGGGGGTCTAGGTCCCGCACGCGGCTGGGGACGAGAGTCTTTACAGGAACACTCTTGACCGTTAGGTTGAACCCTATGGGCGCAGGATCGAAGGGTTTAGCGCCGCCGTCAAATCGGTTCGGCCGGACCCGATGATCATGTCGGGTCTGGTCGGAACGAACCAGGCCGGCGGCCACGCCCCTGACGCCCGCCCGAAGCGAACACCGCTCACCTTATTGGCCCATGTTCATGGCCACGGTCCCGCCTGGAGGGTTGCAATACAGCGGGTTTGGTGCGGTTTCGGGTGTGGCACACAACTCGCGAAACACCGTTGAGAGCGGCACTTTGGTGGGTCCGGTGTATTGGGGCCGCTGCTTGAGTGCCGGACCGGGATAGGGGTTGTTGTTATCGGGTCCACCGTCAGACAGGTAACCGAACCCGCAACCAGATTTGGTGCCGGTGCGGTAGTTCACACAGTTGTTGATCCAGGTTTGCATGGTTTGACGGTGCCAGCCTCCCCACCAATCCGCATGCAGGGTCGCCCCTGCCGGGCCTTTCATTTCTCCGGTAGCCGGATCAATGTCTGATGCCAGATACCAGTCCCTGGTGTTTTCCCCGACGTCGACCTTGTAGTTGATGAAGTACTCGAGGTTGGTGTGGGTTGTTCCGGCATCGCATTTGGAGAAATACCAGGACCCCGACGTTGGTGTCGACCAGTTCGTCCAGTCCGACGGGTCAGAACCGGTTTTGAGGCATTGAGGGAACTTCACGTTCATTTCCAACACCACGTGCGGGTTGTCCCTGGCCCCGTAGCGGTCAAAGAACTCGCTGCCGTCACAGGCGGGGATGGTGTTGGACGAAATCCTGTTTCGCCCCGAGTACTGATCGGTGCAGTAGAACCCGTATTTCCCGCCGGAGGCGCCACCGGCCCCGTTGGGTTGAGTGTTGATAATACGGGTGGGGATGATGGCTGATCCTTCTGGGTAGGGCTCAGCCCGGCCGTTGGCGAGGCCTTCGCCTTTGTAGTAGACGACAATACGTTCAGGGATCCTCACGTTTCCGGCTCCGTCGATCATGGCGGGCGCCCAATACGCGGTCCGGTTGAGTTCTTGGCCGTTGCAGGTGGATGACCCCGAGTTGAGGATTGTGTCGTAGGTGGAGAAGGCGTTGGCGTTGGTGTTCCCGAAGAACATGTGCAAATGTGATGCGCCGGGTTGGTTGGGGAAGACTAGGGGGTCGTCATAGGCGAAGTGGGAGAACTCACACCCCGCCCGGAACTGGCCGCCGCTGGTGGTGGGGAAGGACTGCTCGGGGTTTCCGCCCGGCAGGTTGAGATAGTCGCTTCGGGGGCCGTAGTGATCCAACGGATTCAGTTGGTCAGAAGGAGTGTTGATCCACGGTGAGGTGTCGTGGTTGGTGTTGCGGATACTGGACTGGCGTATCAGGGCCAGGTTTTCGGTGTAGCCCTGCGGATCTGCTAAGGGCACACTTGGTCGGGTTGGCCCCGCCGGTGGGTTGGGTCCTGGTGGCGGCAACGGCCCATCCCCCAACAAATACCCGATCAACTCTTGGGTGGCTGGGGTTGGGGTGTAGTCAGCGTTAACCCAGCCACCTGCGAAGCGTGGGCGGCTGAAGATCACCCCATCCAAATTCTGTGTCACCTCCGCATTGGTTTCGCCGTCAACAATGACGTTACGAACCACACTCTCAGGGGTGTCGGTTTGGATGGCGGTTGGTTCGTTGTCCCACACAATATTGCCAACCACCAATGCTGCCTGGGTGCTGATCCCGGCGATCGGGTCAGCACCAGCGGGCCGGGTGCCAGCCACAATATTCCCAGCGACACGGCCTGTATCGACGTGGATGGCTGCGGTAGTGGTGGCGGTGGTGTGCACCACATTGTGTTCCACGATCGCCCCATCAGCCCGAATCCCAGCCGCAGTAGTGCCAGATATTTGGTTGAACCTGATGATTGTTCCGGGGCTTTGGTTGGCGAGGATGCCGTATCCGTCGCGGGCAATAGCGAGTCCGGTGCGGGTGACGGTGTTGTATTCGATCAGCGTGTCAACTGAGTTGTTGATGCGGATCCCGTGGCCACCGACCCGACTGATGGTGTTGCCCCGAACAGTGATGCCGGTGGAGTCAGCGACGGTGATGCCGGTGGCGGCGTCGGTGATGGTCAAACCAACCAGGCTCACCTCAGAAGAGTTTGTGATGATGACAGCGGGGATGGTGGTGTCAGTGAACACCAGGGCGCCCCCACCTACTGCTCCGACAATTGTTAGGCCGGTCGCACCGTTGAGGATGATTGGTGGGTAGTCACCGGCTTCCAGCATTAGGACGTCACCGGGCTTGGCAGTGTCGATCGCTTGTTGCAAACCCACAGGGCTCTCAGGATCGTTGGCATCGGGTGTGGCCGTCACCGCGATCACGGTCGACCCATCGGGAGCCGCGAACTCTGGGGGCTGATAGGGATCCGGCCCGGCTGGTGTGGGTGGGCGGGGTGTGGTGATGCCATCAAAGAGGCCCGGCAGGTCCGGGTCAATGTCAATACCAGCCCTTGTGGCCTCGTGGGTAGCCGAGGGTGGCGGTCCGGTGCGGTAACCAATATGTAGATGGTCTTGATGCAGACTGTTGGTGAAATGCCCAGCAAAGCTAGTGAACGAAGCCCACGGTGACCCAACCTCATCAGGCCGAAGAGGATTATCGCGGTTCATGACCGCGAGAGACTGGGTCAGGGTGCGGGCTGGGATGTTGGCCTGGTTGACGCCTCGGCGGGGCTGTCCCGGGAGGTTGACGGCAATAATGTCGGTCGCCCGCCCAAGGTAATGGTTCGATACTGAACAGTTCGGACCGGTGTTCGCCCGGTTGGGGAGGACTTTGCAGCGGGGGTGTCCGGTGCGGAAATTCAAGATATGCAACTGATAGCGGGTGGACAGGTCAGCCAGCAGGGTGGCGAGGCGAGGATCAACAATGCCTTGCTCCAGATCGGCGCGGGCACCGGCGGCGAGCACAATGTTCGGATTCACTAGTAACGCCCGCGAATCAACCGAGCCGTAGCTGGTGGATTGGCGGTACAGGCCAGCCCAGTACAGGACTTCGGCCACATAGGAGTCGGAGCGGTTGTAGGCCTTGATCGCCCTGCTGACGTCGGTCACTGGGCCGTCATGGGTTGAGCACAGGAGTGCGGCGGCGGCTTTGGTGGCGTCGAACATGTTGTGAGGATCAGCTGCCCCGTCCCCATTCGCATCAGATCCGTAGGCGGCGAAGGTTGGGGGTAGGAACTGCATTGGCCCAACGGCCCGCATCCAGGACCCCGCCAACCCGTACATGCCACTCCATCTCCCAGCTGGCATTGGCGTGATATTCCCCCCGACACCAGAACCATTCAACGCAGGCCCAAAAATTGGTGGTGTGACGTCACCATTGGGGGCGACCGTGCCGCCGAATACTCGGCCGTGATCGGATTCAACCTTCCCAATCCCAGCCAACACAGCCCAGTCAACACCTTCGCAGGTGTCCCCGGCCTGGTAGTAGGCATCCAAAGCAGTCGGCGGGATGTCAGCGAGGGCGAAGGGGGTGGGTTTTTGGGTGTTGGCGGCGAACACCATGAAAGGGATGGAGACCAACACGCCCAGGAGTAGGGCGTATTTCGCCAGGAACAGTCGGGAAGCCAGCTTGGATTTGAACAGGACGGCTTTGCGAATCTGGGGCTTCATACCTTTACCAAGCGCACCGGCCAGGAGCTTTCTCGAAAACAATTTTGGGATTTGTTAGGAGATTTTGGGGTGCTGGCCGCGCTTGGTAGTAGTGACCGACAAAAAACGTTGGCACTCAAACCTGAATCACCTACCCGACCAATTGTGAAGGAACCCCAAAATCATGAGCACATCAACCATCACCGACCCAACTACCACCGCTACTACCCCAAGCGTGGATACAGCCGTTGGCCGTTTCCAGCGAATGGCTATGACCTTGTTGATCTCGGTGGCCACCACGTTGGTGATTGTGGCCCCCGTAGCGGCCGAACCTGTCACCTTGAACCCAACCGGTGGAGGCGCACCTGGCGGCGGGTTTATTCAACAGGTCATCAACTGGGCCGGGCAGTACGCCCTGTGGTCCGGACTGGCTGCGTTCACCATTGGTGCGGGCTGGTGGGCCTGGTCACGAGCAAACTCGATGTCTTCTGGCCAGCACAAGGGCCAGATGCTCTTGATGGGTGGAGCAGTAGCAGCGATCGGGGTTGGCCTGGCCCCATCGATCATCAATGTGTTGACTGACGCCGCTACAGCCGGATGAAACCCGGTCCCAGAAGCGGTCCCCGGCGTCAGGGTTGTCCTGTAGCCAGGGGCGTGTTTGTCGCCGCTGTCATGTTGGTTGGTGCGGGTTGTTCGACTACCTCTCCTGAGTCGGGCGCCCCACCAACCACCCCCGGGGCTAGGCAACCAGCCGCCACCATCAACGCGAGAGACACTGCCACCACCAGTCCCATCCTCAACACCGACTCGGGTTCTGATGCCCTGCCGGTAGCAGTCTCGGCCCGGGCCCCGGACAAGGCGGGGGCGAAAGTGTTCGCTCTTGAGGTAGCAGAACTCCCGGAGTTCATGTTTTACGCCGACAACACTGAACTCACTGCCACCTTCCAGACCATCTTTCATCCTGATTACGCAGCAGCGTTGACCGAACAACTCATTGGTGAGCTCGCCCCAGCCAGAGCCGCACTGGCGGAGGCGGCGACCTTGGAGCGAACCTGGTTCATTGTCCGGGCCTTGAGTAGTGAAGTTACTGCCTATGACAAGACTGCTGGGACCGCGGTGGTGGAGGTGTGGGCCACCCAGATCTTCTCTCGTCAAGGAGTGGCTGAACCCTATTCGGTGTTCACCACCAACACCCTGAACCTCGCCTGGTTGGACGGCCAGTGGCGGGTGACTGGTTGGGATGACACCCCCGGGCCAACCCCACGACTCGCCTTGTCTGAATTCCCTAGTACTGCGGCGGAGTTGGACCGTCAACTGGATGGCCACCGGCTCCTACATGAGGACGGAACCTCACCATGAGTTTGTTTGCGGTGGGGTTCCCCAATCCAGTTGGTTGGGGTTGGGACAAGCTAGAAGGCTGGGTCTCTGAGCAAACCGCAGACGGTATTCAAGCAGTGTTTAGTGGGATCACGATCTGGTTTCTGTCCGCTGCGATCTGGATTTCGGGTGCTGTTTATGGCCAGATTGTTACTGCCACCGAAGTCGACCTCTATGGGGTTGCCGCAGACGGATACCAATGGGCGTGGGGCCTGGCCACCGTCTTAGTGGTCGGGGCGATATGGCTGTCCATTGGTGCGGCGGTGATCAACAACAATCCCGGCCTCGCCGCCAGACGCTTCCTTCTGGACGCGCCGAAGTTCGTTCTGATTTGCGCCACCCTGTTCGCCCTCACCAGTGCCTCGATTGGGGCGGTGGAAGAAATCAACGCTTCGCTGGCAGCCAATGGTGGTGGCCAGGACGCGGAAAACATTTTCGAATCCTTCCGATCCATTGGTGATCTCGCAGCAGAAAACGGGGCAATGACCTCGATGTTGGTGCCAGCCATCTCGCTTTACATCGTGTTGATCTCGTTCTTCTTGTACACGTTTCTGATGCTGCGAACCGCAGCCATCTACCTGCTGATCGTGATTGCGCCCCTGGCCGCCATCTCTGTCGTCACCCCGTATCAGCAGACGTTCCGCAAGCTGATGGAAACCCTCTTCGGGCTTCTGATTTCTAAGACCGTGATCCTCATCACCCTCACGGTAGGAGCCGCCGCTCTGGCGAATCTGACTGAACCGTTGGATGACGCGGCGCTGGCGGCGTTGTCGCCCGCACCCGCTGAGCCAGCGGCCTTGGATATTGACGCTGGCGGGGAGGGTGGGGTTGATCCTGAGGTGGCGGCTGAAGCAGCCGCAGTATCCAAGGTGATTGGCACCATGTTGATTGGGGCTGTGTTGTTGACGTTGGCGGCGTTCTCGCCGTGGCTGGTATTCCAGCTGATTCCTAATTTGGAAGGCGGTGCTGGGGTTGGCCAGATCGCTCGTGGTGGTGTCACCCAGGACATGCGGGGCTCGCCGGGGTTCGCGGCGGCGGGGCGTATGCGTCAACACCGGCGAATGAATCGGGCGTACAAGCGATGAGGGGCCACCAAGGAGAACCGACGCGAACAAGGAGATGTACTGATGAGTGATGAATCCATGTACACCAGCTCGCACCGCACCCGCCGTTACCAGCTACCAGCCCTGGACCGCACCGGCATCATGCTGGGCCTGTCGATGCCGGAAATGCTGAGCGTTGGTGTCGGAGCGATGCTCACCCTGTTCCTCCTATCCGCCAACGCGCCAGCACTCATAGCCATGACTCCGCTGGCGGTGGCTTTCGGGTCAACCAAGGTCCGGTGGCGTGGCCTCCCCCTGGCCGAAGCAGTCCCGCCACTCATGCATTGGCTTCGTATGCCCCGATCAAGGGTCTGGCTGACTGATACTCCGTGGACCGGAACTGATGGTGACACCCCAGCTGTGTTGAAGGACCTGACTGTGACCGGGGTGCGCATTAGTGAGGGGGAAACCATGGCTGTCATCTTTGACCGGTCGGCTCGTACGGCGACTGCGGTGTTGCGGGTTCCGGGCACCGACTTCTCCCTCCTACACGAATCCGAACAAGAGCACATGTTGGACGGTTGGGGACTCGCGTTGGCGTCTCATGCTCTGGAGGGTTCGCCCCTGTTGCGAATCGGGTGGACCGAATCTGCCCGGCGGGCATCCCTGGATGAACACGTTGCCTACGTCCAAGGCCAAGGCCGTGACGTTGATTCCGGGGCGCGACGGGAGTATCTGCGGATGGTGCATCACGCCGCACCCGAAACCGTCACCCACGACGTGTATCTAACCCTGGTTGTATCAGCCCAACGTTTGCGTCGTTCCCGGTGGGCATCTGGGGGGAAAACCGTTTCCGAACGACTCACCGATGAATTACGCCGCTCCATTAGTTTGACTCGCCGAGGGCTGAAAGCCGCTGGTTTGGAAACCACATTCATCCTCGATCGTGCCCAACTGGGTGAAGTGTTAGCTGAGGCCACCGATCCGGGTCGTGCCCGCTCCCATGCACCACGGGTTGGTGGCTTGGCTCATCAGATCGGGTTAACCAAAAGCGACACCATTGGTCCCCGAGAACTCGGTTTCGAGACGGAATGGTTCACCACGGACCGCAGCGTGCATCGTTCTTATTGGGTGGAGGACTGGCCCCGTCACGCGGTGAACGGCCCCTGGCTCACTGAACTTCTGTCGGATGCTGATCAGTCACGCCGTTTCACGGTCTGGTTCGACCCGGTCCCACCGGCATCATCGCATCGACGGATCCAGCGTGAACTGGCCAAACTTGATGCCGACACCATCACGGCGGAAGAACGAGGACGCCGCGTCACCGCATCAGCGAGGCGTACCACGATGTCGGTGCAAGACCGAGAAGAAGAACTGGTATCGGGCTACGCGGAGGCAGCCCATGTCGGTGTCGTGACCCTGTCAGCACCCGATTTGGCGGGGTTGGAGGCTTCGACGGAGCATTTCGAAGCCCAAGCCATCCAAGCCGGACTGGTGTTGCGGCCAACGGACCATCAACACGACCTGGGCTGGGCGGCATCGTTGCCGTTAGGTCTTGGAGCCGGGAAGAAAGGATTCATGGAATGAGTCTGACAAGTTTGTATGAAAAAACCGGCCCCGACGAGTCGACGGGGAAAGCCAAGCCTTCAGATGAGCATTCCCCGTCCAGGTCAACCACGGGCCGCAAATCCAAACGCCCCAAAACAGCGAAGCCGTCGAAGAAGTCTGGGGGCCGGCTACTCAAGAGATCCAAGAAGGGCGTTGAGAAGAACACGAAATTCGGGTCCGACAATGCTGTTCCTGATACTGAACTGTTAGCAGCGCCTATGCCGTGGCGACGCCGCCGAGCGTTGAAACTCCCGACGCATCGGGCGACCACTGCCCATTCCTGCACCCTGTTCCCCTGGGGAGTACACGGCTCCTTAGGTAACAAGGGCCCGTATCTGGGGCACGACACCCTCGCTGGTGGCGGGGCGTTCCACTTCGACCTGTTCGAAACCTATGACACCCAATCCTTGGGTGCAGGATCAGTCACCAACACCAACATGATGATCCTGGGCAAACCCGGTATGGGTAAGTCTGCGTTGATCAAAACCATGCTGTACCGCACCGCAGCGGTGTACGGATCGGACCGGTTCTTCGCCATCTTGGACGTGAAGTCCGAGTACGGCGAGTTGGCCAAGCTGTTGGGGTTGCCGGTGATCAGGCTTTCCCCTGGTGGTACGACGCGGGTGAACCCGATGCAGATCCGCAACGAAGTCCCACCCGAGCAACGAGCGGAGCGGCGCAACACCATGATGGTGGCCATGCTCGGCGCGGTCATGAACCGTCGCCTCACCCCGGTAGAAGAAGTGGCGTTGTGGACTGCGATCACCATCCTGGATACCCCCGGCCGGGGGCAGCCAACAATCGCGGATGTGGCCCGTCTCCTGGTCACCCCAACCTCTGAGATGGTGACTGCTACTCGCCTGAATCCTGATGGATTGGCTGAGGAGTTACGCGACATTGGTTACGCCATTGAGAAACTCATTTCCCGGAGTTTGCAGGGCATGTTCGATGGGCAATCCACCACCCAAATCGACCCCTACGGACGTGGCGTCGTTATTGACATTTCCTCGGTGAAGGAATCAAAGGAAGCCCTGCCGGTGGTGATGGTGGCCGCCACGGCGTGGCTTCAAGACATCCTCAACACCCACACTGGGGTGAAGAAGCTCCAGGTGTTGGATGAGTCCTGGCAGATGGTGCAATTTGAGGGCACCGCCAGGTATTTACAAGCAGCGTGGAAACTGGGGCGGACCTATGGGGTTGGCAATATCGCCATCCTCCACAAGGCCGCCGATCTGGGGGCGCAGTCTGATGACGGGACCGCTACCTCCAAAATCGTGGAAGGCCTCATTGCGGACACCGCAATCAAGGTGTCTTTTGCTATGACGCCACAGGATTTGGCTGATGACGCAGACCTGCTACAGGTGTCGGAGCGGGAGCAGGACAAGATCACTGAACTCACTCGGGGTGAATCCTTGTGGAAGATCGGTTCTCATGTTGTGGCGTTGAAGCATCACCTCCCCGAGGGTGGAGTTGAGGCCGTGTTGTGTGACACCGACCAAGCCTTGGAAGCAGCAAAGCCGTGAGAGGTCTCGATCGCACAGAGATCCTGGATCGGATTGATTTGGCCGGGTTGGCTGATGAGCTATTGGGTGGGCGCCGAGGCCACGGGGCGGGAGCGAAATGGCCTTCCCCTGTCCCGGGTCACCCCCAAACCGGGCAGTCGCCGCCAATGTCGATCTTCACGACCGACACGGGTGAGGAGCGGTGGACGTGTTTCGCTACCGGGGCGTCGGGTACGGCGATTGATTTGGTGCAGATGCGGTCAGGCATGAACTTTGGGGAGAGCCTGGAATTCTTGGCGCAACGAGCCGGAATCGTCACCGGAGGACCGTTGCCTGCGATCAAGGAGCGACCGGTCACTGTCGGGCGATCCGTGGGTGATCCTGATCCGGCGTTAGGTGAGTGGGTGCAGGCGTGCCAAGAGTTGTTGTGGACCCCACAAGCTAAACAAGCCAGGGCATACCTGTATGGCCGTGGACTCAGCGAGGCGACCTTGAAACGCAATCTGATTGGTTGGGACCCGGGCCAGAGGGTCCTGCCACGAGCGGAAGGGATACCGAAGCGGGGTGACGCGGTCGTTTTCCCTGTCCTGGATCCCGGCGGTGCGGTGATGTACGCGCAATCACGTTCACTACGTGACGGTGCAGTACCCAAGTATGTGAACCCCAAAGCGGTGATTGCTCGACATCCGTATCTGAGCCACCACCACGCGATGGCCTCGGGCGACTCTGAGGTGTTGCTGGTGGCTGAGGGTGTTCCGGACGCGTTGATGGCCAACCAGGCTGGGTTCGATTCGGTGGCGTGTATTGGTGTGGGTGTTGCCGCCAGGCCCGGTATCGCTGAACAGATCCGTGACCGAGCAAACGGCCGGAAGGTGGCTGTGTGTTTTGATGCTGATGACAAGTTCGGCACTGGCGTCGCCGTCGCCGAAGTCCTCACTGGTCGACTTAAAGAACTCGGGGTGAGAGGCTGGAATGTCACTCCACCGCCAGGGCATGACCTCTCGACATGGCTGAGCGCCCGCCCCCAAGGTCTGCGAGCAGTCATTGAGGCACCAACGCTGAGCCACCCCAGCCGAGAACAGCTAGACCGTAGAAACCGAACCCCGCAGAAACAAGGACTGGCACGCACATGACCACAC
>JAJRQY010000069.1 GCA_024280015.1 Actinomycetes bacterium
GACGAGATTGCTGGAGATCCCATAGCCGCCGACGGCCAGGAGGAGGAGCAAGACCCCGATGGGTCGAGCATCGGCGCCGACCAGGTTGGGGCTCGCCATCATGGCAACGCCAACGAATCCGACCAAGAGGCCTCTTACCTGGCTGGGCCCCGGGCTCCTTCTCAGCATCGCCATCGACACAAGCAGGACTGCGAGAGGGGTGGTGGCGTTAATCATGCCCGCCACCGATGACTCAACGCGTTGTTGGGCCAGGGCGAACAGGAGGGCCGGGCCAGCATTGCCCACAATTCCAATGACCGCGATCGCTGGCCACGCGTCACGGTGAACAGGTCGCCTCGCTGACGGGTAGAACATCAGAGCGATCCCGCCAAGGGAGACTCGGAGGAAGGCTACAGATGGGGCACTCATTGATTCGAGCCCGATCGCGATCCACAAGAAGGAGGTTCCCCAGATCAACGCCACGGTCAGCAGGAGTGCCCAGTCTCCGGAACTGAATGCTGCGGTGTTCGTTCCTTCTGCGGTTGCCAGGCGAGGCATTCGGTCAGTCATTGATAGCGAAGGTAGTGACGCGAGCGTGATGGGACTGGCAGGTTTCGGACAGCCAATTCGTGCGGAATTCTCACGGCGGCAGCGGGCGATAGACCAGCGGGAAAGCCAGCTGCTCTGTCAAGCTAGAAGTGCCCATGTTGGAGACTCTACGGGCTGAGCGTTTCGGCCTGCCCCGAAGGGATGCGCCTCCCAGGAACGGTGACCGTCAGGTACGGGGTTTGAGGGCGAGGACTGTTGCCTGATCGAACGGTCGACCACCTTCGGGTGGAAGGTGGGTGCCGACCTCAACGTCACCGAATCCAGCATCCTTCATCTGTTGTGCAATCGTCGCCGGGAACAGTTCGAACGCTGTCACGACCTTGTGGTCAAAGGGGGTGCCGTGGGCCTGTGCCGAACGTGATCCAAAGAATGACACCAAGATCGGAGCTCCCGGTTCCAGCACTCGCATCCATTCCTCAAAGACACTGGGGAGGCGGCGGGGAAGCAGGTGAATGAGTGAGTATCGAGAGATGATTCCTGCCACCGACGAGTCGGTGAAGTCCGGTGCAGTGAGATCGCCAACATGAAACTGCAAGTCAGGGAACGCTTTGTGAGCTTCAGCTATCTGCCCCGGTGAAAGGTCATAGCCAACTACTTTCAAGCCAAGTTTGCACAGGTGAGCAACCACATGACCAGGCCCACATCCAAGGTCAACGACAACACCATCTTGGAGTGCCGCCAGCTTGGCGAAGGCGGCAACCCATTCCAGGGCGTTGGTGTCCCGGTCGAGATCACCAAGAAACAGGCTTGCGTACAGTTCAGCCATCGCGTCGTAGGAGTCTCGAACCTCGTTATCCACGGTTCACGCCGCGACTGTCGCCATCGAGTGCATGACCTAGTAGGTCAATGAACACCTCCAGGTGCTTTGGCATGGACCCATGGCGGGTGGCGCAATACCAGGTCCGTATGTGACTGTCTCGTCCGATCTGTACCGCGCGAACCCCGCCGGCAGTCAGATAGGGGGTGGCGATCCAAGAAGGCATGACGGCTACCGCGTCAGTGTTGGTAATCGTGTCGATCAAGTCATCGTCGAACACCGACAGCATCGACAGTCGGCCGGGTTCAGCTCCGTCCGGGATTGGCAGTGGGATGGGCTGGTCACGGTCAGGGTCGAAACTATCAAACAACATGAGGTGGATGTCGGAGAAATCCTTGGCCTCTGCGTAGGGTCTTCTCGCCCAAGGGTGCTCGACTCCCACGACGGCAACAAGTTCGTCATCGAAGACCCGTTCCAGGCGAACGCTGTCAGTCTTGTGGTCCAACTGGGTGATGAGGGCAACATCGATCCGGTGCTCAAGCAAGGCTTCGACGTGTGAAATGTTTTGGTCAGGCTGGACAATGACGCTGGCAGCTGGGTATTGCCGACGGAATCGGTCCACAACATCAGGCAACCAGTCGTAGTTGGTTAGGCATTCGGACCAGAAACGGATCATCTCCCTCTGGTCAAGCTGGAGCTCGCGGACGTCTCGCATGGCATCTCGCAGCTCGTGCAAGGTCACACGAGCTGCTTGCAGCATCCGCTTACCCGCTGGATTAACGACCAGCCCTCGCCCTACGCGATCAAAGAGCTTGGTACCCAAGCATTTTTCGAGTCTCACTAGCCGTTGGCTGAGGGCCGGTTGGCTAACGAAAAGATGCTCAGCCGCCGCGGTGAGAGTTCCGTACTGCTCCAAGGCCTCCAGCAACTCAAGATCCCGCAGATCTACATCCATTAGTTCAGCTTATAGATCACATAAGGACTACGTAGTGGAGTTATGTGAGTTCGACGCTTACTGTGAGTCTTCGCCCGACACATCCCTAGGAGAACGACATGAAAAGCGATGAGACTGTGGCGCTGGTTACCGGCGCCAACCGAGGGTTGGGACAATCGATCGTCAAGGCGCTTGCCGAGACAGGCGTGCCGCGCATCTATGCCGCGTCTCGCAGTCCGTTCCAGTTGCCAGATTTCGGGTCTACCACATCTGTCCTTCCACTCGAACTCGACATTACTGACGCTTCACAGGTCGCCAGCGCGACATCACTGGCATCGGACGTGACATTGCTTATCAACAATGCTGGGCTCCTTCCGCGTGGTAGCGCCACGTCGGTATCCGAACAAGACTTGCGCGCTGCTATTGAGGTCAACCTTATTGGCACATGGAGAATGGCCAGCGCGTTCGCGCCGGTCATTGAGACAAACGGCGGAGGTGCCATCGTCAACATCCTCAGCCTGATCAGCCTGCACAACGCTCCGCCCTTTGCCGCATACAGTGCAGCGAAACACGCATCATGGGCAATGACTCAATCCTTTCGCGACGACCTAGCTGGCACCCGGGTTCGCGTTATTGCCTGTTTCCCCGGCGGAATAGATACCGACATGCGGCAAGGTGTCCCGGCGATCAAGGCCACCCCCGACAGTGTCGCTTCCTCGATCGTTGAGGGGATCATGCGGGGCGACACAGAGATCTTTCCTGACCATGTATCTGCAATGCAAGGCCCGAGTCTGCTCGGTTGAGTTCCGCCATCGGATGCTCTTCGGAAAGGTGAAGCCGCCGCCGTTGGTCATGTGTGAAGGAATTCCTTGACGTCTTTCCCTCCGCGTGACAAAGTCAAGTATGAAGGAATCTCTTCACAATCGAACCGAACCCGCTCCAGCCAAACCCAGACGAGTCATCAACGACATCGAAGCAGTCCGGGCCATGGCTCACCCACATCGAGTGGCCATCCTGTGCTACCTACTGTCTGGCACCGATCGCACCGCTACCGAATGCGCGGCGGAGGTTGGCGGAACAGCTTCTGCTTGCAGCTATCACCTTCGCGAACTCGAACGGTTCGGTCTGGTTGAACGAGCAGAACAAATGGATGATGGACGAGCACGACCGTGGCGCGCCACTGCGGTCGGCTTCTCAATCAGGTCTGGGCCACTGGAAGACTCCCCCGCCGGGAAGGCGGCCGATCTGGCCCTGAGTCGAGCAGCCCTGATCGACAACCAGCGGCTAATCAAACGATTCTTCGACCGCAGTGACACCATTGATCAGGCATGGCGAGCAGCAAGCACCTTCGACACCTTCGAACTTTTGGCGACACCGGTAGAACTGAACGTGCTGACCGAAAGGATCGCTGATCTACTTCGCCCCTACCGGGCACCCATACGTTCGCATGCTCCCAAAGATGCCGACGCGGTTCGCGTCATCTACCAGGCGTTCCCACGTCTGTCTGCCCAATGAGCCTGCACCACCCTTCCGACCAATGACGCTGCAGCATGGTCGAACAGAACCGTGGCGTCGACGAGACTTTCGCATTGCCGGGGCCGCGGGCCTCATCAACAACACCGGCGCCTGGGTCCTACTGGTTGCCCTTCCGGTCTATGTCTTTGTCGAGACAGGTTCGGGAAGAGCGACGGCACTTCTCTTCGTCGCCCAAGTCGTTGCTGGCGGGGTCATGGGTCCCATCGGAGGAGCATTGGTCGACCGATGGGACTTGCGACTCTCCCTGATCGCCACCAACCTGGCCCAAGCGGTTGCCATCCTGCCCCTCCTTGGCGTAACACCCGATCGCATCTGGCCGGCCTATGTCGTGATGGCCCTGCAATCCACGCTTCGACAAATCAACGATCCGGCAAACGTCGCCCTCCTGCCTCGCGTTGTCGAAGCCGACGAACTAACTGCGGCCAACGCTGCGCTCTCAGGCGGGGAAAGCACCGGACGTTTGTTGGGCGCTCCGCTCGGCGGAATCCTCGTGGCCTGGGGCGGACTCAACCCCGTAGTCATTGTCGATGGTCTGAGCTTTTTTCTTGTGGCGTTGGCACTCCTGTTCCTGTCCGCTGACACAAGCCCCCGATCGACGGGCAAGAAGAACGAGAAGATGGTGCGAGAGGGGATCAAGATCGTTCGGTCACACCCGCCATTGCTCGCCCTACTGTCCATCAATGCTCTGAGCCAAGTCGCTCAAGGGGGATTTGTCATCCTCTTTGTGGCCTTTGTTGTGGAGACATTGGGCGATGATGGGGTCGGTCTCGGCTTTATCCGAGGGGCGATGGCGCTCGGAGCGCTCCTGGGGGCGGCCATCATCGCTCGTCTTTCCAACAAGGTGGAATCCACGAGACTTTTCGGTGCTGGACTGCTGGGACTTGGGGCCACCTCACTCCTGTTCTGGAACGCTCCGGCGCTCACAACCACTCTGTGGGTCTATGTGCTGCTCTTCTCATTGTCCGGGCTTCCGGGCTCCGCTATTTCGGTTGGGCTCTTTACAACGTTCCAAGTAACCAGTCCACCCCATGCCCTAGGCCGGGTTGCCGGAATCGGGTATGCCGCAGGAGCCATCGGTGTAGCAACGGGATCGATCCTGACCAGCTTGCTGATCGATTCGGTGAGCCTCCGCGTCTTGGTCAATATGGAGGCATTCATCCATCTCGCCGCTGGTTTTCTGGCGCTGTTCTTCGTTCGGTCCCCCGACGGGTCCTCACCCTAGGTGCCAGCGTTAGGGGTACGAGGTCTAGGGGGACCGCGACTCGGTCACAAAGCGTGCAACCGCTGCTGCATCTTTCAGTCCATCGCCGGACTCGACACCTGAAGCAACATCGACCCCCCAGGGCCGAACCTGGCGCACGGCCGCAGCCACATTGTCAGGCCGCAACCCGCCAGCAAGCAGGATCTTGTGTCTCTCAACGAGATCGCCAACGAGCCCCCAATCAAACGGGACACCACCTCCCGGCGTAGCGGCATCGATCATCACAATGTCAGCCCCGAACTCACCCATCAGTTGGACCTCAGAACTACCGGCTGTGAACACCTTGATTACCGTCGATACCCCGGCAGCCACTTCAGCTATTACCTCCGGGGATTCCTGCCCATGTAACTGGGCCGCATCAAGACCGAGCCTTCCAGTGATCTCGAGAACCTCGGAGGCACCGTGGTTTCGAAATACACCGACCGTCATCACGCCGTCAGGGACCACAGCCAGGACCGCCTTTGCAGCTTTGAGGTCAACGAAGCGGCGTGAGGAAGCAACAAAGTTGAGTCCGATCGCGTCGGCGTTCGCCTCCACCGCGGACGCGGCGTCTGCCGGTCGCGTAATTCCACAAATCTTGACGAACACGGTGTCAACCTACCGACATCATTCCGGGTCGGTCACCGAAGCAATCGATGCGGTGAGGGAAGTTCATCTGCGCCTAGCACGACTGACGCGGCGCCGACGAAGTGGCTTCGAGCCACTTAATCACCGAAACCGTCATCCGATCTCAGTGCGCACGGGTTGCCGTCAGGATCGCAGAACTCAGCGGTAGTTCCCCAATGGTGACGGACTATCACGAGGTCAACACCCTTGTCTCGAAGCTCTTCACAGGCAGCTTCGACGTCAAGAACGTTGAAACGGAGCTTGCTGGGACAGACTTCGACCGGTTTTACGTCCGCGTGAGCGGCTCCTCCCATTTCGACCATCAAGTAAGTGCCGCCAAGTGAAAATGTCGTGAGGTGTTCGCCATCACGATCTATCTCGTGCAAGATCTCCAACTCCAAGACCTGGCCATAGAAGTGCACGCATTCCTCGTAATTCTCCGTGAAGAGAATAAGCCCTGCGTTCGTGAATTTCATTTGCTGCCTAGTCTTGGTTGACGGTCCTCAAACTCGTCTGAGCAAGAAGCAACAGACTATCTCGAGGAGCCTTGAGGCCGAGGATCTCGACACACCAAAGGCTTCAAAGACGCTGTGTAGTGGAGTGACGGGCGCGATGATGCCGGCCACTCGACCAGCCGGAACCAGAAGCGTTGGAGACTCACGACGAGATGGCGAAGGTCGAGCAAAGCAAGTCTGTATCAAAGTCCGGCCCGGAGCAGATCCGATACCACCCCTCGCCCAACTTGGGGAACCCAACACTGTCCGGGCCTACGCCCATCACGCCGATTGATCCGATGGCAAGACCGTTGTCCGGATTCGCCCAAACCTCCCAGGCAATGGGTTGGTTGCCAAGCAACCATCCCGGGGACCACGCCGTGCCATCCCAGAAATCAAGCCGGTAGGCCACACTGCGGCTTTCTGACAAGGTGCTGCCAGCTGGAATCAGGACCTCAATACTTCCACTTAACGGGTCGCCGACCATCGTGAATGCATCCTGAGGGACTGGCGCATCAACGGTGTCTGGGGCGGCAGCGGTCGGCCCTTGTGATCTGAAGGAACAGGCACTGAGCATGAGAGCGAAGACTGTCGCCGCCAGGATGCTGACTGTTGTGCTCCTGGGCGGCTTACTCACTACGTGAGTCACTCCGGGTGCCTACCTGCGGTCGCCAAAAGCACAGAGCCGCTCTACTCGGTCATCGGCTCCACCGACATAGCGCACCAAGACTCCCAGCACGGCCTCGACATCCAAGGATCCGGCACTCCACATCTCTTCGAGGTTAGCCCAGTGGTATCCGATCAGATACCGCTGGTCAATGACAGGCCGCCGTGCAAAGTTGCCGTACCAAATTGGATGACTGATTTCCGCCAGCCAACAAGACCGGTTCACCATATTGTCCGTCGCACGGGCACGACTATCTCACAGGCACTGAACATCTTCAGTTTCAAGCCAGATTTGGAAGACTTGACATGGCGAACTACCACGATTTCCGCTTCGGTGTTCTGGCTGAGGACATGAGCACACGAGAGGCTTGGGTTTCTCAAGCACAACGAGCCGAAGCACTGGGTTACTCCACCCTGTTGATTCGCGACCACTTCATCCCGGCCTTTGAAGGATCAACGTTTGGACCAGTTGCAGCGCTTGCAGTTGCGGCAGAGGTGACCAAAACACTTCATGTCGGCACACTCGTGATCGACAACGACTTTCGTCATCCGGCCGTCCTCGCAAAAGAGGTTGCAACGCTGCACCTGCTCTCACAAGGACGCTTCGAACTCGGTCTGGGCGCAGGATGGCTCGAAGTGGAGTATCAGCATTTGGGCATTCGCTATGACGCTCATGGCGTCCGCATCGGTCGCTTGGAGGAGGCACTCATCCTGTTCAAACAACTCCTTACCCAGGAACGCGTGACATTCACCGGTGACTACTACCAGGTCGATGGCCTCAGGCCCTTTCCACGCCCGGAGGTGAGTCGCCCGCGAATACTGGTAGGCGCAGGCAAGAAACGAATGTGTCGACTAGCTGGTCGCGAAGCAGACATTGTCGGGCTTATGACCGTCGATACTTCTACGGGAGTCTTGATTGCTGACCCATCAGAGCTCCTGGCATCTGCTGTTGAAGAACGAGTGACCTGGGTTCGTGAAGGAGCTGGGTCACGTTCTGAGGACATCGAGTTGAGCTCAACAATGTCTGTGCACTTGACTGATGATCGAGCCGCCTACGCAGGTCAACAGATCTTGAGTCGAGGCTGGCAAGACGTCACTGTTGATGATGTGCTGGCAATGCCCTCCCAATTCATCGGCACCATCGATCAAATCATCCAACAGATGAAGCTTCGGAGGGAGAGGTACGGGTTCTCCTACTACATCGTTCCCGACAAGTCGATGGAGCTGTGTGCCCCGATCATCAGTGCTCTAGCGGGACACTGACCATGACTAGCAACGATGACCCAACGCGTGTCGGCTCCATGCAGCAGTCCGAGGTAACCGCAAGCAACCACAAGACAATCGACCCTTCTATTCTCTACCTCGGCACCCCGGTCGTATTGGTGAGCACTCGCAACGAAGATGGATCAGCCAACCTTGCTCCGATCTCATCAGCCTGGTGGCTCGACAAGACAGGCGTGATCGGCATGGGTTCACGTTCGCACACCGTCGCCAATCTCTGGCGCGAAGGGGAATGTGTCTTGAATCTGCCAACAGCAGATCTTGTTGCTGCGGTCGACCGGCTCGCCCTAACGACCGGCAGCAACCCGGTGGATCCCTACAAGTCGGCAATCGGGGTTCGCTACGTTCCCGACAAATTCGGTGAAGCAGGTCTCACCGAAACAGCTTCGGAGATCGTTTCCCCTCCCCGTGTCTCTGAGTGCCATGTCCAACTCGAAGGCAAGGTCCGGAGCATCAACGAGGTTGGGCCTCCAGAGGATTACTCACTCGCTATTGAGGTCGAAATCGTCCGCACCCACGTCCACACCTCGATCCTCTCTGCCGGGCATCGACATCACATCGATCCTGACAAGTGGCGGCCCTTGATCATGAGCTTTCTTGAGTTCTACGCCCTGGGGTCAAAGGTCCACCCTTCCCGACTTGCCGAGGTCTTCTGAAGGCTTCGCCCCATTGCGCCTAGCTGCCGGGGACGAGGAGGAACAACTGCAAGGCTCCCGCAATCAGGATCGCCAGGAGCAGGATGACCATGATGGCCACGGTTCGGGCTCTCATTACTGTCCACCTTCCAACAGCTCGGGATTGACAGGTGGGATCGTTGTTGGTTTGGTTTGGATGCTCACTGGGGATGGCGCCCCCTGCGGACCATCGGCTTCTCGAAGGGTGAGTTGTGATCCTTCTTGAGCGGCAAGTTCCATGGCAGCTGAACCTTGGTCGACGGCGAGGGCGACAAGCCCATAGGAGTCAATGATGACACCGACCGAGCCGGTTCCAATATCGGCAAAGCTGACGACTCGCTTTGCCGTCCTCGTAGCTCGTCCTCCTTCTACCTGGATGAACTCACCCCAAACCTCAATGTCTTCCGGGTCGACATTGAGTTGCAGGTTTCCGAACCGATCAACCCACAACACCTCTGCGGTGATTGAGCCGTCATCGGCAACCTGGCTGACCGGCAGAATCCCCGGGACCAGTCCGGCGGGGTCCATCTGGGTTCCAAGTTCGGCAAAGGGCACCCCACTACACAGGTGGGCGGCGACAGGGGCGAAGACGTCTCGTCCATCAAAGGTCGGACCGGGAGCAGCCAGGTGGTAGTCGGTATTGTCCAGAATCACCGCACCGGTCGCTCCTCCAACCAGTGACACGGCGGGAGCGAACAAGCCATTGTCGGGACCGATCAGATAGGCCGCGCCGTCGGCAACCTCGATGGCGACCGCCTTGCGGTTGGTGGCTACTCCAGGATCAACCACACCCAAGACGACTCCGGGTGCCATGTATTGCACGGCCCGGGCTAGAGCGAGGCCGCCGGCACGGATGTCATGAGGCTCAATGTCGTGACTGATGTCGATGACGGCGATGTCGGGCGCGATGGTGCGAATCACCGACTTGACCACCCCAACAAATTCGTCCTTCAACCCATAGTCGGTGAGAAAGGAGATGGTCGAAAGCTTCGGCTTCATGGCAAGATCAGGCTTCGTCATGAATTGGTGACTGCTCCAAGTTCACGAGACCGACTGGCGGCCGCCACCACCGCATCGATGAGTGCTCCTCTGACTCCTTGCTGCTCAAGCACCCGCAGTCCGGCCGCCGTTGTCCCCGCTGGGGTCGTCACTCCCGCCCGCAAAGCTCCCGGCTCTTCTCCGGTTTGTTGCAACATGGCCGCTGCTCCGGCCATGGTTTGATGAGCCAACGTCTTGGCGATCGGTCGAGGCAAGCCCGCAGTAACGCCAGCATCGGTGAGGGCCTCAGCAATCAGGAAGAAGTAGGCCGGGCCCGATCCGGACAGTCCAGTAACCGCATCCAGCTGGGGTTCGGTGACAAGTACCGCCTCACCGACTGCGGACAAGAACGACAGCGCCCATTCCAGGTCAGCTTCGCCGGTTGAGCTGCCGCCAGCGGCGGCCGAAGCACCAACCCCGACCAGTGAGGGCGTGTTAGGCATGATCCGGACAACGGGCGTGCTGGCCGGAACAACAGCCTCAATACTGCCAATGGTAATTCCTGCGGCAACCGAGGCAACCCGCGTCGGAGCTTCAAGCGCAGCGGCCGCAGCCAGAAGGTGATGAGGTTTGGTGGCCAGCACGGTGTCAACCCCAGCTTGGGGCGAGTCAAGGACCACTAGTCCGGGAAAGAGTTCGCCCAGGGCTTGTCGTTGTTTTGGGTCGAGGTCAACAACGGCCAGATCTTCGGGTTGAGCCCAGCCCGAGGCAATCATGCCCCCTAGGAGAGCTTGTCCCATCTTGCCGCCGCCAACCATTTGCAGCTTTGTCATGGTCACCAAGCTACAGCTGCAAGGGTCAATTGGAGCGGAGTCGCTAGGGCTTCCCCGACCCCTGTGCAACACCGCTCCAACCAACGATGTTGACAACTCTAGGTCGCCATAAACGTATTCCAACGTTGTTAAGTGAATTTAGACGCAAAACCTATTTGCAGCGCCGGACGGAAGAACTGTTCGACCCAGACATAGACGGATCCGAGAACTCGATCCAGTTCATCCTCAGTCTCGATGAGTGAGTTGTCCAAGTGCCCTTCAAGGAAGATGCCATCCTCGGCCCCGACGGAAAACTTGGCTCCGTACATCTTGTGGTTCCGCCTCAGAAGGTGAGCAAAGAACTCTGCTTCGTTCTCGATTGGCCAAGGCATGACATAGCACTCGAAGTACAGGCTTCGTTGACCCAGCTCAAAACGGACAGTACTGAAGTCCTTCTCTTCACCGGCGAGGCGTACAAACCAACGGCGATTGCCTGGAGTATCCCGCTCGACGGAGGCAACAGCAGGGTTCGTTTCCAACTGTTCATCCAGCCAATGATCGAGCACAGCCTCGAGCCGGGCCAGATCCTCTGAACTCTGCAGACCGGGCATCCTGCGGTTCTCCTACTCGCCGCAGGGGGCCAGAGTCTTGACTGTTACTTCACCGTAGATCTCGCGCAGTCGAGCGGCTGATGTGCTCCAGGTGTACTCGCGAGCGCCGGCCGCGGCAGAAACCGAGAGGCGACGAGCCCAAACCGGGTCACCAAGGATGAGATCAACCCATTGGGCGTAGACGGCAGGATCACGCGAATCGACCAGATAGCCCGTGGTGCCGTGCTTGACCAGGGTCAACAAGCCCCCAACGGCGGAGGCAACAACCGGCGTTCCACAGGCAGCAGCTTCCAACGCAACCAAGCCAAAGGACTCAGAACGGCTGGGCACCAGGCACACGTCGGCGGCCCGATAGTAGGTGGAGAGCAGGTGGTGGGGTTGGGGCGGAACAAAGCGAACCCGATCACTCAGGCCCAGATCAACAACCAGCTGTCGGATGCGTTCGACCTCATCGCTTCCACCTGCACCACTGGCATCACCAACGATCCAGAGCTTGGCGTCTTCCCGTTCCAGTTGAGCCAGGCTTTCAATCGCGACGCCAACACCTTTCAGAGGTTGGATCCGACCAACAAACAGCAGTAGCGGTGAATCGTCAGCTTCCAGGGCCCAGCGCGCTCCGGCTTGGCTGCCGGGCGAGAAGAAGGCTTGGTCAACACCAGGGGGAACGATCTCGACCCGGTCACGATCTACCTCATAGAAGTAGGCAAGCTGTTCGGCTTCGGGATGACAGTTGGCCAACACCACATCGGCGCAGTGCATCACATCGGCTTCGGCCAGGGCTCGCCGCTCCGGCTCAGGGTCACCACTCACGGCCTTGACCCGAGCGAGGGTATGGAAGGTGGTGACTAAAGGCAAGCTCAACTTGCGTTTCACGATCTGACCAGCAACTCCCGACAGCCAATAGTTGGCGTGGATCACGTCTGGCTCGAAGTCAATCAAATCATCAATGACACCCAAAGCGAACTCTTCTACCAGTCCCTCCAGTTGTTCCTTGGTGGCCTCGGGGGGCCCGGCGTCAATGTGGACAACATCGAAACCTGGTTCAACCTGCACTCGGCGAGGTAGGTCCTTGTCCCAACGACGAACATAGACACGACAGACCACTCCGGCCTGGGCAAGGGCCGAAACAAGCTCGCGGACATAGACGTTCATACCGCCACCATCGCCTGTGCCCGGTTGGGCCAGAGGAGAGGTGTGTAAGGAGAGAACGGCGACCCGACGCACGAAGGGTTTCAACGTCTCACAACCTGGTTCCATTCCCTCATGAAGCCATCAGACTCATTTCAGGACGGAGTCAATCGACACTTCGCCGTCGCGGTAGCGGCGACCGATCTCCGCTTGGATGGCGTCAATTCGCTCGTGGAGCTGGCGACGAACACCAGAAAGTTCGGCTTCGATGTCACCAATTCTCTCAAAGACCATGCGGAGCGAGCCATCGTCCAGCTTGTCGACGCCGGAGAGATCGCCGGGCGAAACAACCTTGTCCAACCGCTCAACCAGAGACAGGGCGATTGGCCCCGGCTCATTAATGACAACGGCCCGGCCACTTGCGCCTCCGGAACTATCGCCACTCAGAATTTCGGGGAGATTGAAGAGGAGGCCAGGAACATCGGCTTCGCCCTCGGCCTTACCAGCCCGGCGCTGCAGCTCGTGACCAACAATGTCCAGACGGCCCTGAGAAATCCGCCGAACCAGCGACACATCGTTCTCGGCCTGAGCGGCAGCAACCCGAGCCGACCTCAGATCGGGAAGAGACCGGTCAGTGATATCGGTAAGGGTGTCGTCATTGAGGAGATTGTCCAGCTGTTCGTTCACGTCGAACAGGCTACCGCCAGACTGCTGCCAGGCCCAGTTGGAGGCCGGATCGGCCCTGACTACAGCAACAACAACCAGAGAGGTCCAGCGATGAGCAGTGAGTCCAGGCGCCGCAATCCGGGTGCCCACGAGTCGCCACGGGGCAGGATGGCCGAGCCAAGAATCTGTCCCAGAGGACAGCAGATGGCCGTAAGAACAGCGAACAAGACCGCCCGTGGGCCATCGAAGGGGGAAGGTTGGGTGATGGCCAGGGCCGCTCCAGCAACCGCCAAAACAGCAATGCCGGCAATCGGTCCCTCAATGGCGTTTGCCGATCCTGTTCCAACCAGGTAGTCGCCAACTTCATAGGCGCTAACCAGAATCACCAAGGCAATAGCAGCCCCAACACCCCGACCGGTCAACGCCACTAATGACCCGGCGGCGAGCCCAGCGGGAATAGAGGACCGGATCAAGATGCCGGTGAAGTCCAGCAGGGCTGCTTGTTGCGACTTGGGACGGTTCTGAAGGCGCGGGGATGCCGCGTTCCCAGTCCCCGCTCCCGCAGAGTTCGCTCCTGAAACGTGGTGATCAACCCCAGACAATGAATAGGCAAAGGCAGCAAAACTCAGGATCACACAAGCCAAGCCAAGCCCGAAGGTCCCGGCCAGTCCCGACAAGGCCGTCAGTGCGCCAAATCCGGCGGCGACCCTGCGGTCAGAGGGAGCATGGAAAGCCCAAGCGTGCCCGGTCTGCAGACCAGCGATGCCGGCAACAACAACGGCAACACCCGCGACCGCCCATTGGGAGAGCACGATGGCCAAGACAACGGCGACAAACCACAAGACGCTCAGGGAGATCGTTGGTCGATCAGTTCGATAGGGAACGGCGTAGCGTTCGTTCTTCCAGCGCTGCTCACGAGCCTTGTTGCGATTCTGCATCGCCGCTGTTCGACGTTCCTTAGCCGTCGCCCTCATCGTTAGTTCGGGCATAGGTTTGCCTCGCTACTCCTGGCCTCGCTGTTCTTGATCTCGCTGTTCTTGATCTCGTCGGCAATCATCGGACTATCCACCAGAGACCGGGGGAAGGACCGCGACTTCGTCGGAGTCAGTCACAGGGTCGGTGAGTTCGGCTTGCACCCCATTAAGCCAAACGTTGGACCCGGCGAGCACCGCGGCAAAATCCGCACCGAACTGCTCTTGAGCCGCGGCAAGAACCTCGGCCACTGTTGCTCCCGGAATCTCCGTTGATCGGGTACCAGCGGCTTCTCTGGCTTGGGCGAAGAGGCGAAGGGTTGCCATGATCGTTGATTCTAGATCCCGAGAGCTTCCTCGCCACTAGGAAGCCTGACTGGAGCTTCTGGTCACAGCTGGCAGCTACGGCAAAGGATCAACCAGTACTCCCTAGGGTCAGCAGCCACGGGCGTGAGGTCGGCGTGAGGTCGGCCTAAGGTCATGGGAGTGACCACCCTGCTTCTGACTCGCCATGGCCAATCAACCTGGAATGCCGAGCGGCGCTGGCAAGGCCAAGCCAACCCACCGCTTTCTGCTCTTGGTCGAGATCAGGCGTACTTCGCCTCACGTCGAGTTGGTGCCGTTGACCTTGTTGCGTCTTCCCCCCAGCTTCGAGCCCTGGAAACCGCGACCATCATCGCCACCCAGCTAGGCCTCGAACCGGTGATCGTGGTTGAAGACTTGAAGGAACGCTCGGCCGGACCATGGTCAGGTCTCACCCGCGAAGAAATTGAACAAGAATGGCCAGGGTGGGTCGAATCAGGTGAGCGGCCCGAGGGATACGAGCTGGATGAACCCCTCTTCGCCCGAGTGGACCAGGCCCTTCGAAGCCTGGTCAGCGAGTACCCAGTGGAATCAATGCTGGTGCTATCTCATGGCGGAGTGATCACCACAGTTGAATCCAAGCTCGGTCGACAAGACGGCCGAGTGCCCAACCTTTCGGGACGGGTCATTCAGACCAACAACCAATCCCCAGGACAGATTGGCTGGTCTCTTGGGGAACAGATCCGATTACTGGATGATGACCTGTCAACCGGCGGCGACGGGATTCGGGTTTGACCAATGATGCGCAGGCAACTGAGGTCCAGCCTCTTGACGCGTTGACAGTTGAGGTCATCCGCAGCAAGCGCCGTAAGAAGTCCTCCCAGGCTCGCCTGGTTGAGAACCGCTTAGAGGTCCGCATTCCTTCTTGGTTTAGCGACAAGGAAGAGTCCGACACAGTCGAACACTTCGTCAAGAAATTCAAGCGGCGTCACACCTCGGCCACCGTTGACCTCAAAAAACGAGCCGCCTCACTCTGTCAAAGCTACGGCTATGCCCAGCCATCGTCGGTGCAATGGGTCACCAACCAACGTCATCGGTGGGGCTCTTGCACTCCAGAGCACGGCAGCATTCGTCTCTCAGACCGGCTGGCCGCCTACCCATCCTGGGTCGTTGACTATGTGCTCTGCCACGAGTTAGCACACCTCACCGAGCCGGGTCATGGACACGCTTTTTGGGCGCTAGTGAATCAGTACCCCTACACCGAGAGGGCCCGCGGGTTCCTGATCGCCAAGGGGATCGAGGGCGACTAGGACGAGGCTTGTGTCTGGTCAAGCTCGGCCAGGGTCAGGTCAACCTGATCCAGCGACTCTGCCAACGAGTCAAGGTCAACCATGCTCGGCAATCTGACCAGAGCGGCCTCAGTGTTGTCGGTCGCCACTTCGACCTGGGCCGAGCCAGTCCCGGTCACCTCGACGTGTTCTGACCGGACCGGGTCAGCGCCTTCTGACCGGACCGGGTCAGCGCCTTCTGGCCGGCTGGGGTGATCTGTGTGGCTGGCGGGAAACTGCTCGTTCGAACTCACTGGTCAAGACTATCTCGACCAACAACCAGGCGTTGGCGAGCAAACGTCAGCGCCAATGGATCCGACACACCCAAGACCGAGGCAGGCTCACCACTTGAGGGGTCCAGAATCTCGACCCTTGATCCGTCTGGTCCCTTGCGAATGTAGGCCAGACGTTGCCCGTCAAAAGACAAGTTGCTGATCTGTTCGCCAGCCTCGCCAACCTGCAGGTTGAAGAGTTCGGCTTCGCTGGCCAAGTCTCGGGCAATGATCCTGGTCAGGGCGACAACACCATCGCTGCGATAGGTCAGCTCGGTGTAGATCACCTTGCTTCGGTCCGGACTAAGAGCGACAGCCCCATAGGCCGGGCGTCGGGCGACAACACAAGCTGGTCGACCTGGCCCACCAAGATCAACCTTGGAACCAGCCGAATTGAAGAACAGGAGATCGCCGCAGCTCTCATCGGCGATCACCACCGCATGCAGCCCGTTGCTAGCAGCCAGATCAAGCAAGGTCTGGCCTTCGTCCAGAGTGAGAAACTCGGCTCGTTCAAGATTGGGACTCAGGCTGACGGTGTCAACGCGGGTGCCCTCAACTGCGATCAGGGCATGAACGGCACCAGTCGCGTCCAAGAATCCGACATCAAGAAGCACTCCCCCGGCGTCATCAAGAATGATGGCCTCATCACCCTGGGCACCCAGCCATTGGATCTGGCCCGCTCCTTGTTGGATGACTAGGCCGCCGAAGTAGTCATCTACCAGCTTGTTTACTGCGATGCTTCCAACCGGGTCCGCAAGTCCGACAATCCCAGATTCTTCATCGTGAACAACCACTCCAGAACTTGCCCCAATCACCACAGAAGGCACGTACCCCTCTGGTCTTGGCGGAGCGAAGTCTCGAATCGCTGGGGTGGCTTCAGCTCCGTCAGGTTGTTCCTCACCCTCCTCGCTCACCTGTCCCTGTGCTGTGGTCACCGACAGACCCGGATCCGCACCCAATTCTGGTTCGCCGATCTCCGCACAAGCCGACAGGAACAAGCCGAGCACAAGTGCAGCAGCGAAAAATACTGTGGTTGGAGGACAAGAGCGACGATGCATTGTCCAACATGTTGCCATCGGTCGCTGCCTGAGAGGAGCCACTGGCACAAATCTCTTGCTCGCGGCGGCGCCTGCCAACCCGCTGGGGCGTCGCTTGCTGTTGTGGCCGATAGTCTCGTCTCGCCCCTGTGGCGCAGTCTGGTTAGCGCAGTGGACTTTTAATCCATTGGTCGTGGGTTCGAATCCCACCGGGGGCACGTTTTCACCTGCGGTGAAACTCGAGTTAGTTCGCTGAGGCTCACGAACATCGTGGCCTCAAGCCAACCAACAACCACACGCCAACCCACCCAAAGACAGGTTTTCACCTGCGGTGAAACTCGAGTTAGTTGGCGAAATGTGTGAAGTTACTCATGTCATGCACGGTGGCGATAACCTGCCGCATGGCCAAAAAGGTGCTTGAACTGGATACGCCCTTCCGAACGGGTGAGCGAGTGGTTGCCGCTCGACCACTTCGGGGAGCGCCAATCGGCACCGTTGGCAAGGTTCGTTTGGTCAATGGACTCTCGGACTACAACGGCGGCAAGCAGTGGATCCGCTACTGGGTCCGTTTCGAGGACGGAAAGCTGCTTGGCCAGATCGACCACAACGATCTCGTCCGACCAGTCCACGTACACGCATGGCAAGAGCGCGAGAACAACAGGATTGAAGAAGCCAACCGACCTCCCGTCGAGGAAGCCCCAGCGGTCGAATCCTCCTCTGGTGAAGGTGACGGTGGCATTGCCAGCCTCATCCCTGCTGCCCTTCTGGAACGCAGCAAGGCAGCCAAGGCCAGGCTTCTGGGCGGGTGATCCCCATCCATTCTCGAATACTGTCGGTGGCCGCTCTTGGCGTCATCCTGGTTGCATCCGGTTGCTCACGGCTTGAGCCTTCAACCGCGGGTTCAGCGGCCGTTCAGATAACCACCTCGACCATCCCCGCTGACGAGGTTGGCCTGTCCGACACGCCAACCACCGCCAACGGCGAACCGACATCAACAACGGCCGAGACCACCACGACGTCCACCGCACCAGCCAGCCTCATCGGCGAACTCCAGTTGGACGTTCTCAACCGTTTCCCCCACGACACTTCGGCCTTCACTCAAGGCCTGGCCAGCTTCAACGGCGACTTGGTCGAAAGCCTCGGCCTGTACGGAGCATCCGGAGTACGGCGCTATACCGCTGGGACCCCGGAACCATTGGCAGCTGTTGACTTGGGTGATGAACTCTTTGGTGGGGGTATCGCCAACGTTGGTGACACGTTCGTGCAGCTGACTTGGCGCGAAGGCAAGGCCATTGTACGAAACGCCGAGACTCTGGATGAAGTCAACACCTTTGACTACAGCGGCGAAGGCTGGGGAATCTGCAACGACGGAGTTCAGCTAGTGATGAGTGATGGGACTGCCACCCTCACCTTCCGGGATCGCACCACGTTTGAGCCAGTTGGGTTTGTTTCGGTAACCCGTGACGGTCAACCGGTTGTCAATCTGAACGAGCTTGAATGTGTTGACGGTTTTGTCTGGGCCAATGTTTGGCTCTCTGATGAGATCCTCCGCATCGACCCCGTCAGCGGCGAGGTTGTTGCCTGGGTCGACGCATCATCTCTGGTTCCTGCCGGAGTAGCTAGTGACGACGTCCTGAACGGCATTGCCTACTCGGCCAAGAGCGACTCGTTCTTCCTGACCGGCAAGCGGTGGCCAGAACTCTTCGAAGTTCGCTTCACAAGCTAGAGACCTTCACGGGCAACAAGCTTTATGGCCTACAAGCTTCATGTTCAACTGAGCAGCCAGCCAGGTTTCCTGCAACTGCAGCCACTGCCAACCGACTGGAGCCTTGGTTGAGCGTTGAAGTAATGCCATGGAAACCCGCGCAGTAATTGTTTCGGTTTCACCCGTGCTCTCGCTACCAGTCACGGGAGCCATGAACTCTTGCCATTCTTGGTAGCGCATCAAGATCGAGTCACCATTCACATCCAGGACTTTGGTTTCACGTATCTCAATCCTTAGTCCGGGCCTGGTTCCGAAAGCGGGCTTGAAGTTGTGAAGCAGTTCCGAACGAGTGAGGGTGTCGCCGCTCGGTACCACCATCTCAAAGTTGGAGTGGAGTGAGGCCTCAAAGTCCGCCCAGTCCTCCGCCTTGCCTACACCGTCAAGAGTCCCACTAGTTCCTCCCAACCAGCGAACAAAAAACTCATGCAAACGCACAACTTCAGCAGCGACTTGCTGACCTGCCTGAAACTCATTCATGTCTTGGTCGCTCGGGTCCTACGACAGATAGGACAGGGCCATGGCGGCATGACTGGCAATACCAACAGCCATGGCTTCCTCATCCAGAATCATGTGGTTGGAATGGCAGGCCGGGGCAGCGTCTGGGCTGACACCGGGAGGGCAGACCCCAATGCTGGCCATACAGCCGGGAACCTTCTGCAGGATGTAGCTCCAGTCTTCTGCCGCCATGATCGGGGCATCCATCAGATGAGTCTCACCGATTGTCTCCGAAAGAACGGAGACCGCCATAGCGGTGAACTCTGGGTCATTGATGGTGGGCGGATAGCCCTTCTTGATGGTGACTTCGACCGTGCAATTGTGGGCGGCGGCAACACCTTGGGCCACTCGTTCAAGTGAATCATGAAGCGACTCTCGGGACTCGGCGGAGACCGTGCGAAGCGTGCCAAGCAGATTCACGTCCTCGGGGATGACGTTGTAGGCGGTGCCACCATGGATGGAAGCAATCGTCAATACGGCGGGCACGAACACGTCAACAGTGCGGGTGATGTGGGATTGCAAAGCCAGAACGATCTCGCAGGCCACCGGCACCGGGTCAACCGCGATGTGAGGCATGGACGCATGGCCACCTGATCCAACCACTCGGATAGCGATCTCATCGGCCGCTGCCAGCATCGGGCCAGGCTTGGTTGCCAGTTCACCCGAGGTCATGTTGGGGGCGATGTGTAAGGCGAAGGCACCGTCGACCTTAGGTGACTCCAAGAGTCCTTCCTTGATGGCGAACTCGGCTCCGTGATAGCCCTCTTCGCCGGGCTGGAAGAAGAACTTGACGTTGCCCTTCAGCTCATCTCGACGGGCCGCAAGCAGATGTGCTGCTCCGGCAAGCATGGCGACATGGGCATCATGGCCACAAGCATGCATCACGCCGGGGTAGTCGCTGGCGAAGGGGAGGCCAGTGTCTTCGGGCATGGGTAACGCGTCCATGTCGCCACGAAGCAGCAGTGTCGGCCCCTCGCTGGCCCCCCGCAGGGTGGCGACCACCATGGAGGTCTCCTTGCCGGTGACGATTTCGAGGTCAAGATCGGCGAGCGAAGCCAGAATCTTCTCTTGGGTTTTGGGGAGGTCCAGGCCGATCTCTGGTTCGGCGTGAATCCGCCGGCGCAGATCGACAATGTCGGGCAGCAGATCGCTGGCCTCAGCCAGAAGGGCAGGTCCATCAAGAGCAGCTTGTTCAGTCATCACCATGTCCTCAGTCTGTCAGGAATCAGTGGTGCTAACGCAATCTCGGACCAGACACCGGCTGGTAACTCTGTCATCATGAGGAGGTGAACGAAGCTCTCATCATCTTGTTGATCCTCGCCTTCATCGTTGCTTACCTCCTGCTGAACCATTGGGTCGCCATGCGCGCCCAACGGAAGGGACGGAGCTACAACGCTTTCCTTCTTATTGCCGTAGTCATCAATCCGGTAGTAGCCCTAGTCATCTTGGAATTCTTGGGGGACAACAGTGCAAACGAGGGTGACCTTGTACGCACCTTGCAGAAGACCAAGCTTGATGACGGAACCATGATGCCTCGCAAGTACGCCAGCAAGGTCTTGGCGGTCAAGATCATCGACCAGACCGCAGTCGTTCAGATGGACGGTCCAACCGGCACGGTCTGGGTCGCTCGCGAGAATGTCCAGAAGATCTAGCCGGAGCGGGGCAGTTTCCTGTTCTTGAGATGGTTGCCAATTCGATCAATCAGGCAATATGGGTGACTACGAATGAATTAGTGACGAACCTAGAGACTCATCCCAACTCAAGGGCGAAATGGGTGTCGATGCCATCGGCTCCGGTGACGAGGAAGCCGGTTGCCTCATAGAGGGCGATGGCCTCAAGCCAGGGCGTGTCGGTACTAACAACCACACTCGTCGATCCAGCCTTGCGGGCAGCGACCAGCAGTTCGGCCACGAGGGATTTTGCGATGCCCTGGCGACGCCAGTCCCGGTCAACCGATATTCGCAAGATACGAGACACCCCTCGGCCTTCGGGGACCAGGGCACCGGTTCCGACAACACTGCCGTCGGGCACCTCGGCCACGAGAAAAGTACGGCCATTCGCCGTGTAGTTGGCCTCGATGTTGTGTAGGTCAGGATTTGAGGTCGGGTCATAGTCCTCACCCCAACGATCACGCATGCCCGCCTGAATCACAGCTTCAGCCGCTTCTTGATCAGCCGGAGTGAACTCACGAATCCGCATCTGCTCAGTTTCCCATCGTGCTCCGGCGACACCCCTGACATCTACGGTAGGCGCGGTTGGGGCTACGGTTGCATCAATGCAGTGGCCGCTCCTCAGAACTCTTGTCGTCGCGGTAGGGGTCACCTTCGGTGCCGCCGCCTGTGGCAGCAACGATGCCACACCCTCACCCCTGGAAAACGAGGGAGCTTCGGCCGCGGTTGAGACAGAATTTGAACAAGCGCCAACAACGGTCACCAGAACTATCGACAGCGCTACTCCTTCTTCATCAACAACAGCCCCGCAACCGGAGGCCCTCCGCGGCCAGCTCAAGGTTGAAGTCATCAGCGACATACCCCACGACGCGTTCTCCTACACACAGGGTCTGCTCTTTGAGAACGGGCGCTTGTTGGAGAGCCAGGGTCGGCGGGGCGAATCAGCACGCTCATGGATCGACACCGAAGACGGCTCAATCCAATCATCGGTTCACGTGGATGATCCCGAACTATTCGCCGAAGGCATCGCCCTGGTTGACGGTGACTTCATCCAACTCACCTGGCAAGCGGGTCGTGCCCTGGTCGGCGACGGCGACTCACTCGCCGCCTCCGACGAGTTCTCCTACACCGGTGAGGGCTGGGGTCTTTGCTTCGACGGCGAAAAGCTCATCCGCAGTGACGGCACCAACACCCTGACCTTCCATGATCCCGGCACATTCGAAACCACCGGCTCAGTCCAGGTGACGGCCGAAGATGGGCAGCCAATTGTCAACCTGAACGAGCTGGAGTGTGTTGGCGACCAGGTCATCGCCAATGTCTGGGGCTGGGAACAGTTGATGGTGATTGATGCCGCGACCGGCAAATTGGACGCGGTTATTGACGCCGCAACACTTCGGCCCAAAGGGGTGCCACTGGACCTTGATCACGCCCTCAACGGGGTGGCCTATGACCCGGCTACTGACACGTACTACCTCACGGGCAAGCTCTGGCCAACGATCTTCCAGGTTCGACTGGTGCCCTCCTAGACTGCCTGGATCGAACCGTCACCCGAACTCCTGGCCGAACAGGAACAGCTTCGCCATGTCCAGGCCGTTCATGGCGCCCATCTGGACCGGGCGCGTCGCCAGGCAGAGTCCCTTGCTTCGGAGGCAGCCGAAGCGTCCGAGGAGGGCATCCGCGACATCGTAGACGAGGACGCCGAAGCCGATACTGCGGTCCGGGCCGCACTGGTTCGTCAAACTTCTGCTCGAGCCATGATCGGCTTTCGTCGAGCGGCCGAACTGGAAGCAATGGGCCAGGCCTTGACCTTTGGCCACACCACCGATGAGGACGGGACCCGCACTTCGGTCGGCCGCCTCACGGTGCTGGATGAAGACGATGTGCTCTTGATCGACTGGCGGGCGGCCGCCGCCATGCCCTTCTACCGCGCAACCCCACTGGAGCGGCTGGGGGTCAACCACCGCCGCCATCTCCACTACGCCGACAATGAACTGGTCGACTACTCCGACGAACTCTTCGAGCTCAGCCATCTCGGTGACCCCGCCGAAACCGGCAATGAGGCTCCAGCATTCTCCGCTAAGGACCTGCGAGGTGAAGCCGCAATCCTGGCTGCGGTAACCGCTCCGACCCAAGCCCAAATGCGTTCAGTGGTGGCCACCATCCAAGCCGAGCAAGATGCCGTTGTCCGAGCTCCCAGCAATGGCACCCTCGTCGTACAAGGCGCACCGGGAACCGGAAAAACCGTGGTCGCTCTGCATCGGGCCGCCTACCTGCTCTATGACCAGCGAGACATACTCTCCGAATCCGGTGTTCTCATCGTCGGACCAAGTAGTGAATTCCTGACCTATATCGCCGGGGTGCTCCCCTCCTTGGGTGAGACCGGGGTGGTGTCTGTTACTGCCGAGAAGCTCTACCCCGGCATCCTGATTGGCAAGCCCGAAGACCCAGCCGTAGCCAAAATCAAGGGCCAGGCCAAAATGGCTCCCCTTCTGGCCAACGCAGTTCAGGATCGGCAACGCCCACCCAAGACCGACCTCCGGGTCTGGTACGGGGCCAACCGAGTGCACATGGACCAGCCAACCTTGATGGCCCTCTTTGACCGGGCCAGGCGGGAACCAAATCACAATGCCGGAGCAAATGCCTTCCGCCGAGAACTCATCGAAGCCCTGTCCGCCATTGTCCACGATCCTGCGTTCTCCAACCTGGATGACGCCAGGGACAGCTTTCGCTCCGACAATCTGGTCGAAGAGTTCCTCCTGCGCCACTGGCCTCCACTCACTCCCGAGCAAGCCCTCAACGACCTGTTGGGATCCCGAGCCCTACTCAAGCTTGCGGCCCGACACACCGGGTTCGGCGAAACAGAAGTTCTTACCCTCCAACGCGACCGGGTCAGCGAACGAGCCCTGGATCAGATGCGCTGGACCAACGCCGATGTACCTCTCCTGGACGAGCTGCTTGACCTGGTCGGCGGACCGCTCGGTGGCCAGAGCGAAGAAGATCGAACTCGAGAACGAGACGAGATCGACGAATTCGAGCTGGCCATGCTGGACGATGACGAGGACGAGCTCGGTCCAGTCCAAGCTGTCCCGCAGCCAGGCGCCGAGTACGCCCAATCAGTCCTCGACAGCTCCGAGGCACGAGCACAAGACCACCCAGACCTCCTAGACAATCCCGGCGTTCTTCGCCTCGATGACCCAGACTTTGATCGCTATGGCCGACGAGATACCGGATACTGGGCATGAGCGATCGCATCATCCGGGCATCCGACAACAATGCCCCCCTCCTGGACGGCGACGGCAACCCAATCTCCGAGCTCGAACTGGACCAGGTCGATGCCGCCATTGACCGTGCCGCCAGTGTGGCCGAACTGGCTGCCGGCCAACGATCATGGCGCTTTGGTCATGTCATAGTCGACGAAGCCCAAGACCTAACGCCCATGCAGTGGCGCATGTTGGCTCGTCGAACCCGCGGCGATTCAATGACCGTTGTCGGCGACCTGGCCCAACGATCCATTGGCGAACCGGGCCGCTGGGCCGATCATCTTCCACCATCAATCAAGAATGTCACCTACAAGGAACTGACAATCAACTATCGGGCACCAGCCGAAGTCAACGACTTGGCGACGAGAGTTTTGAGCGAGCTCGCACCCGAGCTAACTGCACCTCAATCCATTCGCTCGGTCGGCCACAAACCCGAAGCCATTCCGGTTCGATCAGTGGCGCAGGAACTGGCCTCAATTGTCGAACAGGCACGGGCCAGCCTGGAGTCGGGAACTCTGGTGGTCATTGGATTGGACCTTCCACCAGAAATTGAGCACCTCACACCCTGGCAAGCCAAGGGCCTGGAGTTCGATTCGGTCATCATTATTGAGCCAGCCAGAATCTTGGAAGAGGAGTACGGACTGAGCCTGCTCTATGTGGCAATAACTCGGTCAACCTCGCACCTCACCATTGTGCACCAACGACCGCTTCCAGCGGTGTTGGCCGACTCGTTCAACCCCTGATCATCCAGCCTCATTTGCTCACCACCATCCTGGCCGAACTTCATCTATCGGGGCCAAACGGCTAACGTTCCAACTCATGCGCTGTCTGGTCATTCACGCCCACCCCAATCCCGAATCCTTCAGTGCCGCCTTACGAGACGCAACGGTCACCGGTCTCCAGTCTGGTGGGCATGAGGTTGACGTCTTGGACCTGTACGAATTGGGCTATCGGGCAAAGATGAGCGACCAGGAGCATCGTGACTACTACACCATTGCTTCTGAGCATCCCGACCCTCAAGTAGCCAGCCACATCGATCTAGTCCGTCAAGCTGACACCCTGGTCTTTGTCTACCCAACCTGGTGGAGTGGCTTTCCCGCCATCATGAAAGCCTGGTTGGACCGAACAATGCTTCCCGGTGTCTCCTTCATCAAGAACGATGACACGGGCAAGATCAAACCAAATCTTGACAACGTTCGACATCTTGTTTCGGTCACGACAAGTGGTGCTTCACCCCTGATGATGCGGGTGGTCGGTGACGCAGGACGACGAACCGTGCACCGAACCCTTCGCCTTGCCTGCCACTGGCGCTGCAAGTCACACCGCTTCGCCCTGGCTTCCATCGACGCCACCACTCCCGAAGAACGAGCTGAGTTCTTGGGTGAGGTATCCACGGCCATGAGCCAGCTATGAAGCAACAAGCGCAAGACCTTGTTGGCCGTGCCACTGGGGCTGTGAAGCAGAGACGAGGCTTGGGGCAAGGCGCGAAGAACAGCTCAATGGAAACACTGGTTGTCCACTACCACCCCCGGGAGGACTCTCTGGGTCGAGCGGCAGCGGCCCGAGTGATTGCTGGACTGACCAAAGCCGGAGCGCCGGTTCGGGTTCTCAATCTGGCTGCCGATTTCGATCCGGTCTTGACCTTGGAAGAGTGGAACCGTTTCCACGCCTCAAAATCTGACCATTCGGTCCATGCCAATGAGACCGGCGAACTGGATGAGCACTTCGAGGCCTTGCAATGGGCCACCAGACTGATTCTGGTTCATCCCACCTGGCACGGTGGCCAGCCAGCCGAAATCAAGGGCTGGTTTGATCGAGTCTGGATGAACGGTATTGCGTGGGAGCTTCCCGAAGGCAAACAGAATCTGCGGGGCCTTCTCAAGAACATCCGGCGTATTGAAATTGTCACCACTCACGGGTCGTCCCGCTTGATAAACACCCTGCAAGGTGACCCAGGTCGGATCACGGTATTTCGCAATCTGCGATTGATGTGTCATCCACTGTGTCGAACCCGCTGGAACGCGCTCTATGAGGTCGATCGCAAGCCCCCCGAAGAAATCTCCACCTGGCTGGACAGTATCGAAGAACGTTTTGGACAATAGCCACCCGGCCTTTACCAGCCCCATGAAGGCCGTTGCTGGCACAATGCCGCACGGAGACGGTTGGGCTTTTGAGCTGAAATGGGACGGGATGCGGCTCCATGCCAGCATTGCTGACGAAGTCGTCGAACTACGATCTGGGTCAGGCCGGGTGATCACATCCAGCTTTCCTGAGCTCGAACCGCTTGGTCGTCACCTTGGTATCGATGCGGTCCTAGACGGCGAGGTCGTTGTTTTTGACGCTGATCGGCCCAGCTTCTCTCGGCTGCAACAACGGATGCACACCTTGCAACCCTCGGCCGCCCTCCTCCAAGCGCACCCCGTTGTCTTCTTGATCTTTGACGTATTGCGCATTGGCGGCCAGGAAACTATTGCCCTTCCTTACCTTGACCGTCGACGACTCCTTAGCGGGCTGATTGACCAGAAACCTGGTTGGCAAGTTCCGCCGCACGCAGAGGCGAACGGTGAAGCGCTGCTGGACCTAGCCAGGGTGCGAAACTTGGAAGGAATCGTGGCTAAGCACGTCACCAGCGCCTATCGACCCGATACACGGAGCCCAAGCTGGATCAAGATCAAGATCCGTCGTCGACAAGAATTCGTCATTGGAGGCTGGCTGCCGGGAACAGGCTCACTGGAGGGTTCGCTAGGTTCAGTTCTGGTCGGGGTCAATGGTCCCGATGGCTTCACCTTTGCCGGAGCAGTCGGATCTGGGCTAACCGATCCAGAACGAGTCAAACTCCTCGGCCTGGTGAAGACCACGGCCGGCTGCCCATTTGAATCGACTCCGAGCCTAACGAAGAAGCCAACCTGGGTAGACCCCAAGGTTGTCATCGAGGTCTCCTTCGCCGAATGGGAAGTCGGTCATCATTTGCGACATCCCAGCTATGACGGGATCCGGACAGACAAGGACCCAGACACCGTCTTGCGTGACATCTTCACGTGACGCGCTTTGGCGACTGCGCCTCGGACGTTCTTTGGTGACGCCTCCTCTAAGGTATGGGTCATGGACCGGAGGTTTGACGATCAGATGCGGGTGACTTTCCCCGCGTCCAGTGGCTTCGCCGCTGTCGGGAGAGTGGCTGCAGCTGGTCTCGCCTTTCGGCTTGGCTTCGATGTCGCCCAAGTCGAAAGCCTCCGCCTGGCGGTTGAAGAAGCAACTACAGCCATGAGCGGGTCAGGTTCCATTACCTTGACTGGCTCCTGGAATGATTCTTGCCTCCGTTTGGAATTGGTGAACCCAGCAATGAAGCTGGACAAGACCCAGATTCGTTCCCTAGAACAAACGATGGACGCGCTGGAGACCGATACGACCGTAGGCCCAACGGGAATCACCATCCAGATCGGTGATCTACTGGAGGACTGCTAGCCGGAGCTGCCGAAACCGGCTTCACCGCGGTCATCGGGTGCTTCGGGCAACTGGGTGGTGGCGACCAAAGCGAAACTTGGAGCGGGCAGAACGAGAAGCTGGGCGATGCGGTCGCCCCGTTCGACCGTGTAAGGCTCACTGGATGTGTTCAACAAGATCACCTTGATCTCACCTCGGTATCCCGAGTCGACGAGACCCGGGGCGTTCAACACGGTAATCCCATGATTCAGCGCCAAACCTGACCGGGGAAGCACCAGTCCACAGGCCTGTTCTGGGACGGCAATGGCGAAACCCGTCGGCACAAGAGCTCGCTCACCAGGGCCAATGGTGACTCCTTGTCGGGCCGGCAAATCTGCTGCCGCGTCGCCGGCTCGCATCTGGGCAGGAGGTGCAAGGTCTGGGTCAAGGGCGAGTAAAGGTACATCCATCAGACACATGACCCTAGCGAGGGGTAGTGTGTCACCCGTGCTGGCCTGGATGGACTTAGAAATGACCGGACTCGATCCGGCAAAACATGTGATCGTTGAGATCGCAACCCTGATTACTGACGACGATCTGAACATCGTCGCTGAGGGTCCCGAACTGGTCGTTCACGCCACCGACGAAGAACTTGCTGGCATGGAAGACATTGTCGTCCAAATGCACACCAAGTCTGGCTTGCTTGAGCAGATCAAGGCCTCGACCCTGACCCTGGAAGAAGCGGGAGCACAGACTCTGGCCTTTCTACAGGAACATCTGGAAGAAGGCGCTGTCCCCCTCTGCGGAAACTCCATTGGCATGGATCGTCGTTTCCTGAGTGTCTACCTTCCCGAGATCGAGGAATACCTGCACTACCGGTCAATCGATGTTTCCACCATCAAGGAACTCAGCCGTCGCTGGTACCCCAAAGCCTTAGATCGGGCACCGGGCAAGGCCGCAGCCCATCGTGCCTTGGACGACATCAGCGAAAGCATCAAGGAACTCCGGCACTACCGCAACACAGTCTTCCTCAGCCCCGAGCCAGCACCAGAAGCAGCTTCCAAAACGGATTCCTAGAAGAATTCTTCTCCCCGTTTGAAGCGGCGAGATCCGGCTATTCAAGGTGATCCCAAGCACCGATCGAGAGCTGCGACCTACTTCTAGTGAGATTTTCGTGGCTTATTCGGTTGACATAAGGCTTGATCTCTAGTTCCGTGTACTGAACGGTGACGGGTTCATTCGCGTCAACGAAATTTCAAAACCGCTCTATGGAGCGGTACGCCATCCAGCTACTCACCGAGGAAGGGAGACGCCAACCATGATGATTCTTATTCACACTGCAACAGGCACCCTTCTTCAAGAAGAGTCGTGTCGGCGTAGCCAGTCCTCTGGTTCACAACAGGTCCTTGACCGTGGCGTGAATCATGCCGGCTATTGCGTGGAAGCTGCTCAATCCCGTCCCGGGTTCGCTTTCTCCGACCTGATTTCCGGTGCCAAGGGCAATACACGCCCAATGTTTGCGTCCACTCCGTCCTTCGGTGGCGCAATCTGGTTCTCCACCGAGACCACCCCCAAGAAGGACCACTCCCAGCAGCGGGAGAGATCGACCTGATTCGAAGGAATCTAGGCCGAGACCTCAAAGCCGCTGGGAGCACAAGCTCCTAGCGGCTCTTTCATTTTTCAGGCTCCGGTTCCACCCCAATCACAAAGCTCTCACTCTGATGTCAACCAAGACAGACCGATCACCATCCATCCAACTACCAACATCGTCCAACCAGGTATCCGCAACTAACTCCGTTCTTACCAGCACAGTCAAATCGAGGGGAATCATGACTACTACCTTGCACGACCGACCACCAATAGGAAAGGCTGGCTCCAACATCGGAGCACAGCCTGATCTTGAAGCCCAGTTCAACCTAGAAGCAGCGACCATCCGAGAACCTGCCCCACCCCAGGACGCTCCTGAGAGTCTTAGCAGCTCTGAGGCTTGGTCGGTGCTGGCTGCGTGTCGAGAGATCGATAGCGCTGGTGACTTGTTCTTCTCCGAGGAGTTGCATGAGATTGCCGCAGCTAAGCGGATCTGCGCCGAGTGCCCAGTGATTGCTCCATGTCTTGAGGGTGCCATCAAGCGCCGCGAGCCCTGGGGTGTCTGGGGCGGACAGATCTTCCTAAATGGTCGGATCTTGGCCAAGAAGAGGCGACGAGGACGTCCCCCAAAGAACCCACGTCCCGAGGACATGATCCCGGAGATTCCGGTTCCCGAGCACCTGGTGAAGCTGATTGCTTGAGCCCGGGTAACGGCCGTTGGGCGATCTTGAGAGTTACCTCTCAGGATTGTCCAACACATGCGAACCCGAGTGACGACGATTAGTAGCGGGACCCGCCCCCGCTTCTGATCATCAGCCAAACCAGGACCTTGCTAGAGGAGATGCAAACAACGCGGCACCACCCGTTCCCTCCGGGTGGTGCCGTTTTCGTTTTCTTTACCCCACGCTTAAGGCTCCTCCGCCATCATGAAACCCGCCTCTCAGGGCGCTCGTCTTCTTCGCGGGTAGATCCTCCTCCGCAGTTACACATCCGCTGATCTGAACATCTGCTGAACCGTGATTCCAACGGACAAATCGGGGAATGCTTCCCGCCCTTCTATGGTTTCCATATGCCACTGGCCCACAGTCGCTGACCAACCGTCACTGATCGACCGCTCGGACGAATTCTCATGACCGAATCCTCAAACCCCAAATCATCGGACATCTCCAACTCGACCTCTTCTGGCGAGCCGAAGTCCAGCCGCAGCCTTCTGGTCGGAATTGGTGTCGCCCTCGTCCTCGGACTGGGATTGCTCGCGTTCGTTGGTGGCAACTCAAGCACAACCAGTACAGGCAACGGGGCCGAGCATGCCGCCATCGACTCCATCTATGAGTTCACGCTAGGTGCCCCTGACGGGTCCACCAGTTCGCTCGCTGACTACCAAGGCAAGCCAATGGTGGTCAACTACTTTGCCGCCTGGTGCCCACCGTGTCGGCGCGAGCTTCCAGATTTCGAAGCTGTGCACCAAGAACTCAGCGACGAAGTAGCCATCGTCGGTGTCAGCCGAGACAACACCACCAGCGCCTGGCTCGGCCTTGTTGAGAGCGCCGGCCTGACATTCGACACCTTCTATGAGGGAAATGTTGTTGGCTCCTATGAATTCGTTGGCGGTCTGGCCATGCCGACTACTGCCTTCGTCAGTGCCGATGGCGAAGTCATGCACACCTTCAGCGGGGCACTCACCCAAAAGGGCCTGACTGACCTCATCAACGAGCATCTGCTCACCAACTAGCTCACGAGCTGACACGGCTCACCAGCCTCCAAAATCCTCACTCACGCAACAGACTGGACGACAAAATGGGAGATCTCCTCGACGCAAGAGCCTTTGCCTTTGGCATGGTGGCTCTTATCAACCCCTGTGGCTTTGCCTTGCTACCGGCCTATCTCGGTTTCTTCCTTGGCCTAGACGATGACGATGGCGAGCAATCACGAATCGTCGCCCTCAACCGGGCACAAATTGTCGGCCTCTCGCTGTCGGTCGGCTTCCTCCTGGTGTTTGGAGTAATCGGCCTAGTCTTCGCCGGACTTTGGAACTCCATTGCCGACTACATGCCATACGTCACTATTGTCATCGGTGTCGGACTCATCGTTCTTGGCATCGCAATGCTGCGAGGCTTTCAGCCGTTGCTGAAACTGCCAAAGCTTGAAAAGGGAACCGGCTCCCGCTCAGCAGTCAGCATGTTCCTCTTCGGCATCTCCTACGCCATTGCTTCCCTGTCCTGCACCATTGGCATCTTCCTCAGCGTCATCGGAACCTCAGCGTCGGGAGCCTCGTTCGCCAGCCGCTTCGGGTCGTTCCTTTCCTACGGTTTAGGCATGGGGCTATTGGCTACCGTGCTTACCCTTGCCGTCGCCTTTGGTAAGAAGGGCATCGTCAACCGCTTCCGCCAGGTCCTCCCCAAGATCAACATGGTCTCGGCAGTAATGTTGCTGGTTGTTGGTGTCTATGTCGCTCTCTACGGCATCTGGTCCTACCAGATCTTCAGCACTCCGGCTGGTGAACCCCTCAACCTCACACCATGGATCGATTCCATCATCACCACCGCCGAAGGCATTCAAACCGACGCTTCCAACTGGTTCGCCGCCGATGTCTCCATTGGATCCAGCACCATGGCTCGCACCACCATCTTGGGTTGGGCCTTCTTCATCTTGAACGCTGGCCTCATCATCGCTGGTGCGGTTGCCCGTCGGGGCAAGTCGATCACTCCTCAGATCGGCTAGTCGGCCAACAAACCGCTTCTGGTGCCGGTAGAGCATGAAATACGAGGCTCTGCTGGTGCCAGAATAATCAATCTGGTGCAGAATGGTCGGGTGCAGCCGGTCTCTCATGAACCCATCCCTTTCGGTGATCTACTGCGGGTCGATGGCGTGAAAGAAGAGCTGGAGCTTCGTTCCAGTATCGGCTTTTGCGCTCTACACGGGGGAAACCTCGAACGGGTCACCGACCACATCGCCCGTGAAGCCGCCTTCAGATCGGGAGCCTCCTACTACGGAGTTCTACAACCCGGAGGCATGCGTCATCACATCCCGTCGGCCCAGCTGGATCCCGCTCAGTCGTCCAATCTGACATCGTTCATTGATCACTGCGATGTTGTGATTTCCGTCCACGGCTTTGGCCGACACGGTCACTGGTCAACCTTGCATCTTGGTGGTCGCAATCGTCAGCTGGCCAAACATGTTGCCCACCATCTGCGCTGGAGCCTGGCCGCCTACAGGATCATCGACGAGCTGGAGGCAATTCCCCGAGAGCTTCGTGGGCAACATCCAGACAATCCCTGCAACTTGTCTTCCTCCGGTGGTGTGCAGATCGAGCTTCCACCCCGAGTGCGAGGGCTGTCCCCGCTTACTCAGCACTGGCCAGGTCATGATCCAGACCAGGAAGCATTTCCCCACATCAACCAGCTGATCGATGGCTTGGTCAACGCGGCGACGACGTGGCCGCCGCCAGCTTCAGCTACGAACGGCACGATCAGTTGACGGGTTTGTAACCTGGGAGCATGGAATACCGGATCTTCACCGAACCCCAACAAGGTGCCTCCTATGACCAACTTCTTGCCGTGGCAAGAGCCGCAGAAGCGTCCGGATTTGGCGCCTTCTTCATCTCCGACCACTTCCAGAAGATGGGAGAAGGAAGCGGGCTGCCCGGGCCAACCGATGCGTGGGTGACCCTTGGGGGTATTGCTCGCGAGACCACTCGAATTCGACTGGGAACGTTGGTGAGCCCGGTGACCTTCTATCAACCCGGACCGCTGGCCATCACCGTCGCTCAGGTCGACGCCATGAGCGGTGGTCGAATCGACTTCGGATTCGGCGCGGGCTGGTTCGAATCTGAGCACACGGCCTATGGAATCCCCTTCCCTGACCTGGGTGAACGCATGAACCGGATGGAAGAGGCCCTGGAGCAAATCGTTGGGCTCTGGACAACACCGGAGGGTGAGTCCTACAACCATGAAGGCCAGTACCACACCTTCGTCGACTCACCGGCCCTACCCAAGACAGCTCAAACTCCTCATCCTCCAATCATCATTGGTGGCGGAGGCAAAAAGCGCACCCCGCGCATGGTTGCCCGTTTCGCCAATGAATTCAATGTTCCGTTCACCCAAATCGAGAAAGTTCCCGCAATCCTGGCCAATGTCGATCGGGCCTGTGAAGCAGTCGAGCGCGATCCTGCGACGCTCATCAAGTCCGCCGCCCTTGTTCTCTGCGCCGGATCTGACAGCTCGACAATCCAGCGTCGCGCCAGCAAGCTCGGCCGCGACGTTGAAGAACTCAAGGAGAACGGCTTTTGTGGCACCTTCGCCGAATTGGAGGAACGGGCCGCCTCCTATGCCGAACTCGGCATCACCCGTCTCTACCTGCAGGTTCTTGACCTTTCGGACCTGGATCACCTCAGCGAAACAGGAGCAGCCTTGCTCTAGCCGGGACTAGAGGCTCGGCCAGCTAGGGGTTCAGGCGACTCAAGGTCCAGGGGTGGTCGGCGCTCGGCCGACTGAAGCGGAGCCGGTCATGAAGCCGACTAGGTCGGCCCTGCCAGAATTCGATCGATGTTGGTATCACCCGGTAGCCACCCCAGTGGGATGGGCGAGGAACCTCATCAGGAAAGCGGTGATCAGTTTGGGCCACTCGCTCTTCGAGGGCGGCTCGGTTAGCCAAGGGCTTGCTCTGGGCTGAGGCCCAGGCCCCCAACTGTGACTCACGCGGTCGCAGGGCGAAGTAGTGCACGGCTTCACCATGAGTCAGACGTTCGGTGGTGCCGGTGATATTGACCTGTCGTTGCAGTTGCAGCCACGGGAAGGATATTGCTACCGCGGGATTCTGGGCCAGGTCTGCTGCCTTGTCGCTCTCGTAGTTGGTGTAGAACTCGAAACCGCCCTTGCTCAGCCCCTTCAGCAGTAGATGGCGAGAGGAAGGTTGCCCGGCAGAGTCGACCGTTGAGACCACCATGGCATTTGGTTCATGAACCTCAGCCTTGACTGCTTCGGCTAGCCAGATCTGGAATTGTTCCAATGGGTCATCCACCAGTTCACCCTCGTCCAGGCCGCGGATTGCGTACTCATAGCGCATTCGAGCAAGATCCATCACCTCAGTCTGGCAGACATGAACCGTACTGACACCGCTACAGCATGTCCCAGCATGCTCTAGCGGTGTCGGTACGAACTATTGAGGGGATCCCGACTGGGGCCCAGCGCGGCCGTTGACCGGAGGTGTGAGCGATAGCGTGATCGGGTGCCAGCAATCGAGGTGGAGAACCTAACCGTCCGCTATGACCGTCCTACTTCGGGCAAGGCAGCCCTGGACAAGGTCAGCTTCGCCGTTGAGCCCGGTCAGATTGTTGCCCTGCTTGGGCCCAACGGCGCAGGCAAAACAACAGCACTGGAGGCCATCGAGGGATACCGCTCACCTTCGGGAGGGTCGGTTCAAGTCTTCGGTCTCGACCCGGCAACACATCGGAGCGAACTTGCTCATCGCTGGGGCGTCATGCCTCAGGCGGGTGGCATCCCGATGGGCCTCACGGTCGGGGAGGCCGTTCGGCTCTTCAGCGAACTCCATGGCTATGGCGGAAACACCAATGAGTTGCTGTCCGCAGCAGGGCTCAGTGATCTCAAGAAGCGACGCTGGCGGCGCTTGTCTGGTGGTGAGCAGCAACGACTCAGCCTCACCCTGGCCTTGTGCGGGGGAAGCGACCTCCTCTTGCTGGATGAACCAACAGCAGCCGTTGATGCCGAAGGTCGCCAGCGGGTACTCGGCATCGTTCGGGAGCGAGCCAGTTCCGGGGGTGGTGTTCTGATCACAACCCACCGTTTCGACGATGTCGAACAGATTGCGGACCGAGTCATCATCCTGAATCACGGGGCGGTAGCAGCAGCCGGAACTTTGGATGAACTCACTTCCGGCGGACAAGAGATCCGCTTCACCGCGCCCGCCGGGCTGACTGTCGCTGAACTTGGCGCCAAGTTGGGGTGCGAAGTCAGCGAACCCAAACCCGGAAACTATCTCGTCCAAACGGTTCCAGAACCTCAGGCCGTTGCCGCCATCACCGCTTGGCTGGCCGATCAGGGCCACACCATTGGCCACCTTCAAGCAGGAACACAAAGCTTGGAAGAAGTGTTCCTCCAGATCACCGGAGCGCAATCATGAACACCAGCACCACACGCTCCCGGATCATTGCTCTTGCTCGGACCGACCTACAAGTAGCGGCCAGGGACGGCGAACAGCTTTTGCTGACACTTGGTTTACCAATCCTGTTGCTTGTGTTCTTTTCTAAGGTTGACATTGTCCCAACCGGCGACGGCGAACCCGTCGATTTCTTGGCTCCCGGCATCATTTCATTGGCCCTACTTTCGGTGGCCTACGTCAGGCTCGCCATCGGTCTTGGCTTTGATCGGGGATTCGGCGCCATCAAGCGGTTGGCCATCACTCCCCTGCGAGTGAATGAGTTCTTGGTGGCCAAGCTGGCGACCACGGTCGTACTCTTTGGCGTGCAACTTGTGTTGTTGGCTGCCATTGCCGTAGCCATCGGCTGGCGGCCACAGGTTTCAATCTCGGTACCCGTGGTCATCATGTTGGGCCTGGTGGCCTTTACTGGCCTGGCCTTCGTCACCGCCAGCATTGTCGACGGCCTTACCTCACTGGCCCTGGCCAACGCCCTCTACATCATCTTGCTGTTGCTCAGTGGCCTAGTCTTCGATATTGAGAAGATGCCCGGCTGGTTGCAAGCCATCGTCAAGCTCTTGCCGTCCACCGCGCTGGCCGAGCTTCTCCGGTCCGGATTCTCCGACACCACTGGTGCGGTCTGGGCCTGGCTCTGCCTGAGCTTTTGGGCCATCGGCGCCCCGATCCTGGCCTCCCGCCTCTTCCGCTGGGAATAGGGGCTCGGATTACTTGGAGGCGAGCTGTTGCTCGGGCAAGGTGTTGCGCTTACGGTGACGATCCTGACGTGCCTTGCGATCAACCTCATCGGTGTCACCCAGCGAACGAGTGAAGATGACAAGAATCGTGATCCAGATGAACCATCCGCCAAGGATCTTCATGATGGCACCGGCCAGCTGCTGGTCGGCCAGAACATCCAGGCCCCAAAGACGAAACGGCGTGTCGTAGTGCCGATAGACAACATCATCAGCAAAGACCAGCCAACCACCGGGCACTGTTGGCACGACCGACATCAAGAACAGGTAGAGGCACTGACCGAGCGGCGGCAGTCGCCATTCGCTAATTGGCCCGATGACCGGTATCCACATCAGCAATCCTGAGGAGAAGATGATCAGATGGAAGGAAAAGTGTAGGGCCGCAGAATCGGCTGACCACTGGACGATTTTGGTCCAGTGCAAGAACATGGTCAGTAAGTTGAACAGGGCGCCAGCGATCAGGGGCGAGGAGACCTTCTTGAAACTCCGCCACAAGCGCGTATCTGGACGAACGAGAAGCTCGAAGACCCAGCGCGGGGTGGCCAGCACAAAACAAGCTGGGATCAGCATTGACAGTAATAGATGCTGGAGCATGTGGACCGAATAGAGATAGTCCTCGGCAATATCGTGCATCGGCCAGTCCGAGGCCAGCCACATCATGGTGAGGCCAAGCCCAAACCAGATTTTCTGGCGCCGATGAATAGCCGGATATCCAGCGGCAATTGCCTTGGGCTGCAGAACCTTGGCCGAATAGCCACCAATGGCGAGAGCGCCCAACACCAGGACCCACACTTCAGGGTGGGGCACCCAGGGAACGGGGCCGCTGATGGCAAACATGGTCAACTACTCCCAGACGAACTAGACGTTGAATTCGAAGGTAGCGACCACCGTGGTATAAACCGCCAAGGCGACCACAATCCCAGCGGCGAACGCCATGGTAAAGATCTTGCCGTTGAGCATTTTCATGTCGAACCATAGGTGCATGAACACCCCAGCAACAATAACGAACTTGACCAGCATCATCACGATGAGCGGAACGACCAGGGCCGGTCCGGAGAATCCGAGATAGGACCACAACACCTCGAACGCAGTGATGACAGCCAACAAAAGGAAGACTAGCCAGTACTGGGTTTCGGTTGGATGAGCATGGTCGTCGTGGGACTCATGCTCGGTGGATGGGGTTGCAGTGTTAGACATGGTTCGCCTTTACGGAATGAGGTAGACGATGGTGAAAATTAGGACCCACACAACGTCAACGAAGTGCCAGTACAAGCCGACAAGCTCGACGGTCTCGGCTCGGTCTTGGTTGAGTTTGCCCTTGAACGAGAGCACAAGCAGGGTCATCAGCATGACAATTCCGCCGCTGACGTGGATCCCATGGAAGCCAGTGAGGGTGAAGAAGGCCGATCCAAGCAAGCTGCCGGTGAAGGAAAGTCCCTCTTCCTTGAAGGCAGTGAACTCGGCAATCTGACCGGCAATGAAGAACGAACCAAGCAGGGCCGTTGTCCCCAACCAGATTCGCAGGTTCTTATAGTCGGCTTCACTGATGGCCTTGTGAGCCAGCACCATGGCCAGCGAGCTCATCAACAAGATGAATGAGCTAAGGGAAGTGAACGGGATATCGAAGAGGGGCTCAACAGACCCAGCGGCCCGCATTTCCTCGACCAGAGTGGGATTGGAGATCGAGTCGACCACCACGGGGTTGCCAGCCAAGATCTCGGTCAGGAACCGAGCCTTGGACAGCAGGTAGGTGGAGATCAGAGCACCAAAGAGCAGGCACTCCGAACCAAGGAACAGCCACATGGCCAGCTTCATGTTGGACAGGTTCAGGCTGGTCGCATGCCCAGCATGCTCGTCCTCGACATGGTCGGTGGCCTGCTCGGCAACTACGGCGGCATCAGACATTGACGGTGCTCGCGATCTCGGCGTGATCAGACTTGTGATCGTCATGTCCGTGGGGAAGATCAAGATCATCGGCAGGCTCAAGGGCCCAGCCGTACAGGCTAACGACCATGAGGAAGCCTCCAGGGATCGTCAACCATAGCGAGAAGATCAAGCCGTAGCCGATGAGGGGCAGCGAAGCGGCCAACAGGAGCGGCCAATAGGACGGCGCAGGAAGATGAACGCCTTCACCGTTGCCGGGCTGGGCAATGTCGGCACCATGAGCGACCTTGCGCAACTTGCCGTTCTCGTCCTCGGCATACTTCTGATGCCAGAAGTCATCAACGGAGACAATCTGCGGGTCATAGTCAAAGTTGTGTTCTGGGGCTGGACTCTGAATTGACCATTCGATGGTACGGGCGTCCCAAGGATCAGGTCCCGGGTTCGGCTTGCCGGCCTTGTTCCACCGATACAGAGACAGGAAGACGTTGGTGATGAAGAGCAACACGCCTGATGCGAGGATGAAGGAACCAACGGTTGCCCAGAAGTTCCACAGGTTGAATCCCATGGCATCGTCATAGGTCTGCATCCTTCGCGGCATTCCCTGCAATCCGAGAATGTGCATTGGCCCAAAGGTGAGGTTGAAACCAACGACCATGGTCCAGAAGTTCCACTTGCCCCACTTCTCATTCAGCATGTGGCCAAACACCTTCGGCCACCAGAAGTAGAAACCGGCCATGAAGCCGAAGAGGGCGCCACCAAAGAGCACATAGTGGAAGTGGGCCACAATGTAGTAGGTGTCAGTTTGCTGAGTGTCCGAGGGGGCCATGGCGTGAGTAACACCAGACAGGCCGCCGACGGTGAACTGGGTGATAAGTCCAATGGAGAACAACATGGCGGTGTTCAGGGTCAACTTGCCGCCCCACAAGGTGGCAACCCAATTCAGGATCTTCACACCGGTTGGCACGGCGATAAACATGGTGGAAAGAGCGAAGGCGGTAACCGACAACGGTCCGATTCCAGAAACGAACATGTGGTGGGCCCACACACCGAAGCCCATGAAACCAATAGCAATGCCAGAAAAGACCATGAAGGGATAGCCGAAGATTGGTTTTCGGGCGAAGGTTGGGATGACCTCGGAGACAATGCCGAATGCAGGCAAGATCATGAGGTAAACCTCAGGATGGCCAAAGATCCAGAATAGGTGCTGCCACAAGAGCGGGTCTGCCCCTTGCTCGACGTTAAAGAAGTTGGCATCAAAGACCCGGTCCATCAACAACAAGACCTGAGCAACAGTGATGACGGGGATGGCGAACAGGAGAAGGAACTGGGTAACCAGGGACATCCACACGAAGATTGGCATCTTCATCAGGTCCATACCGGGGGCCCGCATGTTCAGGACCGTGGTAATCAAATTGATGGCGCCGCTTAGAGAGGCAATGCCGGTGATCAGTAGTCCGACGTTCCAAAAGTCAATGCCGTGCGACGGTGAGTAGGCAACGCCATTGTTTGGTGCGTAGTTGAACCAGCCACCATCGGCACCTCCACCGAGGAACCAGCTGGAGTTCAGCATCAGCCCTCCGAGGAAGAAGCACCAGAAGCTGAAGGCGTTGATTCGGGGGAAGGCAACATCTCGGGCACCGATTTGCAAGGGCAACAAGAAGTTGGCAAAAGCAGCACCGATGGGCATCACCACCAAGAAGATCATGATCGTGCCGTGCATGGTGTACACCTGGTTATAGGCATCTGCCGACAAGAAATTGCTATTTGGTGTAGCCAGCTGGATTCGAATGAGCAGGGCAGCAACCCCGCCAATCAGCATGAAGAATACGGCCGCTGAGCCATACATGATGCCGATCTTCTTGTGATCGACAGTCGTCAACCAGTCTTTCAGGCCAGTCTCTGACCGTGGCCGGGAGAAAACTCCAAGCGGATTGGCTACTCCAGGCTTGTCACCTTCGGGAAGGCTGTAGCGGAGGGGCTCGTTAAAGATCGCCATGGGATCAATAGCTCCTAATCGAGGGTCGCCAAGTAGGCGACGAGATTGTCAAGATCAATATCGGACAGGGTGTCGAAGGAGGGCATGCCGCGCCTGCCTTCGGCAAACATTGCCTTCCGGCTTGGCGCATCCTTGATCCACGCCAACACATCGGCCTCATTGAACTTGCCAATATCGGACAGATTCAGGTACTGGTCAGTGTCCAAGTTGTCATCATCGGGATCGATCCCGAAGTACTGACTGTAGGTGGCGCCAGCAAAGACACTTCGGCTAGCGAAGTGGGTCAGATTCGGGGCCGCGCCATTGAGCAGGTCAGCTTCGAAATCTTTGGGATACGCGTCTTGCAGATCCTGGTCGTCATTGCTGACAACATGGCAACGAGAGCACTGGGAGACAAAGACGTCATAGCCGGCACGTTCATCGGTGCCCTCGGCTGGGACTTCTGACGGCGCACTCTGTTCGGCCAACCACTGATCGAACTCGGCCTCAGGAAGCACAACGACGCTCATCCGCATTCGTGCATGGGACAGACCACAGAACTCGGTGCACCACCCGTTGTACTCGCCAGGCTCATCCGCATGGATTGACCAGTAGGTCAGGCGCCCGGGAACGGTGTCTCGCTTTCCGTTGAGGCGCGGAATCCAGAAGGAGTGCACAACGTCGCGAGAGGTCAGGGTTAGGTCGACCTGTTGGCCTGCGGGAATGACCAGCTGATTGGGGACCGAAAGGTCATCGTCATCAAGCGCGATGTTGAGTGGCCATTCCTTGTCGTCCTGGTCGCCGGTTCCTTCGGGTCCATACAACTCGCCGTCACCATCGGCATCTTCGAAGAAGCCATCACCATCAATGTCATAGCGGTATTCCCACCACCACTGGTTGCCAATAACCATCACGTCAAGTTCGCCCGGCGCGTTGTCCTCTTCCAGCTGCCAGATGGTGTTGACCATGGGGACGGAGATGGCGGCCAAAAAGATGGCTGGGGCAATAGTCCAACCAAGTTCGGCCACCTTGTGGCCATGGACCTGGGCCGGGAGGTCGTTCTCATCATAGTCCTCGGGCTTGACTCGACCCTTGATGGTGAGGGCAATAGTACCGCCAACCACCAGTATGAAAACAACGAGGACAATCCACCAGATGTGGACCATGGAGTCATAGATGGTTTGAGCCTTCTTGCCGCGTGGCTCAAAGGTGTTGAGGGGCTTGTCGTCGGCGCACGAAGCGGCCAGCAACGTCAACGCCAAGAGGGTCACGCCACCGCGGACATTGAAACGTCGCAAGGGATTCCTTGAGGTCATGAGTTATTCGCCTTCACCTTCGCCGTGGCCACCGTCATCAGCCCCATCGCTTACTCCCTGATGCTCAAAGTCTCGGATCCCTTTTTGGGCACCGAAGATACCGCCGCCGAGAATAGCCAGAGCACCGACGACCATGATGGTAGAGACAAGGCTTCGTGGCAGGTCCCGCTTGGACATCAGCACGGCAAGACCAAAGACGGTCAGGGTGACAATGGCGCCGATCACGACCGCAGCAACCGCTGAAACGGTAAGGAATACTCGGGAGCCGGCAATGGCAATGGTGCCGAACAACAGCATGCCAAGCATTGGAACCTCGATTGGCCCAAGAACGCGCGAACGGATGATGGCATTGGCTTCGGGGTCACCAGATGCCCGGTCAGACCAAGCCGTGATCATCCACTCGATGGCCATGACGACCAAGGTGAGGAGGCCAAGGACTAAGAAGGCCTTGCTCATGGCCAGGCCAATGATCAACAAGGCCACACCAAAGGCGGTGATGGGAGCCCAATAAACCGAGCTAAGGGTTGGCAGTGCGGGAACCGTTGAGACTCCAGCCGAATCGGCCATTGCTTGGGCATCACCGTCACGAGTAGCAATGCCAACCATGGCCAGAGCAAAGGTCACAAGGCTGGTAAAGATCAGGATGGTGTAACCAAGGTGAGCGCCGACGCCCCCCTTGTAGCCGACGCTGACCACACCAATCGGGTCACCGCCGGTGACTAAGCCGTAGACCATGGCACCAAGAAGCGCTGCTCCTGACAATGCCAATAGATATTTTGAACCCCAGGTGAGCATCGTTTGACGGTCCTACTTGGTGATGTAGATGGCGTACCAAACAACGAGGTACAGCACAACGGCGACATTCCAGAACAGAGCAGCGCCATAAATGCCTTCAACATCTTTGGCGTTGTAGTTGCCACCTAAGGTACGCAATCCCATGACTATCACGTACAGCATTGCTGCGGCCATGATCAACATGTGGGCACCGATAAGGGCGTAGAACAAGGGGGGACGAGCCAGCTCGTCCCCGGCGGCAGGCATTCCCATAATCTCAAGTAAGAAGCCAGTCTGGGCAAGATAGGCGAAGCCAAAGACAACACAAAGCGACAAGGCAATGTGGGTGTTTGCTCGGTCGTCATGGCGAATGGCTGATACAGCCCAGGCCATAGCCACCATGGACATGACCAGGGTGATGGCCATCATGTTGGGCTGGGTCAGGGGGATGGTGACTCCCTTTGGCAGCCAGATTTCGCCTTGGGCCAAGACCGCAGCCCGGCTCTGCACATAGATGCCAAGCAAGCCAGCCATGCCCATGGTTGCCGCCATGGCAGCTAGGGCGGTGCCGATCACCAACAAGCGAGGCCGAGAGGCCTCGGGTGCAGCAACAGTTTCGGGGAGGGCGTCGAAGACGGTGATATCGGTCATCAGGCTTCCTCTGCCTTGTTCGGCGTGGGTTGGCTCAGTACGGCCATACCGCTCGTTGACTCCATGACTGGTGCGGAAGCAAAGTTGCCAAGGGAGGGTGGTGAAGACGTGGTCCACTCAAGTGACTGCCCAGACCACGGTTCGGGTGTTGTTCCCGTTCCAAGTGCGGTGCGAGCCAGGTTGGCAAGAAACACTAGAGCACCCAGGCCGAGTACAGCGAAGCCAATGGTGGCTAGCACATTGAGCACCTCCACCCCATCCTTTGGTCCAACACCGATGCCAGGAAGTGCTGGTTGCTCCAGCATGCCGCTGATGACATAGGCGCCGCCCCAGGCAATCGTGCCAGCAGAGACGAGCAAGATGCTCAGCATGCCTAGCTTGTCGTCCAGCGAACGGCCCCAAATCTTGTGACCCCAATGATGGACTGAGCTCACGATTCCGAGCAAGACCGCCCCGAGGATCAAACCACGAATGCCTTCGTGGAACGAAGAGTCGGCAAGGCGCAGGGCTGAGCTGACGTCGATCTCACTGTTTGAAGCATCGGCAACGAATTCGAGAATTGGTTCGATCAGCGCCAGGAGGGCAACGAGGGCGCCAACCGCAAGTAAGGCCATAGCGGCCATGCCAGCAACAAGCGGGGTGTTAGTGGCCGGCTTACCGTTCTTGACCGCATCAGCGGCCATGCCAAGGAGAAGGAGGATCGGAACCACGGCGGCAAGAACTCCGAGGACAAGCACGGCATTGTCAAACTCGATGGCTCGGCCACGACCTCCGAAAGTCAGGATGTCTGCCCCGAACGAAAGGACAAGTAACGAGCCGATCAAGGCAAGCGCTGGCTTGTGGAATCGGACCCTTGACTCGGATTGGGTCGCGACAACATCGAGTCCCATGCCCAGGACAGGAATGCCGACCCAGTACAGAGCCGGTGCCAGGCTGAGGCTATTGAGGATGGACAGCAGGGCTTGACGATCGACCTTGGTGGACAAGTAGTCAGCGCTGACATCGGCGTAGGCCAAGCCAAGCTCGCCAATCAGGATCGGGAGGGTGAGGAGCCCAAGAAGGGAGAAGACCAGGAATGACCAGGTGCTGATTGGCACGTGTTCCAACCGCATGCCGATGGTTCGAGCACCGAGGATGGTGGTTGCGATGCAGACAAAGGCCCAGCAGAAACCGACAAGCATGGTTCCAAGGGCCAAGATCCACAGCAGGACGGCATCCTTGGAACCACCGGCTGGTCCGCCGTTGGCCACCACAGCCAAGATCAGGATTCCGGTAGCGAGAAGCCACGTCCAAAAGGCGCCAGCTGCCCCACGGCCAAAGGCGATGGCTGATGCGCCAACCTGGAGTGGTGTGAGGTAGGTGGCTAAGCCGATGAGGACGGGGATGACACCACCAAAGAGCAGGAGGGTTCTTCCCGCTGACCAAGCTTGAACGAATTGTCCCTCGTCTTCAAACAATCCAACGGAGCCGAGGTCGATCAGTTCGATGCTGGCAATCGTGGACAAGACCAGAGCTAGGAGCACAAAGGCGGCGCCAGCACCAATCCACATCCGACCGATCGTCTTGTGATCGCTGGTGCTCAAGACGCGTTCCAGAGCGGGCCTGGCAGCGGAATCGGAGGTCTGGATTGAGTCAGTCGTTGAATCAGTCTCGGTGCGAGTTTGAGTCAATGCCATGGTTGCGGGGGCCTCAGCGCGGTTCGGTGGATACAGGACGGATTTCGCTGCCGTCGAGAACGAGGCGGCAAGAACGAGCTGTCAGACAAAGGCCCAACGCATCGCGCGTCAGGCCCACCCAAACAGCAGGCTCGTACTCTAACCGCTCTAGAGTCAGGATCGGAAACTCTGCTCATTCAGGTTCCCCAACCAACCAACATGTCGATGGCAACGGCGGCAAACAAGATGGTGAGATGGGTGATGGAGAAGCCAAAGTAGCGGATGGCTTTTTTCTCGAGAACCGCCGGATTCGTCTCTCGAACAAGATCCAGAGCACCGCCGGAGAACATGGCTCCGACAACGACGGCCGAACCAACGTAGATCCAGCCCATATTGGCCACTGGCCACAAGGCAAGGCTGACAGCCCAGACAATGAGGGAGTAGACAAACATTTGACGGGCCGTCGACTTGTGCCCGGCTACCACCGGCATCATTGGAACTTCGGCCGCGGCATAGTCAGATTCGTAGCGGATGGCCAAAGCCCAGAAGTGTGGTGGGGTCCAAAAGAAAACCACCAAGAACAGCAGGACTGCGGGCCAGCCAACCGAGTTGGTGACCGCTGACCAGCCAATCAGTACTGGAGCGGCACCAGCGACCCCGCCAATGACAATATTTTGAGTCGAGGTTCGTTTCAGCCAGATGGTGTACACGAACACATAGAAGAGGCAGGCAGCAACGGCCAGGGCAGCGGAAAGCAGGTTTACGAAATGCCAGAGGTAGAAGAAAGCCACGATTTCTAGACCAATGGCGAAGATCAGTCCTTCTTGGGGCTGGATCTCGCCAGTGACGAGCGGTCGCCCCTTCGTCCGTTCCATCTTGGCGTCAATATCTCGATCGACGTACATATTGATGGCGTTGGCGCCGCCGGCTGACAGTGAGCCACCAATGACCGTGTTGATCATGAGCCAGACAGAGGGCATGCCGCGTTCAGCCAGCACCATTGTCGGCACAGTACTGACAAGGAGTAATTCGATAATTCGAGGTTTGGTAAGGGCGACGAATGCCCCCACCCTTGATCGGGTCACAGATGCGGTTAGAACCACGGAACATAGGGTACCGAGCGATGTCAAGAGCAGACGGTGCTGAGTTGTGAACTCTGGCCGGTCGCCGATTGTTCTTGCTTCTTGTTCTTGATGCGTCAATTCTTTCTGTGCTCCAGGGAGTAGAAGTTGCCCCTCTAGTCTCCGCTCCTTAGCGTTGTGGTGGTGACCATTGCCAATCCGGAGACGAGCCCTGAAGCGGCCACCGGCATTTCGGCCAACCGGTATCGCCAGATCGTTGGTGTTGCTGGTGTTTTCCTGGTGCTGATTGTCCTCAGTGGCTCCGCCGTACGACTAACCCAAAGCGGTCTTGGGTGTGAAGACTGGCCGAAATGCTCCGAAGGCCAATTGGTGCCTGAGTGGGCCTTCCATAGCTGGATCGAATTTGGCAACCGCCTGATCTCCGGTGTCATTGGCGTCATTGTTATTGCCGCTGCCCTTGGTGCCTATCGGCGAGTTCCCCGACGACCTGACCTGTATCCCTGGGCCTGGGGTTTGGTTGCTGGAGTGCTGGCCCAAGTCGTTCTTGGGGGCATGACGGTCTGGGTCGACCTGCATCCCCTCTTCGTGAGCGTGCACTTCCTCCTGTCAATCGTCTTGATCTGGAACGTCATGGTCTTGTGGCGCAAATCTGCTATCGAAACTGATGCGGTTGAGACCAACGCGACTGAGACCGACTCGATCCTTCAGCAAGCCGCTGGCCAGTCTCCTTCAGCGCTCACACTGACTCCTTCAGCGCTCACACTGAATCTCAGCCGGGCAGTGATGGTTATGGCAACCGTGGTGCTCATGGTTGGCACCTTGGTCACCGGTACTGGACCCAATAGTGGTGACAGCCAGGCCCTTCGCCTGTCCTTTGATCTCCGTTCCATTGCCCAGGTGCATAGTGCAACGGCCTGGGTCCTGGTTGCTCTCATTGTTGCTTTGGCCTTTCAGTTGCGGTCACAAGCAGCAGCGACAAGGTTTGAGGGGTCTGGGGGCAAGACGCCTTTTGCCCAGGTCCAGGTCCTCCTTGCACTAACCGTGAGCCAGGGGGCGTTGGGGTACCTGCAATACGCACTCGGGGTCCCCGCTGGTCTGGTCGAGCTGCATGTTGCTGGCTCACTTGCGGTCTGGTGTGTCGCCCTGTGGTTGCACCTAACTCTGGGAAGCATGACGTCAGCCGGAAGTGCCGTGACTAGCTCGACCTCAGCTATTGTCACCGACTCAGGCCTGACCCCCGGGGGTATTTCATGAGTGAGATCACCGTGAGCAAAGTTCTCATGAGTGAAACCGCGCCGATGGAAGTCTTGTTGCCCGAGGGTGATGTGCTGGTCGATGAGGACCGTCCGTGGGCAGTCATTGTTTGGAACGACCCGATCAACCTGATGAACTATGTCAGCTTCGTCTTCCGCAAGTTGTTTGGATTCGGTCAGGCCAAAGCCGACAAGTTGATGCGTGATGTGCATGAGAAGGGTCGAGCCAATGTGGCAACAGGAACCCGCAGCGAGTGTGAGCGCCACGTTCATCAGCTTCACTCCCACGGGCTTTGGGCCACCATGGAACACGATGAGTGAGGGTGGCCCGTGAGCGACCATAAAGAGCAGCCATCTGGGGAGTCTGAGGACTCTGACGGGTTGGGGCCGGAGGAACTCGAACAAGACAGTGAGGTGGTGTTCCGGCCTCTGGTCACCGCCTTGGATAGTGGCAGGTTCCGGATGGACTTTCCGGACAATCTTTGCCAGCTTTTGGTGTCTTTGGCTGAGGAGTTGGATGAGGTGCTGGACAGCGACTCACCGGACCTGACCCGCCTGTTTCCCACGGCCTACGCCGATGACCCAGACATGGATGCTGGCTATCAGATCCTGGCTCGGGGCCAGCTGGTTGACCACCGCCGGGCTGCTATCGAGACCGTACGCGAATCGATGGACTCCAAGGAGTTGGATGAGGAGCAGCTGAACTCCTGGATGCTGGTCATCAACGATCTCCGCCTGGTGATCGGAACTCGGCTTGACGTGAGTGAAGACGACGAGCTGATGTTTGAGAGCCCCGATCCTGAGGATCCGAACAGCTATCTGACCGAGGTGTATCGGGTGCTCGGCTTCATGCTGGGCGACATTGTTGATGCCTTGACTGGTGCCCTCCCCTGATCCTCGACGAACCCCTGGACTAGCAAGAGACGGGTCCCCCTCGACTCGGGCTCGAGGCTGACTCAGTCGGGGCGCAATTCCGGCAGGTGATTCAGGCTGGATCAATCAGGCTGGGTAGTAGAAGATTCCGGCTGTACCTGGTCCGGTTTGGGCGGCGACGGAAGGTCCGACCCGGTAGTGCACGAAGCCTTTGACTAACGGGTTGGCGGCCAAAAGAGCATCCAAGCCTTCGCTCATCGGAGCCATTTCCGGGCCAGCCAGGGAAGACGCCACCCGAATCTCGACCTGGTCGCGCAATGCGCGGCTGGCCATGGCCTGGACGGCTTCCTCGGTGGTGAACACGGTGTCCACCACTTCTAACTCACCACCACCGGTCCACAGCACCATGATGCCCTCTTCTTCGTCTGTGCTGTCTGACGGGTCTGACTGGTCTGTGCGGTCTGACTGACCGCCGAGGCCGACCTGCTGGAATCGGCCAGACCGGCCGGCCAGCTCCAGGCCTTGCAGGACAAAGACACTCTCAACCTTGCCCGACATCTGATTTGCTGCCCCAATGGCCTCATGGACCGAAGCTCCGGCCTCCAAGGCTTCGTGGGCGGCGATGACACAGCAGGCCACACCGAAGGATGCGGTTCCGGTGTCGACAATGTGGAGAGGAATCGAGGTCTGGGTGGCCGCAACCTTGGCGCTCTGAACAGTTCCTGAATAGTCCGAGCTGACGAGGATGGCGAGAACCTCGGTTGCCCCGGCCACAGCTGCTCGTTCGACTGCTTCTACAAAGAGTCCCGGCGGGGGTTGTGATGTTGAGAGGTCAGATCCGGGTTGATGCAGACGATAGAACTTGTCGGCATCGAGGTCGACGCCTTCTTGATAGTCCTGGCCGTCGAGACTGATGGTCACGGGTATGACCTCAACCTGGTATTGCTGGATCAGCTCGGGAGTCAGTTGGGCCGACGAGTCGGTGATCAGGGCAATGTCTGGTTTGGGCACAGGCAACAAACTCATCTTTCGGAGTCTCTATTCCGGTCGGGCGGAGAGTTCCGCCAGAACTTCCCACCGTATGAGGACAAACGGAACGAGCAAGTCTCACCCCTCAGCAAGACCATGCCGCCCCACCAAGAGCCAAGACCAAACAAGAGCAGCCAGAAAAGTTGGACCTGACGCTAAGGAACTACAGAATCAGGCCGTTGAAACAAGCATGGCAAGCAGAGCACCCAGAATCATCACCCTGGTGATAGTGGCACTCAGCTTGCTGACCGCCTGCATACCAGGCGGCCCAGACGAACCACTGGCCTACTCCGAAACCCCCGACTTCTGCCACACCCTCATTGCCTTTGGCCAACAAACCCTCGTCAACGACGATCCCGCAGTACCGACCGGTACCCCCGCAGCGATGACCGAAGAGTTCGCCGACACCATGCTCGCCTCGGAATCACTCAAATCCAAACACCGCAACCGGCTCGAAGAAATCCGAGACGAGCAAACTCTCTACACCTTCCTCGATGACGAAACGTACTACAGCGAAACCGTTGCAATATTCAACCAGATGGCCGACGCCTGTAACGCTGAACCAACCATCCTCTACACCGGCACACCCTCACTAGTCCGCAAACACACCGCAGCAATCGAGTTCTGCAACACCATCAACAACTCTTGGACCTGGTTCGTCGGCATGCGACTGTCTCCAACGGGACTCGATGACCTGTGGGCCGCCCGCTCAGCCTTCCCAGTCGAATTCGAACCCTTCTTCACCTTCTCCTACCTCATGGCTGTCCCCGATGACCAGCTGGATGGTCCAGCCGTGCCTCGAGACGAGATCGACGCCGCACTGGACTACGGGTACAGAATGAACAACAGGAGTTGGGTGTCGATGCAACGTTCTCAGGCGAACTTGCAAAATGTGGCGATCGGCGAATTCTGTGAGTCAATCAATCCGAGCCTAGAAGCAGACTAGTCACCGGGCACACACTTCTCTGGATGCTCCAACAATCAAGTGATAGCGGCGATAATCCAATCACCCCGGCCAGCAGCATCGCGATACAACCCAACCAACCCAGCCGCCACCCGAGCTACATCAACAGGAGAAGCAAACATCGCCGGACCAAAACCCAAATCCTCACCAACCGGCACACCGGTCATCAACGGCTCACTCACCTCAAGAGACCCCCCAATCAACACCTGCGCCGCATCCCACAACTTCCCCAAGTCAATACCCGAATCCAACACAGCCAAAACCGACTCGACATCACCACCAGACTCCATAGCCGCAATCAACTCCGCAGACAGGTGACAGCCTCGGTTTTTCGTCCTTTCCATTCATCGGTAAGGACACCGTCTTTGGCTATCGCTAGATCACACAAAAACGAATGCACTACACGGTCATCGGTCGGATAGAGGCGGCACTCAATCGTTTGGTTCAGGACGTCTTCGGTGTCATGGATCTCAATCGGACCCCGGCCATGGCGAGGGGCAACATCGTCTGAATCAACCATCGCTAAGAGCCTTCTCCCAGTCCGGGGCCCATGATACTGGTCGACAATGCGCTGGGGATTCACACCTCACCTACGGCCATGTTAGTGCCGGCGAGTGAGCCGCCCAGATCTCGGACGGCTCAGTGTGTTGTCCCTGCTCGCGGCCACCCAGCAGTCACGATCGGGCTATTTGCTGCCTAACGAGCAGCCCGGAACCTCAGGAAAATCACGGTGCTGGAAACAGCGGCGCCAACCGGCAGGGCCACGGTTGGAGCCGGGCCCCACAAGTTGGACAAGCCTCGACGCCACCAGAGCAAGGCCAGACCGACCCACGAAACCGAGGCCACCGTGGTGGTGGCAAAAGCTCGTTGTTTCCATTGGGGTAAGGCGGCAGTTGCGAGGGCAACCGCTATGTCAAAGGGAAAGAAGGCGGGGAAGGTGGCCAGAACCTGTCCAACTCCAGTCGCCACTCCCTTGCCACCACGAAAGCCAGACCAGACCGGGTGGCAGTGGCCTATCACCGCACTGCTGGACGCCACCTGGGCCAAGGCCGGCCCAGCCATACCGCCTCCAAGTGCACGACCACCCAGTCTTCGGCCAAGACTGGCCGCGGTTGCCCCCTTGGCAATATCAACAGCTAAGACCGCCAACCCAAACTTCGGGCCGAGAACCGATGCCGCATTCGCAGCCCCTGGATTACCACTACCTGACTGGCGCAGGTCGGGTCCCCCAGCAACACGCGAGGCAATGTCCGCACTGGGGATCGTGCCCAACAGGTATCCCCCAACAGCACTGATGAAGATGTCTCGCGTTCGCACCCTTGGACCCTATTGCCAACGAGTCCGGCATTGCCAAAGCAGATTCAACGAAGATCCACAGCTGAAGATAATGGAGTTGACGACCCGTTATTGGGTCGCCAAGTGCATTATCTACGCGGAGGGGCTGATCTAGAGCAGCCGGCAAGAGTGAGAGGCAGAGCAAACTGGGCAGGAGTGCTTGAAAATGTGGTGGCGGTTTAGATGCTGCGTGCTACATTGATTCAGCCTTGCGGGGCACCAGCCTCCATTGTCACCGAGCCCCCATCGTTCAGTGGCCTAGGACACTGCCCTTTCACGGCAGGAACACGGGTTCGAATCCCGTTGGGGGTACTACAGCCTCCGATTTTCTCGAAAATCGGAGGTCACGAATAGCAAGTTCTTGTTCAACCGGAATGAGGTCAGTGGCCGTCAAAAGCCACCGGCAATATTCCAACCGAACAAACTGGTCCCGTAGTGCAGTCTGGAGTGCACGCCGCCCTGTCAAGGCGGAGGTCGCGAGTTCAAATCTCGTCGGGACCGCTGAAATCCTTCGGATTTCTTGGAGTCATTCGCTAGGCGAATTCTCCCATGGAATCCTCCGGTGTAAGCCGGTTCGGTTCCTTGGAGAAACCGGCAGAGCGAATTCTTCTGGAGACCATCGGTTTCAAGATGGTCGGGTAGCTCAGTTGGCAGAGCGACCGCCTGAAAAGCGGTAGGTCACCGGATCGACGCCGGTCCCGACCACATCAGTGTTTGTGCCCGACAGTTAACTGTCGGGCACAGCTCGTTTTGCGCTACAGGACCTACAGGATCTCGCCACCGCGATAAGAAGAAGCCTCTGGATTCGCTTCGAGTAAGACATTCACTCGACGGCAGAACCCACTGATTTGACCATCAATCGTGCCCAACATTGATGTTGGGTCCGCAATCAACGTTTCGAGTTCGGCCTGATTGCCGGGGAAGGCCCCGTCGTCGGCCAGGCGTTGCAGCAACGCCTGGCCGTCACCCTCGCCCTCCCGCATGGCCAGCGCCGTTGCCACCGCATGATCCTTGATCAGCTCATGGGCACTCTCTCGCCCAAGACCAGCATTAACCGCATGCATCAGCAGGGTTGTGGTGGCCAAGAAGGGCAAGTACCGGTCGAGCTCTTCGGCCACTACCGCCGGGAAGACCCCAAACCCTTCCAGCACCGAGAACGACGTCTCTAACAGCCCATCCAAGGCAAAGAACGCATCGGGAATTACCACCCGCCGAACCACCGAGCACGAAACATCACCCTCGTTCCATTGCTCGCCCGAAAGGCCAGAAGCCATGGTGACGTGGCCCTTCAAGATGACCGCAAGCCCACTGATTCGCTCGCAACTGCGAGTGTTCATCTTGTGAGGCATGGCCGATGAGCCGACCTGACCGGGCCGGAACCCCTCCGTTACTAGATCATGTCCGGCCATCAGACGGATGAGTAGGGCCAGGTTTGCTGGCCCAGCAGAAAGTTGGGACAAGGCAGCGACCAAGCTGAAGTCCAAGGATCTGGGATACACCTGGCCGACCGCGTTCATGACCTTTGGAATCCCAAGCTCATCAGCGACCTGCTGTTCCAACTGGGCGACAGTCTCCGCCGACCCCATCAGGAAGGAGAGATCCTGCTGAGAACCAACTGGCCCCTTGAGCCCACGCAAGGCAAAACGTGACTGGATATCACGGAGATGCTCGAGACCCATCAAGAGTTCTTCGCCGAACTGGGCAAACCGCTTCCCGATCGTTGTTGGTTGGGCGGCAACATTGTGGGTCCGCCCTACCACCACAGTCTCGGCATAACTGGCGGCCAATCGGGCAATCTGACCAAGCAACGCAACAACCCGATTGTCGATGAGTTGCAGCGCTTTCCAAGTGAGGAGCTGTTCCACATTCTCGGTTGCATCCCGAGAAGTCAGTCCCTTGTGCAAGTGTTGATGTCCAGCAAGCGCACAAAATTCATCCAGTCTGGCTTTCACATCATGGCGAGTCTCGATCTCACGTTGACGAATCGATTCCAAGTCGATCTGATCAAGAACGGCCTCATAGTCAGCGATGACACCGTCTTCGGCCGCCAGTCCAAGGTCGGCTTGGGCTCGCAATACGGCCAACCAGAACTGTCGCTCAGTTCGAACCCGGTTGATCGGGTCGAACAGGCTCACCATGGCCGGGCTGGCATAGCGGTCTGCCAAAACATTGGGAATCGACACGACTGTCTCCGTCTCGCTTGGTCTCGCGTTTGTCTTCTAGGTGTTTTCCTGCGTTTGTTTGGTCCAAACGACTACTCAAGCCAACGAAAAAAGCTGCCGACCTTTGAGAGATAACAGTCTGCCCGGAAAATACCTGAGGAGGTGGCCGACATGAACGGACGCTGCAAAAACGACCCTCTAGATACTGCTGACGACGTCTGCGGTATCTGTGGTGATGAATTCTGCTCTGCCTGTCTCATAACGGCCCGGATCGGCAAGAAGAAGCTGGTGTGCAAGAGCTGCGCGGTCGAGCACAGTGGGCTGCGCGCCGGTCAAAAATCAAAAGTGGCGAGCAAGCATCAGGTCCGCAAACAGAAGCGCAGCCTCAAATCCAGTTCACCACAAGGTGGAAACAATACCTTCACCTTCTTTGATGACCCTGATTCAACCTTCGAGTACGACCTCGAAAACGCTCGAGAAGCGCCAGAGACACAAGTCTCCTCTGCTGGTGCTTCCGAGTCTGGCAAGTCCAAGAAGAAAAAGAAGCGTCGCGGCAAGTCCGAACCTGTCAAGGCAAAGACGACAAAGCCATCCAAGGACGAGTCGAAGAATCGTCGAGCCAAGATGGCTGGCCGTCGCAAGAACAACCTGGTCGAAACAGCGATGGCTGGCCCTGCCGCCACCGCACCAGAACAGGCGCAGAACATCCCGGCACCAACCAGCAAGGATGTAGCCACCGAACCACAGACCCCCGTTTCCCAGGTCGAGGCTGTGGCAACCAACCCGCCACCACCAGCAGCTTCAGAAGCCACTGCTCCGGCAACAACCGTTCGGCCAAAGCCAGTGAACACTCCGGTGACCGCTGCTCTAGCTGAGCCGTCGAGCCCTTCGGCTGCAGACCTGTTGAGCGTGCTCAAAGCCGACGAAGCCGCAGCAGCGTCAATACCCACGGTCGAGGGGGCCGCCAGCAACCTCAATCTGGAAACATCACCCTTTTCTGACCCGTTTGCTGACCCGATTTCCATAGCCTCCGGCGTGGCTGAGGCCACCAAAGGCGAGCCATTGGCGGGTGAGTTGCCACTCAACGCATTACCGGAGCTTGCTTCCAATGGAGCAGAATCGGCGCAACACAAGCGCCGAAGTCCGGGAGACGGGACTGTTTCTGGCCAGGGAAGACAGAGTCGCAGCAATATCAGCGACCCGTTTGCCGCTGGCTCAGCGTCACCATTCCCATCGGACTCTCCGACGCCAACCCCACTGCCAGAGATTGTGCCTCAAGAGATCGAGTACGAGCCAGTAGCTTTCGAACCGGAGCCACAGACGTTCGATGCAGACACGTTCGATGCAGACACGTTCGAACCCTTGACCCCTGAACCGGCGGTCTTCACCTCATCGCTTCCTCTTCCGGAGCCACTGGGAATAGAAACTCCAGAGACTGCCAACTTCGAGACCGACTCATTCGAGACCGACTCATTCGAGACTCATCTCTCACAAACAGCCACACCGGAACCGGTTCTAGTTTCGGCAGTAGCTGAAACCGAGTCTCACGCTGCCTCCATGCCAGGCGAAGAATCCTCTGAAACGGTCAAGGCAGACACTGATTCCAACGGTGACTGGATTCCACCCCTGCTGCGAGGAATGGCTCCTGTAGCCGAGCGCGAGGGCTTACCACTACCCCAGCGACGACAAGAAGACTAATCCTTCCGGGCATCATGAGCATTCGTTTGCTCAGCTAATAAGGACCAGTATTGACTAGGCCCAGTGGATGTATTGATCGCGTCCCGGCCCGGTCGACACCAGAGTGACCGGTACGCCAACCTGGTCTTCGAGCAGCCGGAGGTAGGCAGTAGCGTTCTCCGGAAGATGACCAGGTTCGGTCGCTTTAGAAAGATCGGTTTTCCAGCCAGGCATCTCTTCATAGATTGGCTTGGCCCGGTGAACGTCTGACTGGTGATAGGGCAGTTTCTCCACCCGCTTGCCGTCAATCTCATAAGCAACACAGATCTTGACGGTGTCAAAGGTGTCCATGACGTCAAGTTTGGTGATGGCCAGATCACTCAAGCTGTTGATCTTCACCGCGTGGCGCATCATGACCGCATCGAACCAGCCCGGGCGGCGACGGCGGCCGGTGTTGGTTCCAAACTCACGACCAATATCGACCATCTTGTCGCCATAGTCGTCGAACAGCTCAGTGGGGAACGGGCCTGCTCCGACCCGGGTGATGTATGCCTTGGCAATGCCGAGGATTCGGCCAACATCTCGGGGGCCAATTCCGGCCCCCGGGCACGCACCACCTGCAGTTGGATTGGAGGAGGTGACGAAGGGGTAGGTGCCGTGATCCAGGTCCAAGAACGTGGCTTGGGCCCCCTCGAACAGAACATGTTGGCCCGCGTCCAACGCATCGTGGATGGCGTTGACGGTGTCGGCAATATGGGGCTTGATGCCCTCCAAGCATTCGCCAAGAACCCGGTCGGCAAGCTCGTCGGGATCAACGGGCAGACGGTTGAAGACCTTGGTCAGGACCTTGTTGGTGTGAGACAAAGCCCCATGTAGCTTCTCCCGGAAAATGTCCTCATCCAGCAGATCCTGCACCCGGATGCCGAGCCGCATGGACTTGTCGGCATAGGCCGGTCCGATGCCCCGCTTGGTGGTTCCAAGCTTGTTCTTGCCAAGGTGACGCTCATGCAGCGCATCCAACTCTTGGTGGTAGGGCAGGATCAAGTGGGCGTTACCTGAGAGCAACAGACCAGACACGTCAATGCCTCGGTCCCGAAGCATCGCCATCTCTTTGAGCAAGACGAAGGGATCAACCACGACCCCGTTGCCGATGACCGGGGTGATGTGGTCATAGAGCACCCCACTGGGCACAAGCTGAAGCTTGAACGTTTCGCCGTCGACGACCAGGGTGTGACCAGCGTTGTGGCCCCCCTGGTAACGAACGACCATAGACATCTCTTTGGCGAGGAGATCGGTAAATTTACCTTTTCCCTCGTCACCCCATTGGGTTCCGACGACAATTGTTGCTGGCACGGGCGACAACCCTATCGTCGGCCCCGACCAGCCCTCAGCTCAATTGTCCGGGATTGTGTACCGGACGCCTTCGCGTATGGAATCAAGGGTGACTTCAGGCAACACAAAGGCCAGAACCGACGACAAGTCGGCGGCATTTGGCAACAAGCAGGCGGGGATTCCACTGGCCTTCAGCTCGGTCACGCGTGCTGGCCGAACCTGACCCATCTGAACCGGGATAGTGATCAGCGATTCTCGGACTACCCCGGCTCCTTGGTCAACAACAACTGATGCATTCTGTTCGACCAGGTACGAGACGGCCGAGTCCCAATTGGTAAACCGTTCCGCCCACGCTGGACTGAGCGCCTTGGCTTGTGACTCAACGGTGGTGGCTAGAAGTCTCGGCCCGCTACCACGCCCCGGATCAATGACCGTCCGGATCGTTTGCATGGGTCCGTTGATCGGATTGGACTTATTGGTCGGTCCGAGTTCGCCAGTGCGGGTGTGTTCAATCGTCTTCACCCGGTGAGCAGGCAGCCCATCAGAACCCAAGCGCGAGCCGAGTACATGCGGGGTTGAGTCCAATGCCGTACTGAAGAAATAGATGGAATCCTGAGCCGTCCGAGAGTCGTCGGGTTGAACATAGAGCCGCCAGTTTGTCTGATTCGGAGACGGAAAGACCTTGCGAAATGGGCCCAGGAATCGCGGCCCGAATGAGCCGTGGTTGTAGGTCAGAACCGAGACAGGGGTGTAACCATCAAGATCATCACACGCCAGCGGATAGGGCAGAACTGTCTGCGCCTGCTCCGTCGGTATCAGCCAGTTGAGGTACACGACATCACGAATATCACTTCGGAGCCTGGCAAAGGGCATGACCCGAGTCATGTCTCGAACGCCACGACTATTGAGGACCCCAGCAAGAAGTGAGACTGGGCCCGTTGTTGGCCAGACCAGGTGATGGGCGATGTCCGAACCCCTGCCAGCCAAACCTCCTGCGGTTAAGGAGTAAAAATGATGTAGCCGGCCAGCAAGATCAGCGGCAACAAAGGCCCATAGGCAGACTGCCAGGAAGCCCACTCCAGCAAATACGGTGATGGCGAGGGTCGGTTCCCAGTCCAGCCACACTTGACCAGCGGTCAACACCGTCAAGATGAACAGGGCCAAGCTTAGGAAGCCGACCAGCTTGCCCGAGAACCCGCTCCACCAACCCTCGATGCCAGCACCCAGCCGCAAGGCCCGGTGCCAAGCCAAGGTCATGAAGAGATAGACGAAGCCGCCCCACACGCCAATCACCGAAAGCAGCGAGTTCTGTTCCTGCCCGAACAACTCCAGGTTCGAGGCTGACTGAGAAGCCCGAGCAGCGGTATCGATATGGGAGGTGATCAGTCGCCACTCGCCCACTTGTTCGGGGATGGAGGCAGCAAGATTGAAGGCAAGGCCAGCCAGCGCCCACTTCAGCGCCAGCCGATTTGACCGGGTACGTAACCACAAGATCAGGGTCACACTGATGAACACATCAGACAAAGCAGATAGCTGCCACGGCAACCACCCCAACCGCCAGATCCATGGATGCCGCGCCACATAGGCAGCCCGGTCCGTCGCCGGGAGGGCAACATCAAAGCCTGGCTGGACCATGAGTGCCATGGTCCCCAGAGCAACCAGGTGAACAACAAGAAAGAACGCGAGCGCCCAGATCAACCACTGGTAGCGCTGTCGCTCTTGGCTTGTCCCTGCGACTGGGTGTACGCCACCGTTCACCTCATGATGCTAGCCAACTAGGGGCTACAGATCAGCATTGACCACAGTGGAGAACTCTCCGTCCTGATCAATATCGATCTGAACGCCTTGCCCATCGGCAAGCTCACCATCCAGAATCAAGACTGCCAGACGATCGGCGATCTCTGACTGGATCACCCGCTTGAGCGGACGGGCACCAAAGGCCGGGTCATAGCCAATGGCCGCCAGCTTGGTTTTTGCTTCGGAGCTGACTTCAACCGAGATCCTTCGCTCGGCCAGCCGCCGGTCAAGGATCCCAAGCTGGATGTCGACGATCTTGGTCAGGTCGTCCTTGGTCAGTTCGGAGAAACGAACGATGTCATCCACCCGGTTGATGAACTCAGGCCGGAAGAAATCTTTGGGATCACCCTGCAAGTTCGAAGTCATGATTAGCACCACATTGCTGAAGTCAACGGTGCGGCCCTGGCCGTCGGTGAGGCGGCCATCGTCCAGGAGTTGCAACAAGACATTGAACACGTCCGGGTGAGCTTTCTCGACCTCATCCAGAAGCACCACGGCGTAGGGCCGGCGACGAACAGCCTCGGTTAGCTGACCACCTTGGTCATAGCCGACATAGCCGGGAGGGGCGCCAATGAGTCGACTCACGGAGTGCTTCTCCATGTACTCACTCATGTCAATGCGGGTCATTGCCCGCTCATCGTCGAAGAGGAAGTCGGCCAGCGCCCGCGCCAGCTCTGTCTTGCCAACACCAGTTGGGCCAAGGAAAAGAAAGCTGCCAATAGGTTGACCGGGGTCCGACAAGCCGGCCCGACTTCGACGTATGGCGCTAGCTACTGCTCGCACTGGTTCGTCTTGACCAATCACTCGACGATGGAGTTCGTCCTCGAGTCGCAACAGCTTGCGTGATTCTGATTCCATAAGCCGGCTGACGGGGACTCCCGTCCAGCGACTGACCACCTCGGCAACATCTTCCTCATCCACCTCTTCCTTGAGCATGGTGAGGTTGGCTTGCAGCTTGGCCAAGGCATCCGTTGCTTCGGCAATCTTGGCTTCGAGTTCGGGCATGCGGCCATATCGCATCTCGGCGGCACGCTCCAGGTCGGGCTCACGTTCCAAGTCACGACCAAGGGTTTCTTGTTCTTCCTTGAGTTGACGAATGGTGTCAATGGCATCCTTCTCGTTCTGCCAATGAGCCTTCATCCCCTGAGATTGCTCCTTCAGATCGGCCAGATCGGCATCCAGCTCGCCCAGACGCTCGATCGAAACAAGATCAGTCTCCTTAGCCAGAGCAACCCGTTCCATTTCCAACTGGCGGATCTTGCGTTCCACCACGTCGATCTCCGTCGGTAGGGAGTCGATCTCGATGCGGAGCTTGGAAGCAGCTTCATCCATCAGGTCGATGGCCTTGTCCGGAAGGAAACGCCCGGTGAGGTAGCGGTCAGAGAGCTTGGCCGCGGCGATCAGCGCGGCATCTTGAATGCGGACTCCGTGATGAACCTCGTAGCGTTCCTTCAGACCACGCAGGATGGCGATCGAGTCTTCAACCGTTGGTTCACCAACCAAGACCTGCTGGAAACGACGTTCGAGGGCAGCATCTTTCTCGATGTACTTGCGGAACTCGTCCAGGGTCGTTGCCCCCACCATGCGGAGCTCACCGCGGGCAAGCAAGGGCTTGAGCATGTTGGACGCATCCATGGCCGATTCGCCAGTCGCACCAGCACCAACAACGGTATGCATCTCATCAATGAAGGTGATGACCTCGCCTTGGGCGTCGGTAATTTCTTTCAGTACCGCCTTGAGTCGTTCTTCGAACTCGCCGCGAAATTTGGCCCCAGCCAGCATGGAGGAAATGTCAAGTGAAATGACTCGCCGATTGCGCAGGCTGTCGGGAACATCGCCCTCGACAATGCGCTGAGCCAAGCCTTCGACGATCGCCGTCTTGCCAACACCAGGTTCGCCGATGAGCACGGGGTTGTTCTTGCGGCGGCGGCTAAGCACCTGGACGACCCGACGGATCTCTTCATCCCGTCCAATAACCGGATCGAGCTTGCCCGCACGGGCATCCTCAGTCAGGTCCCGGCCGTATTTTTCCAAGGCCTGAAACTGGTCCTCGGGAGTTTGATTCGTCACCCGATGTGAGCCGCGGACTTCCTGCAGGGCTTCGAGCAGTTCCTGTCGGGAGAGATCCAGGCGGCGAGCGGTTGCTCCACCTGGGTCGGGGTTGGCGAGGCCGAGCAGGAGATGCTCAGTGGACAAGAAGTCATCGCCAAGCTCACTTCTTACTGAGTCGGCATCGGCCAGAACTCGGCTTGTCTGCTTAGAGAACTGGGCGTCACTTCCATAGGCCTTTGACAAGTCGTCAAGGGCTGCTTCGGTGTCCTTGCGGACAGTGCTTGGTTGGCGGCCTACTTTGGTCAGCAGGGGCAACACCACTCCCTCAACTTGTCCGAGAAGAGCGATGAGTAGATGGTCCGGCGTTACTTCTGCGTGCGAGTCAGTTTTGGCTCGCTCAATAGCAGAGGCAACAGCCTCTTGAGTTTTGATTGTCCAGCGGTTGGTGTCGAAGGCCATGAGAGGTCACTCCTTGCTTTGGGCGGAGGCTCCGGGGAGCCCCAGAATTGGTCGGCCCGCTGTTTTCTTAACGGCGCCGCTTATAGACCGTCACTGCTTTGGTGACGGGAACGATTTCTCGCCGGTGTTGACGATGGGCATCGTTCACTGCTTCTTTGGCAGCGATGCGTAGTTCATTCATCGCTTTCTTGGTTTCGTCTAGTTCGTTTTCCAGGGCAAGAACTCTTTTGACGCCGGCCAGGTTGAGGCCCTCATCGGTGAGTTCAAGAATTCGTCCAAGCTTGCTCAGGTCGGCGTCGCTGTAGCGGCGTGAACCGCCACCAGTTCGAGCCGGGCAGAGCAGGCCTTTTCGTTCATAGATTCGAAGGGTTTGGGGATGGACACCAGCAATCTCCGCCGCCACGGAGATCACATACACGGCGTGACTCGGTGACTTAGGATTCATTAGCTGGCCTCGGAGTCTTTCGATGCGTGGCTCGGGTTAGGTGAACCATTGGGCGGCGTGCTCGGGGCAGCCGGTCGACCAAGAGCAAGATCGAGGGCTTCTACCGCTTGGCGTTGCTCGTCGGTGAGACTGCTTGGCACAACCACATCAACAGTGACCAGCAGGTCTCCGGTTGAGGACTTGGTTGTGACACCCCGTCCCTTTACTCGGAAGGTCTTGCCACTCGGGGTGCCTGCTGGCATCTTGAGAGTGACGGTCTTGCCATCCAGCGTCGGGACCTTGATCTTGTCGCCGAGTACTGCTTGGGAGAACGACACCGGAACATCGACGGTGAGGTGTTTGCCTTTGCGGCCAAAGACCTTATGAGGGGCGACATCGATGATGACGAAGAGGTCACCATGGGGACCGCCGTGTCGGCCTGGTCCGCCTCGCCCCTTGAGGCGGATCTTCTGACCGTTCTTGACTCCGGCGGGGACACGCAACTTGACCTGTCGTGTCTTTCGTTCAAGGCCAGTTCCACGGCAGGTTCCGCACTTGTCGGTAATGATCTTGCCTCGGCCGCCACATTGGGGGCAGGGCTGGCTGAGGGAGAACATGCCTTGGTTCTCGTCCAACACTCCCCGACCGCCGCAGCGGGAGCAAGTAGCGGGTTTGGTCCCCGGCTTGGCTCCTGAGCCACTACATGTGGTGCACGGAGCGTCGGAGATGACGTGGACCGAGGTGGTAACACCGTTGACGGCATCTTCGAAGCTGAGGTGGAGACGTGACTCGAGGTCATCACCCTTTGTCGCTGGATTGGCTCGTTGTTGAGGTCCACGCCCGCCCTGACCAGCACCGCCTCGACCGAACACGCCACCGAGTAGGTCACCGAGATCGAGATTGTCGAAGTTCATGGTGCGACCGGCACCCGCTCCGGCTCCAGGATTGAATCCACCAAAGCCACCAGCAGGACCGAGGCGCCGCATCTCGTCGTATTCTTTGCGCTTGTCGCTGTCGCCAACAATGTCGTAGGCGGCGGAAATGCTCTTGAACTTCTCTTCGGCCTTCTCATCTCCGGAGTTGGCGTCGGGATGGTATTTGCGAGCGAGTTTGCGGTACTTCTTGGTGATCTCTTTTTCGTCAGCGTCTTTGGCGACACCAAGCACCTTGTAGAAGTCTTTCTCTAACCAATCATGTTGTGACATGTTCACCTCCTCGGTGCATCATCTTGTTTCGTGCGATATCAGTGGATGACATTGCCAGTTCGCGAGTTCTACCCCTGGGTTTTGACCATGGCTGGGCGGATCACGTGACCCTTCCAGCCATAGCCGATCCGTAGTACTTCGGCCACGACAAGCCCATCAGACCCATCGCCTTCTTCGTGCATCACGGCTTCGTGCTGCTCGGGGTCAAAGGCCGCTCCGGCCGGATCTAAGATTTCTAGACCTTGCCGGGTGAGGGCATCGAGCAGGGCCTTTTGCACCCGTCCGATGTCTTCAGGGTTTGATCCTTCGGCCGGATTGGCCATCGCCAATGCGCAGGCATCCAGAACTGGGAGCAATTCACTAACCAGCGAATCGTTTGCCCGGGCCCGGCTGTCAGCCTCTCGTTTGGCAACAGCCTTCTTGTAGTTCTCAAACTCGGCCTGGAGACGACGAAAGCCGTCCAGATAGCCATCACGTTCCTGCGCCACCAGTTCGAGTTCGCTGAGAGGGGGTGCTTCCGGAACGGAGGTTGGGTTCGTGGAGCCGGCGACACCGGCCGCCCCGGACTCAACCTCAGTTGAGTCCAGAAGGTCGGCAAGTTCAGCGTCAAGGGCATCGGCGCCAGTGGCAGGGGGTTCGCCGGCTTGGCCACCAGAACCGAATTGTTCCGGATCTGAAGCCCCGGCGCTACCCACGTCAGGCTCTTCGCCTGAGGAGTCTCCGGGACGATTGCTCACTCGGAGTCCTCGTCATCTTCTTCGATGATCTCGGCGTCAACGACCTCGTCATCATCAGGAGCCGCAGCTGCTTCGCCCTCACCACTGTCGGCCTCGGCCGCAGCTTGCTCATAGAGCTTGGTGCTGATGATTTGGGTTGCCGCCATCAGGGCGTCGGTCTTGTCCTTCATAGCTTCGAAGTCGTCTTCGCCAATGACTGTCTTCAGCTCGGCGAGGGCTTCCTCGACTGGGGCCTTCTCATCATCGCTGAGAGACTCGCCTTGTTCACGCAGAAGCTTCTCGGTGTTGTACACCAGGCTGTCGGCCTCATTCTGAATTTCGGCCTCTTCAAGACGCTGCTTGTCTTCCTCGGCGTGAGCCTCGGCATCCTTGATCATCTGGTCGATGTCATCCTTGGACAGTTTGGACTCACCGGTGATGGTGATAGCGGTTTCCTTCTGGGTGGCCAGATCCTTGGCACTGACGTGCACGATGCCGTTGGCATCAATGTCGAAGGTGACTTCGATCTGGGGCACACCACGAGGGGCCGGGGGTAGTTCGCTGAGTTGGAATTTCCCGAGCGTCTTGTTGTAGGCCGACATCTCGCGTTCACCTTGCAAGACATGGATCTCTACTGATGGCTGATTGTCATCGGCGGTGGTAAAGGTCTCGGTGCGGCGAGTCGGGATGGTGGTGTTTCGCTCGATGAGCTTATGCATGACCGAACCCTTGGTCTCGATACCGAGGCTGAGGGGGGTGACATCAAGCAGGAGGATGTCTTTGACATCGCCCTTGAGCACGCCAGCCTGTACGGCGGCGCCAACGGCCACCACTTCATCAGGGTTGACGGACTTGTTTGCTTCCTTGCCGGTCATGGATTCGACCAGTTCAGATACTGCTGGCATACGAGTGGAGCCACCGACCATGACAATGTGGTGGATGTCGTCGTACTTCATGCCAGCGTCTTTGATGGCAGCCTCGACAGGCTTGCGCACTCGGGCAAGGAGGTCGGCGGTTAGCTCTTGGAACTTGGCCCGGGTGAGGGTCAGTTCAAGGTGGAGCGGACCTTCGGCTGTTGCGGTGACGAAGGGAAGGTTGATCGAGGTGGACTGGGTAGTCGACAGTTCGATCTTGGCCTTCTCGGCTGCTTCCTTGAGTCGCTGGGCCGCCATCTTGTCCGCACCAAGGTCAACCCCGTGAGCGTTCTTGAACTCGGTAACCATCCAGTCAATGACCGTATCGTCCCAGTCGTCGCCACCAAGCTTGGTGTCGCCGGATGTGCTTTTCACTTCAAACACACCGTCGCCAATTTCCAGGACGGATACATCAAAGGTTCCGCCTCCGAGGTCGAAGACCAGGATGGTTTGATCCTCGCCTTCCTTGTCCAACCCATAGGCCAGAGCAGCGGCGGTTGGCTCATTGATGATTCGCAGAACCTTCAGACCAGCAATGGCGCCAGCCTCTTTGGTTGCGGTTCGCTGGGCGTCATCGAAGTAGGCGGGAACGGTGATGACGGCTTCGGTGACGGTGTCACCGAGATAGGCCTCAGCATCGCGCTTCAACTTCATCAGAATACGAGCGCTGATTTCTTGAGGGTTGTACTTCTTGCCGTCAATGTCGGTGGTCCAGGTGGAGCCGACGTGACGCTTGACTGACCGGATGGTGCGGTCGGGGTTGGTGATGGCTTGGCGCTTGGCCACTTCACCGACGAGCACTTCTGCATCGTCCTTGGAGAAGGCAACGACCGAGGGGGTCGTGCGTGCGCCTTCAGAGTTTGGAATTACTACGGGTTCGCCTGCTTCGAGAACGGCTACGACGGAGTTGGTGGTTCCGAGGTCGATGCCTACTGCCTTTGCCATGGAATCTCCTTGAGATCTGGGTTTCTTTGGGGTTGGTTCGGGGTGTGTCTGTCTTGACCGAACCCCGAGTGTCTGACCTGTCTATCGGCCATCTGTTTCCAATACTAACAACCTGAGTGCCTTATTGTCAACTTTATTGAGGCCGATAGCAGTATGCCTTGAAAGACAGGGCCTTAGATCCGGTCCACAGCAGGCAACAGGGACTGCTGTGACTGGTGTCGCAGCAGGGTTGAACCAAGACCAAAAGTCCAAGCAATCGGGTGGATCTGCTCTGCCGCATGGTCAACCGATGACCTATCTTGTCGGCTGTCCGGTGATGGGGCAGCCGGAGATCTCCGGATTTGTCAGACTTGAAGGTCCGGCAAGCTAGTGGATTCGTACTGGTGGAGGAGCCTGATTGATCGCTCGATTGATCATTGTGATCGTGATGGGGTTGAGTGGCCTCCTTTCGGGCGTCCTGCAAACAGCCCTTGCCCAGACAGCCTCCGACACACCAACTTTGGAGGCGCCAGCTGTTGAGACGCCAGCTGTTGAGACGCCAGCTGTTGGGACAGCGGCCTCAGACTCTGCGTCGACCTCTTCCCCCGCCCAGACCATGATCGAGCAACAAGGAGCGGCGGCCCTAGGACGGATCGCCTATGACTGGCAAGCCCGTCTGCCTGGATGGACCATCACATTCGAACAGGCGAACGGCGGGCCCTACGGCATGACCTTCACCAAGGAGAAGCGGATCGAGATCTATGTTCGCTCAGACCAGCCCGCTGCACACTTGGCCCATGTGATTGCCCACGAGCTTGGCCATGCGGTCGATGTAACCCTGAACACTGGGGATGAACGGCGAGCGTGGCAGCAAGCCCGCGGAATTAGCGATGAAGACTGGTGGCCAGATTCCGGAGCACGAGATTTCTCGACCGGAGCTGGTGACTTTGCCGAAAGCTTCGCCAACTGGCAGCTGGACGACGACATCTTCCGGTCAACCCTGGCCGACGAACCAGACGACCCTGAGCTGAGGCTGATGGCAACCCTCGCCAACAACAACTAGGGAGAAGCCCGGAAGATACGGGAGTATGGAGTCTCTGCTGTTCCGTACCAGGGATCGACGGGCAGCCCGAGATCAACCATTCCAATAGCTCTGGCCACTCCAGCTGAGGCCTCATTATGCGGCCACATGATGGCCAGCGGTAGTGGGACTGGGCAAGACGAGGCGTAGTCCAGCACTCGTGTGGCTGCTTCGCCGGCATAGCCCTTGCCAACGCTGTCAGGGTGAAGGTACCAGCCGATCTCTACCTCATCCTCGCCCCAATCAACCATGGGATTTTCTTCCCCGCTTGTGTCGGAGTCCCCACCCATGTCACGAAACGCTGGCAGCTTATTCAGGCTCACCGAGCCAGCGGGAACACCGGTCTCGGCTGGCACGATGGCCCACACACCGAACGGTGTTTCATCAACCGATTGAGTTTCCCACTTCTCGATCCGGGTACGAGCAGTCAGAAGATCGACCCAGGGCTTCGGATCTCCGAGCCACTTGGCCACCTCGTCTCGACGTCGAATGTCCAAGAGACGCTCGGCCTCACCCAGACGCCACGGTCTCAGAACAAGGCGATCCGTCTCCAGTTCAGCCTTCACGGAAAGCCAGCCATCACCACGAAGCAAGGTTTCACGACGGGCTAGCCCTCAGATGGCGTCGGGACCGACCTCGCCGGTGCGGATTCGAACCAAGGAAGTAACAGGGGTTACCCAGATTTTGCCGTCACCGATCTTGCCGGTTTGGGCTGCTCCGCCAATGACTTCGGAGACCTTGGCTACATCGTCATCATCAACAACGATTTCGATCTTGGCCTTCGGGACAAAATCGACCCGATACTCCGCACCGCGATAGGTCTCGGTGTGCCCACCCTGACGACCGAAGCCCTTGACCTCGGAAATCGTCATGCCTTGGATCCCGACACCCCGCAGGGCCTCTTTCACCTCGTCCAGCATGTGGGGCTTGATAACTGCTGTTACTAGTTGCATTTTCTTGTTCCCTTGGACGACTGAATCACAATGACGTAGCTGTCAGTACATCCGGACCATAACCCGGTGCACCATGTTCCGACATATCGAGACCGGCACGTTCATCTTCTTCGCTCACACGAAGAAGCCCAGCAGATTTCAGGCCAGTAAAGAGCGCACCGGCGGAGATAGTAACGAATACAGCGATGGCCAGTAGACCCATCGCCTGATTTCCTAACAAACTGAGTCCACCGCCATAGAAAAGCCCGGCACTTTCTTCGGCCCCATTGATTGGACTCGTTGTGGCAAACAATCCGGTTGCCAGCAGCCCCCAGGCGCCGCCGACACCATGAACGGAGAAGGCACCGACCGGATCGTCAATCCCCTTGCGCTCAATGGCAAGCACGGAAAGAACAACAATGATGCCAGCGACAGCACCGGTAATCAAGGTTCCAAGGACCGACATCTCCCCGATACCCGAGCAGATGGCGACAAGGCCGGCAAGCAAGCCGTTGCCAGCCATCGACACGTCAGGCTGACCCATCACAGCCCACGCGGTGAACATTGCAGTCAAGGCACCAATACATGCGGCCAAGGCGGTCAACACGGCAATGACGGGGACAGCCATATCGGCTTGAAGCTGTGACCCTGGGTTGAAACCGAACCAGCCGATGAACAAGATGAACACACCGGTGATGGCCAGGGGAATACTGTGACCTGGCATGGCGCGGGGTTCACCCTTGTCGCCGTACTTGCCAATTCGTGGGCCGATAATGACGGCGCCCATCAGGGCCGCAAAGCCGCCGGTCATGTGCACAAGTCCCGAACCAGCGAAGTCGATGAAGCCCGCTTCTTCCAAGAAGCCTCCGCCCCACTTCCAGCTCACCACAATCGGATAGATGAGCGCAGTCAGAACCACGGAGTAGATCAGGTAGCCAACAAACTTGGTTCGCCCAGCAACGGCACCAGAAACAATGGTTGCCGCGGTGGCGGCGAAGGCTGCTTGGAAGAAGAAGTCGACCGGCACGGCTAGCGGGTAGAAGTCATCTGCGGCCACTGCGTCGGGGCTGATGTCCACCAGGTAGGACGAGAAGAAGCCCGGGATACCCAAGCCAGCACTTCCAAACAAGCCACCCAGGAAATTGAAGTCTGTTGGATAGGCAATGCCCCAACCAACGACCGCAAACATGAGTACGCCAATAGCAACATCCATCAGATTCTTCATCATGATATTGGCAGCATTCTTCGCTCGAGTCAGTCCTGCCTCAACCAGAGCAAAACCTGGCTGCATGAGGAAGACCAAAGCACCGCTGAGGAAGATGAAAACATTGTCGAGCACGACCATGTTCATCGCTCCGGTGCCAGTGGCAGTCGAACGGTCATAGGACTCGGCCACGGTTGCGGCCGTTTGAAAATAGCTCACGTCCCGCTCCTTTCGTCGGCCCAGGCACGTTGCCCCGGCGATCTCCAAAGCAAGATAGGAATCGTGGGTTGCTGTCATGTTCCAGCATTGTGAACGCTGTGTTTCGGCCGACTATTTGGCTGGTCAATCCTCCAACAAACCCGGTCTTCCAGCCTTCTACTTGTTCTCGCCTCGCGGTGCGGGGAGGACAACGAGCTCGCCGTCGATGGTGCGAACCGTGAGCGCGGTGGAGTAGGTGTCGGAGAGCAACTCGGGTTGCAACACCTCAGCACACGGACCAACAGCAACAATGGTGCCCCGGTCAATCAGGGCCAGTCGGTCAGCGAAACGTCCCGCCGTTGTCAGGTCATGCATGGCGGCAATCACCGTCAGCCCTTCGGACCGGCGAAGGTCATCAACCAATTCCAGTACCGACATCTGGTGACCCAGATCCAGTGCGCTGGTCGGCTCATCCAGAAGCAAGATTGGGGCTTGCTGGGCCAAGGCTCGGGCCACCACCACCCGTTGGGCTTCACCACCAGACAGCCTCGCTACGTTGCGGCCAGCAAACTCATCCAGATCCAGGCGCCGCAGGATTGTGGCAACGATGCTGCGGTCGGTGCGAGATTCTCGGGCCAGCCAACCAAGGTGGGCGGTTCGTCCCAACAACACATATTCACTAACTGTCATGCCTTCGGGCAGGATCGGAGCCTGGGGCACCAAGGCAACGTCGGTAGCCGACGGGGTCTGGCCATTGTCCAAGGTGATTGAACCTTCAAAGTTGACCAGGCCACATATGGAGCGCAGTAGGGTCGACTTGCCAGCACCGTTGGGTCCAATAAGACCAAGCCATTCGCCAGCAACCAGGTCAAGATCAACTCCGCCAAGGACTTCGACATTTCCGAAACTCACTCGCACGGCTCGGCAGTGCAAGGCCGCGACAGATGAGGCAGTTGTTGAACTGGTCGGCAGGTCAATTGCCGGGCTGATTGTTTGGCTCATTGTTGGATCCCTGCTGCACTCATGCGGTGCTCCCGTGGCCACGCCATAAAACAAAGGCGAAGAAGGGCGCACCAACAAAGGCGGTGATCACTCCGACTGGTAGCTCCGATGGTGCTATCAGGGTGCGGGCTCCAACATCGACAAAGGCAAGGAAGGCCGCTCCGACCAATGCCGAGAGGGGCACGATCACTCGATAGCTGTTGCTGACCAGCAGGCGAACAATGTGGGGAACAACCAAGCCGACGAAAGCGATCAGCCCGCTGACCGACACCGCGGCCGCCGTCATCAGGGATGCTGCCCCAATTACCAACAGCCGGGTTCGGGCCGGATTGAGCCCTAATGCTCGAGCCTCGTCATCGCCAACCCGCAGCACATCCAGATGTCGTCGGTGAAGAATCAGGACCGTTCCACAAACCACGACATAGGGACCAAGGATCCAAACCTGATCCCAGCCACTGGTGCTGAGGTTGCCAAAGAGCCATGACAAGACCTCACGAGAACGGGTCTCACTGAGGCGTTGTAGGGCATAGGTCTGGGCGGCGGAGAACAAGGCAGCCATTGCGACTCCACCCAGCAAGAGGGTTGCTGGCGATGACCACGATCCGCGGGCAATGGTGGCCGACGCTGCGACCGCAACAACGGAGCCGACAAAGGCAGCTGCCGGAACCGGGTCGAAGGGACCCCAACCAATGTCGAGACCAAAACCAAGGGCAAGCACTGCGCCAAACCCCGCACCGGCCGAAACACCAAGCAGGTACGGATCAGCCAGGGGGTTTCGGAATACACCCTGGTAGGCGCCGCCAGCCATGCCCAGAGCACCGCCGACCAGCATGCCAATCACCATGCGAGGTAGACGGATCTGAAACAAGATGGCAACCTGGCGATCACTCAAAGCCGAGTCGACCCCGATCAAGGGAAGGTGGTCCAACAGGGACGTCACCACTCCCATGACCGGCAGACCAGCGGCACCATTGCTGGCGCTAAACAAGCCAACGAGAGCCAGGACCAACAAGCCAACAAACACTGCTCGCAGAGGTAGCCGGAAGGCTTGTTCCGCGGCCAGGTCAACCTCGTCGGCTACCGACGACGAACTCGTCGCTGACGTGTGGTCGAGGCTCACCATGACCGTCTTAGGACGAAACCGTGACTGATGCCAAGGCTTCGGCTACCGCAGCAATGAACTGGGGTAATCTCGGTCCCCACCGCGAAGCAATGTCGGCGTTGACAACAACAACATTTCCGTTCTTGATGGCGGAAATCTCGCCCCAACCTGGTCGGGCCAGAACGTCCTCGACGGTGTAGGCGACCTGGTCGGTGATGATGATCAGTTCCGGGTCGGCTTCGACGATGTATTCCTCGGTCAGCTGGGGGAAGCCATAACCGTCAGCATCAGCCTCATCGGCAATATTGCTCGCTCCCATCTCGGCGTAGACCGCTCCGATGAATCCGAAGGAGCTGGCTGAGAAGAAGGTGTCATCCAGCTCGTGATAGATGGAAACGCCGACATCAGGAGAAACAGCCATGGCCGCGGCAATCTCGGTCCGCATGGTTTCCACAGCAACAGCCGTTTCATCAACATGGCCGGTGACTAAGCCAAGTTCGGCCATTGCCTCATAGCCGCCCTCAATGTTGGCCGGTGCTGGGCTGACAAGGACGGGAATGTCCAACGCGGTCAGGCTGGCGACCAGATCGTTGGCATCATTGCTAATGACGACGAGGTCTGGCTCAAAGGCCAAGACTGCTTCGACGTTTGGGTCCCATCCGGACAGGTCGGTGACCGGCGTGTTGTCGGGGTAGTAGGAGTAGCTGTCAACGGCAATGACCTGTTCGCCTGCGCCGACGGCGAACAGGATTTCGGTTGCCGCTGGTGACAGCGAAACGATCTTCTGGGGTGCTTCTTCCAGAGTCCAGGTTCCACCAGCAGATTCGATAGTGACGGGGTAGTCGTCAGATGATTCCATTTGTGAGTCAGCAGGATCCCCCTCGGCGTCTTCGATGGTGACGTCTTCGACCGTGGTGGTTGGATCCTCGCTCGCAATTGTGGTGGTTGGATCCTCAGCAGCATCAGCTGCGCCATCGCTGGCGTCACTGCCGCAGGCGGCCGCGACCAGCCCGAGGGCAAGTAGTAAGGCAATGAGTATTCGACTTCTTGGCATGTTGTTTTCTCCGTTCGGTCGAGAAAAGGAGCTCGAACGGTAGAAAACCACCGGTCGAACCAACCCCATATCCTCGAGGGTTTTCTGGTTCGTTACCGATACGAAGCTTGACCGGACTCTTTGACATCTCGACCCCTTGCGGGTCAACCATCAATTCACCGTTGCGGGACAGTGCTGGGTTCTAACCAGACTTCGTCTTCGTACCGAATCCTCAAGGGTACAGGTCTGGTCGAAACCTCAGACTCAACGCCAGTTTTGAACCCAAGAATGTTGAGCGGAACGAGGGCGAGCGGAATGAGGGAGAACCGAACTAAGGCGAACCGAACTCAATACGAATCGGCTCATCAATGAGTGGTGTCACCAGCAAGGCCGAAGGTAACTGATCAGTGTCGAAGCAAAGCACGCCTTCGACCGAATCAGCGGTCGCCACCGACGCGAATAGGTCAAGGCTGTTCGCCGGTTGCGGGACACATGGTGCCCGAACTGCCCCCACTGGCCCGGTTGGCGTTTCCAGCTCGAACACTAGATCCAACAACTGGCCAGATCCGTTGTCCCCGACATAGGAAAGAACTGTGTCGACCAGAACCATCACCTGGGTGTCAGAACTATTGACATCGACACCAGTCCTTTGCACCCTCACCTGACCGATGTCGATAGTCCAGTTCTCTTCGGTGAACCCCGAATACTCAAAGGGAATGGGATCATCAGGACCCTGTCCGACCACGCCAGTAAATGGTGCGGCCGCATCGTCATCAGATGCGTCGGGTACAGAGGTGGCAGCTTCGGTTGTTGGAACGGTGCCGATCACTGGCGACTCAGTTGTCGACGGTCCAGCAACCGTCGAACCAGCGTCCGACGTGTCAGCTTGGCTGCACGCAGCAAAAAGAGCCGCGCACAGCCCAGCCAACAGCAAGACTTGCTTCGTTTGCTTGCCGATGTTCGCCATCATCAGATCCTTCTTCCAAATACCACGAAGAGTAGCCAGTGGCCCAGCAATCCGCATGGGCAGAGTTCTCGAACACAGGCCAACGGACTCATCTTTGGCCCATGTCACAAGGCTGATGTTACAAGGCAGAATTCTCCCTTCCGTAGTCAACGATCAACGGCTAGCATCTCACTCGGAGTGAGCGAACCGGGCGAAAGGTAATGGGTACAAAGATGAGCATCGGAAGGGTGGTTGCAGTGGTGGCCGTCATTGGCGGCTTGACCGCCAGCATCGGCGTCGAGCCTCAACTAGCTGGCGCCTCATCC
>JAJRQY010000070.1 GCA_024280015.1 Actinomycetes bacterium
ACCATTCCTGATGACCCAGCAGCATGGGCCGAAGCCACCGCCATCACGATGAGACAAATCGCATCAAGCATGGACCGCAGCCCTTACGAGGAACGAGTTGGACACGGGACCGTCTATCACCCCACAATTGTTTTCGTCGGCCCAAACGAGTCACTTGCGGGTGTCGCTCAACACCTTGCCCCAGTTGCAGAGCTTGCCCACACACCGCTCGTCGTCGTGTCTGCGCATCCATTGACGAGTGAGTACCGGTTCCCGCTTGAATCAGGATCGGGCACGCTTGAGCCGTTTGGCCTCACGTTCCAGCCGGTCTCCCTGGATCCAGCCGAGTTGGCTGCTGTAGATCGCCTTGTGGCGAATGCCTCCGATACAGCGACCAGCCCACCAGCTGATGATTGGTCCAATGAGATGGCTGGCCACGATGAGGCCAACACCAACGGGTCTGGTGGAACGAATGGGGTTGTCTCGACAAACGGGAAGAGCGCAGCGCTGGTGGGTTCAAACGGAAGCTCAGCCAAGGTTCAAGAAGCAACGCAGGAAGCCTCCAAGGAAACGATTGAGGCAATCGACGAGATCCTCCGACCTCGACCGGTGGAGGTGACGATTCTTGGTCGTCAACCAAGAATCGTGGGGCTCGATGGGGAGGTCACCGCCAAGATCGAGGCGATCATCACCTACCTCGCGTTCCATAGGGAAGTGGCCGGGCAACGTTTACGCGATGAGTTCTGGCCCGGTTCAACGAGCCGCCAGGCTTGCGACAACGCCATTGGTCGAGCACGAGCGCTTCTTGGCGTAGGGAAGGACGGCGAATCAAGGCTGGTCACCCTCAGAGCAACACACAGCTATCAGGTCAGCGATGACGTAGGGCTTGATTGGCACCGAGTGGAGGAGCTGGTGGCGGCAGCCAAGGGTCAAATCCCAGCTGACGAGGCTGCATACCTCGATGCGGCATGTGAACTGATCGAAGGTCATGTGGCGGCCGACGCTCGGCCCGCCAGCTACGGATGGTTGTTGAGAGAGCCCACCATTTACACGCTCATCGAAACGACCCTCGTGGATGCTGCACATCGGCGAGGAGAGCTTGCTCTAGAGGTTGGTGATGTTGAGCGGGCGAACTGGGCTGCTCGGAAAGGTCTCACGGTCGTGGAGGGGCAGGAGGCCATGTATCGAATGAAGATGGAAGCCGAAGCTGGGGCAGGGAACATCGATGGTGTGAAGGCGGCCTACCGTGAGGCCCAACGTGCTGCCGAGTCATATGGCTACGACGACGAAGTCCATCCAGAGACCCAAGCACTCTTTGAGAATCTCACGGGAGGAGGCACGGTCTTCCATCTTCCTGAGTCCGACTCCCACAAGAGAGTTTGAGAAGCGCTGAATCATCGACAAATGTTGGGGCTGCCGCCGTGAGAGCTGCTAGCGGGTTCGTGTATAGAAGAAAGCTATGTGGACACGTCCGAGAATCGACCCAGCGCTCGAAGTCTCGTCATTGACAACCGAGGACGCTGGCCAGGTCCGCGAAGCCTGGGGTGGAGGCGGTTTGTTTGGTTGACTGCGGGTATTGATCGCGGGTGACGGGCATCCTGACCGGGACACTTCGTCCTCAGTTAATGCAGGGAATGCAACACCGACCCTTGAGGTGGCTCAGAAGCACTGGGATTGGTCGTCTCATTTGGGGAACACCAAACGGGCTCACTTGAGCTGGGTTACCGCTGGTGACACGTTCCTACCGACACCCCTGGGAAGCCCCTCCAGTTCCCCCGACAACCATCTGACCGGTTCTATGTTCCCTAACGCCGAAGAGTCTATCACCGGCCGCTCCATCGCTTCCAGAAGCGACGTCACCTTGGCGACGATTCGTCAGCATCTCAGAGACGCTACTCCACTCCTTCATGGCCAAGCGACGTGATGCTCAACATTGGGCGTCTTCCGTAACCCCAGACCGGACTCATACTGGCGGGCTATCAGGAGCTTTATCTCGCTCAGTTACGTCATGACAACTCTTTTGTGGTCATGACGCCCGAACCGCTGGGCGCACGTGGGTCGAGGTTAAGCCACCGATGAGTCAGCGACCGTGCTGTCAATCAGAGCCTTCGCTTGATACCGCCAGGACTTGTCAATGTCCTCGGTAAGCGCGCCTACCAGATCGATCCACCTTGTTGCATGGACTTTCACTAGCCCGTCAGGGATCTTCCCTGAGTGGGCAACTTCTCCCCTGACTGAGATCAGCGACCGGATTCCCTCAGCCAGGAGCGCTGGTTGCTTAGCCTTTGGCTTCTTAGCAAGTCCTTTGAGGTGCGCCACCTGATCCTTAGGAGATTTCGTTGCGATATCCAGGGTTCGCTTCTGCTTGTCGCTCAAGTAGGTCGGTAGAAGGCCCGGATTCGTCGCCAGTTGATTGGTCAGCAACTTCTCAGATGGTTTGGAGTCAAGACTCGTCCACGGTTCGATACAACAATAGCCTGCGAGTTTCTCGTAAATTTCTGGTGTCATCGAGTTGATTCCCCACGATCTACCCACTTCCCCTTCACACTCGGTCTGCACATCAGACTTCCAAAGTGACCGCCATCCTGGAGAGACTGATAGTTCCCACGTCGACCGAGATTCACTCACCCATCGCCCATCGTCGGTTTTTACATTCTTGGTTGTGACGAGGTCACGAACGGTATTGGGGACCTGGTGTTCATTCAATCGGGTGCATAGGTATGTTGAGGTTTCGATTGCCAGTTGTTCTATGAAGTTCTCCCATACTCCATATACGAACACGATCGAAGCGGCGAACAAGGCACGCTCGGCCACCGTCCCTCCACTTTGGTTGTCGGCAGCGAAGCCGAGAATGTCCTTTGTGGTTTTCAATCCAGCTACGGCTTGCTTGCGTGCTCCAGAGGTCTTGTTGGGCCAGTTCTGGTTCATCGAAACTCCTAATTTGATTCCGTACAAACAAGGTCGGTCATTGAGCCTTCGAAATTAGGTACCCAACACTCGATACTGATTCGCCCTGGGAGAGTTGGAGGCTTTCGTGTTGCGTGAAAGGATGACAACTATGCCAAGGAAAAGCAGTGTCGCGTGCCAGCTGGAAGGGCCCGCAATGTTGGGCCAGCAAAGGAGAAGTCGGTGAACCCTGTAGAGCGCCAGTTTTTGGATCAGAGACGACCCTCTCCGCAAATATCCCTGCCCGAAGTCAAGATCCGAACAGTTTCAAAATCGCCCAGTCAACACAGGTTTTCGCCTGAGGCGTCACGAAAGCGAGTTATCCCCACCGGCGTGTAAGAGGGTCATCGTTGGGTGGTCTGTCGAGCCGCCCGAGGTGCGCTATGCAAACTTCATGCCATGCACTTCGATGCTCGAAAGCTCCATGCCCTGAACCTATCTGGTCTCACGGTGCCACATCTTGAGCTGGCAGTTTGTCGCTGGAGGAGCTGGATCGGAGCTAGCGGATTGGAGATTGTCGAGGGTGAGCGGTTGTCCGTCCGCTCAGGAAGACGTGGTCTGTGCTGTTCGGAACTGTATTGGAGCGGTAGATGAGTGCTCCAATAATCGTGAGTGGGTCTTTCCGGTGGAGTTTGGGACTCGGCTTGGATTCTGGATGCCATATCTCTGCTTCGATGTGGAGGCGACCGGTCTTTGTATTCGCCTTGCCGGCGCTGACCTGGAAGCAAGAGATCACTCCGCTTTTCACCGTTCGATCTGGGTGAACAGTTTCGACCGTGCCAGTTAGCAAGACGGCATTTGGCACCAGACTCATGGTTGCCTCGGCCGTTGGGTGAAGGTCAATGTCGCTGGCGGTGATGATATAGCGTTGACGGGCTTCGCCGGTTGCTACGTCTCGCCAGTTCTTCTGCGTGAGCCTCCCGCTGACAGAGACTCCTCGCCCTTTGGTGGCGTGGTGAGCGATTGTCCCAGCGAGGTGACCCCAACACTCGATATCGATCCAGAGCTTGCCGCCTCGGGGTGCCCCGGTTTGGAGCCGGAATGTGGTTAGCACTCCCTTGCGAGTCTCCCTACGAACGATGTCGTTGCTGATGATCCCGGCTGCAATGAAGAAGGCCACGACTAGCTCCTTCGTTTTAGTTCAGCAATGCTGGGGAGCGATGATTGTCCAGTGGACTTGGGCGTCTTCCGAACTCGCCGCCGTCTCCCACCACGACGGGGCACAGTGACGGGCTCCGGAGCGGCCACTGGCTCGTAGTTGGCGACTCGGCGGAGTCGTTCGATAGCTCCGATGACCTCATCTCGCGCCCGAGTCGTGTTGCCCGAGACGACCAGACCGATGTCCTTGCCGAGTCGACCGGGCATCGGTGGGAGGCCTTGGAGTTTGGTCATCACCTGCTGCAGGCCCTCGACGGTGGGTTGATCTGCGGCGAGCTGCTGGTCATACCAGCCAACAAGCTCCCGGCAGGCGTCACTGACGGGAGTGAGGTCGACAACGGTTGAATCGGTACTACTGGGTTTGGTGTCCATGCTCTACCTGTGGGCCGCCGACTCCCGTGATTGGGACAAGGGCAAAGAAATCCAAAGGAAATCGGATCGGTCTGTCCCAATCGGCCGAGGGTGCGGCCCACAGGTGTAGTGAACGTCAACGACGAGATCCTCAGGAGAACCGACGTGCAGCACACCATTCACTTCTCATCAATCATCGCCCAGATCGATGTCACCCCAAGCAACGACGGGCTCCCCGGCGCAGAATTCTGGCAACAAGTCCTCGGCTGGCTGGCTTGGGCTGGCCTCGCTGGATCCCTGGCCTCACTCCTAATCGGTGGTGCAGTTTGGGGACTCAGCCACGCAGGTGGCCAGTCCATGGGTGCTTCCAAAGGAAAGATGTTCGCCCTGGGCGGCATGGCCGGGGCCATCCTCGTTGGGCTGGCCTCAACCATCGTCAACACCCTGTCGGGCATCAGCTGATGTCACGGACCAGATTGCTGCTCGCCTTGGGCGTGCTCACAGTGGGAGGCGGGATGATCTTGTTAGTGACCGGAGGTGATGAGGGTGCTCGCAGGTCGGGCTCGGAGATCCCGGGCCCGAACAGCGTTGCGCTATCACTGCCTGAAGCTGAGGACCCCGTTGATCAATCGATTGACGTACCGGTGGTAGCTGAAACTGCCAAACCAAGAGTCGAAATCGATACTGATTTCGAGCGCACCGAGGCCGGAGCCCGGCTCGCAGCCGTGGCTTACCTGGAGGAAACCGAGGAAGCGGTCACCCTCTCCCCACAAGAAGCGGCATCCTTGCAACGAGCGATGGCCACGACAGCCTTCGCTGAAGAGTTCGGGGCTGAAACCGAACAGCGCATGATCGAATTGGCCGAGGCCATTCCTGGAGGAATCACCCTCAGGGTAGCGTCCATCGAAGCCCGCAGTGTCGCCGACGGCGATGACTGGTTGGTGTCGATCTGGTACGTGCAGGCCATCACCATCACCGGTGAAAGCGTCGTGGATGACTGGCGCACCGCCAACTACCGGATGAGCTGGGAAGCCAACACCTGGAAGATCGCTTCCTTTGAGTCGAAGCGGGGCCCAGTGCCGGGTCGTGGCACCCAAGCGCCGTCGGCCACCTCATCCCAGTTCGAAGCACTACTGGCTGGCTTCAGCGACGATGGGCTCAACTAATGGATATCCCAGACGTTGACATACCAGGACCGGGGGAGGCCCTCGGCGGGATCGGAGGCTTCTTCGGCGGACTAGCTGAGGATGCTGGACAGGCCATTGTCGACTACGTCCTTGAGTTCATCTTCGGGCTCATCGCCCAAGCTGTGGCATCAATCACCGGGGCCTTGGCGCGATCCTTCAACGGCGCATCAACCCGAGTCGATCTAACCGGAGGCTGGTTCACGACCGAAGGAGGCTCAACGGTCACGGCCATGACCTCGGTCATCGCCGGATCGCTGGTTCTCGTCTTCCTATTCATGTCGCTTATCCGGGCCATGTTCGCTGGAGAGTTCTCGACCATGTGGCGGGCCGCGTTCGTTGATGTCCCCGTCGCTTTCCTCGCCACCGCCTTGACCGTCGTGGTTGCATCGGCTTTGCTGGCCATGGTCGATGAAGCCTCGGCCACGCTCCTTGGTTCTGAGGGTGAGCAGCTTGCCGCCTTCGGGGATTCGCTTGCTGATGCGGAACAACTGTCGCTGGCGGGTCTTCTTGGGATGCTGTTCGGCCTGCTGTTCATCATTGGAGCGGTGTTGGCCTGGATACAGCTCCTCGTGCGGGCAGCGCTGATCTACATCGTGATTGCCTTCGCTCCGATCACCTGGGTCACCCGGGCCTACCCCGGCACGAGGGGTATTGCCAAGCGAGGGGCTGAGATCGCGATTGCTCTGATCGTGTCGAAGTTTGTCATGGCCATCTCGTTCCGACTGGGGGCGGAAGCAATGGCTTCAGCTGATGTTGCTTCGGGCGAGGCGAACCTGCCAGCGATGCTGACCGGTTCGGCCATCATGTTGATGACGGCATTCATGCCATGGATGATCTTCAAGGTCATCCCCGCGGTCGAAAGCGCAACATCCGCCGCAGGGCCCCAGAGTGCAGCTGTCGGCGCAGCAGTTGTCGCTGGTGGTTTCGCCGTCGCTGGTGTCCGGTCCTTGGCCAGTGGTCTTGGCTCCGGTGGTGGAGGTCAGGGTTCAAGTGGCGGGTCCAGCGGTTCGGCTGGAGGCTCTGGTGGGTCTGATGCCTCGGGTTCGGAAGGGGCATCGGCTGGTGGCGGAGGCAGCGGTGGTGGTCAGGCTGCTGGTGGCGGCGGAGGGGCCGGTGCGGCCGCGGGTGCGGTCGTCTCAGTGGCCAGTGAAGCTGCGACGCGGACAGCCCATGCGGCTGAAGCGACAGGTGAAGTCGCAGTCGAAACGACGAAAGTAGCCGGAGATCAGTC
>JAJRQY010000071.1 GCA_024280015.1 Actinomycetes bacterium
AGAACTGTTTGCCTTGATATTCAAGAAGATCCACTTGGGGCCCTCCACATTGTGGGTCTGGACAGGATGCTTGCGATACTAGAGGCCAGCAAGGCCAACCAGAGAGATCCCCGACATGCCGGTAGAAAAAAACATTGGTACACCACCAAGGCAGATCGTTTTTCTCGTCATCTCCCTGGTGATCGGGATTGGCTCCATGCTCTTCGTTTTCACCCGAATTGGCCAACAATCTGACATAGCGCAGCTCCAGGCCGACCTTGGCTCGTCTGCTGTTCCCTTCGGCCCAGCCGGGGAAATGGCCAGCGGTATCGACGATTCGGGGCCGTTCCTTCTCTCGGATCCGTCAGGCAATGACCGGGACATCTATCTCCAGCATGTCGGGACAGATCCCTTGACTGGTTGGCATGCTTTTGGGGTCCGCCCGTCTGCTTCGCCCCGTGAGTGTGTGGCCGAGTGGCAGGAAACGGTCCGGGAGTTTGTCGACAACTGCGATGGTACGACCTACCCAGAGACAGGTGAGGGATTGCCGAACTATGTTGTCTCGGTAGATGGCGACGGCAATCTGTCTGTTGACCTTGGCTAAGTCCAAAGTAATGGCTGGATGAAACCCAAGATCACCACCGAGGGAAGAGAGTCTGTGAGCAAAGAAGTCCAGTCATCTGATAGCGCGCCGTCAGGCCAACCCGGCCGCCTCGACGACAAGGCGACGTCGGCTAGCCCAGCGACCTTCATCGCTCAGATATCCGACACTCATGTGGTCGACCCAGAGAACCCTGAACCGTTGTTCGTGCCGAACAACGAGCGGTTCAAAGACGCAGTGACCAGAATCGAGAAAGAAACCCCGCGGCTTCACGCCGTTCTCGCCACTGGTGATCTGACCAATGGAGGCCAGCTGCCTCAGTACGCAGCCGTGACAGAAATGCTCGAACACCTCACCATCCCGTTCTTGCCAATTCCGGGCAATCACGATGACCGAGATGGGCTCCGAGTCACATTCCCCGACATGCCCTGGGCTGATGCCGCCCACGCCAGCTGGGTCATGACTGTCAATGAGCATGTCCGAATCATTGGTTTAGACAGTACCGACCCTGGTGTTCACGGCGCCGCCTTTGATGACGAGCGAGAAGCCTGGCTCAGCGATGTTTTGGCCAACACTCAGCAAGACGGTGTTCAGACCATCCTGGCCATGCACCATCCTCCCTTCTCCAGTGAAATCCAGTGGATGGACCGATCAGGTTTCGAAGGCCGTGACCGCTTGACCGGAGTCCTACAAGACTCTGGAATCAGCCGAATCTTTTGTGGGCATCTGCACCGTCCGATGCAATCAGTGGTTGCTGGAGTCCCCGCCCAAGTCGGGCTGTCAACCATTTGGCAGGTTGCACTGGATCTGGGTGACAATCCTGAGGTCCAGCTGATCGATGGTCCTTGTGGCTACCAGATCCACCGCTTCTCCGGATCAGAAAGCGTCAGCCACGTTCGCTATATCGCCACCGAGGCCGAACCCTTCCGACCCGATTGGGCTGACAAGTACAACTGATGCGGGCACGACCGGCCGAGTCCTCTTGTCGACACCGCTGCTACCCGTCGAGCGTCCCGGTTCGGCTTAGATCTTCTTCAATGGCGCCCAGGCCAGAAGGAGAGTCTTCTCACCAATGTCGGGGAAGCGTACGACGGCTTCGGTCTTGTCACCCGACCCCCGTAGATCCAGGATGACACCCTCACCCCACTTCTTGTGCATCACATCGTCGCCAGTCTTGAGCCCAATCTCCTCCGCACCTGAACCGGTAGGACCCTTGGGCTTGAGTGCGGATTCGACCATGGCGTCCCGGGCTGCTTGACGCCGGTCTGCCGCATCTGCTCCCGCTGAGCTACGTGCCCCTCCGGAGCTGCCCGAGCCTCCGGACCCGCTGTAGCCATAGCTTCCCGTTGACCGGAAGGTTCCGCTGGAACCAAAGGATGACTTGTTCAACCGTCGACCCGACCCACGCGAGCCCTCGGCATCTTCCATCAGCTCCGATGGGATCTCGTCCAGGAAACGACTTGGCGGGTTGTACTGGCTCTGCCCAAAGATCATCCGGCTCCATGCATGGGTGAGATACAGCTTCTCCTCCGCCCGAGTGAGGCCAACATAACAAAGCCGTCGTTCTTCTTCGAGCTCTTCGGGATCGGTCAATGCCCGCAGGTGAGGGAACATGCCGTCTTCCAGACCAATGATGGCTACAACCGGAAACTCCAGCCCCTTTGCCCCGTGCAAGGTCATGAGGATGACGGCGGAATCGTCGTCATCCAATTCGTCGGTGTCCGCCACCAGGCTGACCTGCTCTAAGAACTCGTCAATGGTTTCGAACTGGCGGGCAACACCAACCAGTTCTTGCAGGTTCTCGACCCGGCCTTCTGCTTCGATCGAACGCTGGTCTTCCAACTCCGCCAAATAGCCGGTGTCGCGCAAGATGGTCTCCAACAAGACCGCTGGGCCCTTGTCCAGTTCAGCCATGAAGCCTTTGTGCAATTCTAGGAACCCGGCAATACCGCGCACCGCAGTACCGGAGATGCCAGCTTCAGTTGAGCGTTTCAGTGCTTGCATAAAGGTGATGTCGTGCATCCGGGCCAGGGCATCAATCTTGCTGACCGAGGTGTCGCCAATCCCACGCTTTGGCGTATTCAGGATGCGCTTGATCGATACCTCATCGGATGGATTGACTACGGACTTCAGATAGGCCAGCGCGTCTTTGACTTCCTTGCGGTCATAGAAGCGGGTTCCACCGA
>JAJRQY010000072.1 GCA_024280015.1 Actinomycetes bacterium
GGGCAACAATGCGAGTGAAGTGCGAGCAAGCAAGAGGGGCGTCATGCAGGCTGGCCAAGACCGCTCGGTTCGGAGTGGTTCTAGCCGCCTCAGTCATGACTTCAAGCACGGCTCCTGAGCGCGCCGGGTCAAGTGCACTCACCGGCTCGTCAGCAATCAGCAGATCGGGGCCTTGGAAGAGGGCCCGAGCAATGGCGGTGCGCTGCTGTTGGCCTCCGGAGAGTTGATCCGTTCGCTCCCACAACTTGTCGGCGATACCCATCCGCGCCAACGCGTCGGTAATCTCCTCAATATTTCGGGGACGAACCAGTGAGCGAAGGGCAGTAACAAGCGACCAGCTCCCCAATCGGCCGGCCGAAACATTATGGGCCACCCGCAGAGGACCAACCAGAGCGAAGTCTTGTTGGACAAGCCCAATCCTTCGTCGGATAGCACGGTTGCTTCGTGTACCCAGGTTGACCGAATCAACTCCAAGCACCTTGACCGTCCCTGAGCCAGGCAGGGTTAGCCCGCTGGCTAGAGAAAGGACCGTGGACTTGCCCGCTCCGGAAGGACCAATAAGGGCAACCCGTTCCCCGGCGACAATGGACAGGGTGAAGCCTCGAAGCGCAGGCGCAACCGCGTTTTTGTAGTGGACGGTGACATCGTCGAACTGGAGCATGAGGTGGTGGTCGGTGGTTGAGGGTGTTGGCCGGTCTAGCCAGTAATCTTGCCCGCATCGCGACCAATTGTCTCGATGTCGGCGTAGTTGGAGTCATCGGTGTCGATGAAGGCTTTTGCTCCAAAGAAGTCGAGGATGACCTGGTGATCGGGGTTGCTGGGATCCAAGCCAAGCAGGGCGGTGGTGATCTTGGCCTTGAGGTCCTCTCCCAGATCGGGGTGAGCAACCCAGTGATAGTCGTAGTAGGTGGGGGTCTCCAGAATCATCTGGACCTTGGATGTGTCCACTTCTCCGGCCTCGACCCGATCGAACCAAACCTGGGAGTTCAGCGCTCCAACCTCATAGGTTCCGGCTTCAACCAGGGCAATGGTCTTGTCGTGAGATCCAGAGAATCCGGGTTCACCGTCGATGTCATCCAGGGTGACACCAGCTTGGCTGAGGAAGGACTGGGGCATGAGGCGCCCCGACGTGCTGGAGTCAGAGCCGAACGTCAATGTTCGGCCAGCGACGACGCTCAGTCCAGCGACATCGTCAAGCGGCTCAATCCCACTATCGACACTGGCGATAAAGACCGAGGTGAACTCGGCGTCAATATCTCGCTGAGCAATCGCTTCGGCTCCGTCAACCTGCAGACGTGCTTGCACACCAGTCAGTCCACCGAACCAAACCAGGTCGAGGTCACCGACACGAAACTGGGTGACCGCGGCGTCATATTCGGTGACTGGCTGGAAGGTGACTTCAACACCAGTTTCTTCGGACAGGTAGTCCGCTACCAGGCCATAGTTTCTGGCCAATAGCTCCGGGTCCTGGTCAGGGATGGCACCAATAACAATCTTGTCCGGCGAACCACCAGCATCGGATGCGGCAGCACCATCAGACCCTCCATCTGAGCCACAGGCAGCGGCCACTATGGCGAACGTAAAGAGGAGGGCTAGTAGTCGTCGCAAGGGTGGACTCGTTTCGGCGGGCTTCAGGGCGGGAACAGAAGGCAGCGAGACAGACCCGCCGTTCTAAGCATAAACAGTCATCCAGCTTGTCCTATTCCAAGCAGCCTGGAGAACTTCACCTCGGTCTAGATTGACGTGCCAACGTCTTGCCTCAAGTCTTTACTCAGCAGTGTGCAACGTTTCTTGTCGCTCGATCATCGTTGTTATATGAGACACAATATGTTCGTGGATCTGGGCCCGTTGTGATCAAACAATCTGCATTCGACGCCCTGCAGCCACGTCTGTCTTCTTTGGATGATCTCGCTGATCTCTACCAACAAGAGCATGTCGGGATGGTTCGGCTTGCCTTCCTACTCACGGGTTCACAGTCCATCAGCGAAGAAGTGGTGCATGACGCATTCATAATTGTCTTTGAACGACGCCAACAGGTACAACAACCTGGGGCATACCTGCGTCAAACCGTGGTCAACCTGTGTCGGACGAAGGTCCGGCGTCGCAACACCGAGCAACGCAAGCTGGCCATCGTGGCCTCCACATCCGATGCAGCGATCCAGCTTGAACCCGAGCTGGACGAGACCTGGCAACGGCTGGGCACCTTGTCTGCCAAACAACGAACAGCCCTTGTGCTGCGGTTCTATGAGGACTTGACCGTCGATGGGATTGCCGAAGCCATGGGCGAGCGTCCAGGCACCATCAAGTCATTGATCCACCGCGGCTTGAAGAAACTTCGAGAGGAAGAGCAATCATGAGTGACGACATCATGAGCCCCCCAGCAGACGCCGACACACTGGTTCGAACACTGTCCGCTGTCGCCGACCAAGTCGATGCCAGCAACGATTGGGACAGGCTCGTTGCCGACATCACCGAAGGTGAGACAAACGAGCCAGGCAAGCCCGTGTCCAAACGGCCACGGCTTCTGGCTGCGGCCGCTGCTCTGGTCGCTATCGGTACAGGTGTTGTTGCCCTGAACAGGACTCTTGCCCCATCGCCGACAGAGATCTCCACCAGCAAGCCGAACTATGTGCTGCCGGGCGAGGTTGTTCTGTCCGAGGATCCTCTGATTGTCGCTGGCGCCCTTGGACCCGAACCCCAATTCGACACCAGCGACCTCGGACGTGAGATCGCCTTCGAACCAGTGTCGGAGCTGGACGAGGAGTTGACCAAAAGCATTGATCGGGTCACCGGATTTGCCCTTCAAGCCCCGGAGGCGAAGCTCACGAAGGTCACGGCGTTGGGCAAGATGACGGACGATCACTGGCTGATCCTGATTTCCGACGCACCAAACCTTGACGAAAGTTACGGTGCCAGCGTCGACGCGAATATCAGAACCCGGTCGCTCATGTCTCGCCAGGGCGTTGGCAGTAGCGGCGATATAGCTTCCATCGACAGTCTCGACGGTATTGCTTCGCCAACGATCAGCCGAGAGGGCCCAGCCCTCGGTGGTGTCGGGTTCGGTGCTCCTACAGGCTGGGTCCAGCTCGACACACTGCCAGCAGGCACGTCCGTGGTGTCCTTTGCCGATTCCGACCAACGTTTGTGGATTCGACCCGTCGCTGGAGTGGCCATCTTTCCTGCTCAATTCGACGAAGGGGAATCCTTCACCGTGAGTGCCTTCGACGCCGAAGGGGCCCTGGTCGGAGCCTGGTCCGAGACCGTTCGCTATGCCGCTGACGCCGAGACCACCAACCCCCAAGTTGGAGAAGCGTTCGGAACCATCCAAGGGACAAACGCCGAGGGCGAACCGATGGAGATCTCACCAAACGGCAACCCAACGATCTTGGTCTACGGAGCCGGCTGGTGCGTACCCTGCGCTCAGGTCATAGAAAACGCACTGCCGGCACTCACCTCGCTCCAAGACACCGTCAATGTCTACTCGGTGCCTCACTATGTTTCTGGTGACACACCGTGGCCAACAGATACCGCATGGCCCTATGCCACAATCCACCCCAATCCCAATAGCCCAGCAACGAATGTTGGCGTGTTGCCAACTGTCCTGATCCTTGATGGTGAGCACCAGGTAGTCGCCCTCCTCGATGGATTCGACAACTTGGCTGAGCGACTGGAAGCCCTCGGGATTGCACCGGGCCCATAGCCACGGGCGCTGTTCAGTATTTCTGGGCTCTAGGACGACTCTCGGTGGCTTTATTGAAACAATCGTTTGCATTTCTTCTCTTGATCCTCTAAGGTCTGGATTTATTGAAACGATCGTTTCATACTAGGGAAGCAGGACCATGCAAACCACAACGGCGGCGAGCCTCGATCGGCACGCAAACAACGAAAACTTCCCCGCTTGGGCCACGCGCTCAAAACGATCACTCGGTCCAATCAAGGCACCTCCGCTCCAACACTTGGGTGAGGAAATCACCGGGAATAGGCGCCGCGTTGCTGCCCTCCTCATTGCCCGGCCACTCCTAGCCGCCGTCATCTTCCTTGTCGTTGCCTCCAACGGCTGGTGGCTCGGCATTCTCCCCAGCGTCTGGTTTGTCTACGGGTCAGCCATCAGCGCCGTTCACCAACTCATCCACTCCAACATGGGTCTCTCCAGCCGCTCCAAGAACATCTGGCTGTTCATCCTGGGTTGCCTTGTCGTTGAAAGCGGCCACGCCCTTCGGGCCACCCATCTCCTTCACCATCGAACCGACGCCACCCTTCCAGACCCCGAGGGCTATATCGAAAACGTCAGCTGGCTGGAGCTACCACTGGCCGCCCTCAAACTTCGCTACCTGCTGGCCTTGTGGGGAATGCGCTATGGCCCCAATCCCCTTCTGGTCAAGCTCGAACTTGGGGTGCACGCCTTCGCCCACATCCTCAGCCTCGTGCTACTGCCAAGCCACCCGCTGCTGTGGATCTACCTGACCTTTATCCAACTGGCATCCTTCCTCTTCGCCATCACCGCAGGCCGAGGCCCACAAACCAACTGGGGACGAGCAATCTCCAGCCCATTCGTTCAGGTACGCAGTCGGCTAGCTCGCTACTTCTTGTTCAGCCACGACCTCCACCTGGAACATCACATCTATCCCACCGTTCCCATCCATCGCCTGCGTCGGCTCGGCCACAACTGGGATCCCATCCTTTCCGAGCTCGAACTCGTCGACGTCAAAATAGTTGTGTGACCTCATGACCATCGTCCTCGCCCTACTCCTCACCAACGCAGCCATCGGAGCTTTCGACACCCTCTGGTACCACGAATACAAAGCCCGCTTGCCAGCCAACCTCGAAACAACAAGAACCGAACTCAGCCTCCACACCCTTCGAGATGGGCTCTATGTACTCATCTATGGCGGGTTCGCTTGGTGGAAGCCGAGTGGCTGGTTCGTCCACCTCATTGTCTTTGTATTGCTGGCCGAGCTAGTCGTCACCCTGGCCGACTTCGTGGTCGAAGACCGAGACCGTCCCGCCATCGGGGGTATCGCCCCAGGGGAACGAATTGCCCACACCATCATGGCCATCGTCTACGGAGCAATGCTGACATTCCTGCTTCCAATCCTGGGCGACGGGCTCCGAGGCCCAACTGCTCTCATCCGCAACACCATCCCCACCTGGATGTCAGTCGCTGCCAGCATCACTGCCGTTGGAATCGTACTATCGGGCATACGAGATGGCTTGGCCATGACAGGCCGAATGGTCATCGGCCAACCCGAGCACGGGGAGTCCCAACGACAGCGCCTCTCCGCACCAAAGCCAGAAACCGCACCAAACCGTCACACGATTTGGCATCAAGGAAACGGTCCCTCTGGTCGAAGATCAACCAGTGGCCGCCTCTATACGTTCGAGCATTCGCAGTTTTGTTGTCCGTCGAACCGTCGGACGCTTCGACGTTCCCCGCGACGCCGTCCGATTCGCCACCAAGCGCTACGGGTCCCGAACGGCATTGATCGACGGTGACACGTCCCTGACCTATGACCAGCTCCGAGATCGCCACCTTCGTCTAGCCCAGGCATGGCAGGACGCCGGTGTTGGCAAGGGTGATGTTGTCTTCTGCCTCCTCCCCGACAGCGCTGCCATCGTCGAAACACGGTTAGCCAGCTACGAAGCCGGCATCTTGCTCACCCAGTTTCATGCTGACACCAGCTCTCAACAGATCCAGGCAGCTGCGGAGGTTACCAAGCCTGACTTGCTCATCTATGACCCGGCCATAGGTCACGACAGCGCCGATGCCCTCCAGGAGCACTATCCCGACCTCCAGATTTGGAACAGCCGGTCGGGCGAATACGAACAACAGTTGGCAGCAGTCGAGTCCATCAGTTCAACCAACGACATCGAACCCGAGCATCCCATGGGTGTCGGCTTCAGCTCGGGCACCACCGGAAAGCCCAAAGCGCTCGTCTCCTCTCACGGGACAATCATTGCCAGCCTCCATCTCGTGCTCAAGAACATCAGGATCGATGCAGGCGGCAAGACCCCGGACAAGGCAATGGCCGGGATCCCTCTGACCGGAGCTGGCAGCGGAATACTCCTCCCGACCCTGCTCAGCGGGGGCACGCTCGTCATCACCCCTCGCTATGAAGCCCAAACCCTGGCTTGCCTGGTCGAGCAGCACCAAATCACCAGACTCTTCGTCACCCCCAGCATGCTCATTGATCTGCTGGATCTCCCCCCAGAGGCTCATGACCTTTCCAGCCTCACCAACATCATCTACGGCACTGAGGTCACCGCCGGGGCCAAGCTCCAGGAAGCAATCAAACGATTCGGACCAATACTCCAACAGGGGTACGGCAGCGCCGAGGTCATGCCACCCATCTCCATGCTGCAACCGCATGAACACGTCGACAGCTACGGCCAACCAGTCGGACTTGATATTCTGGCTTCCGCCGGAACCATCGTCCCCGAAGTCAGCGTCCGCATCCTCGACAAGAACGGCCTCAACGCGCCAACCGGTGAGATTGGCGACATCCTGGTCAAGAGCCCAACCGCTTTCGACGGCTACTACGGACCAGACCAGCCAGCAACCCTCCAACCAGAATCCACCGACGGCTGGTTCGCCCTTGGTGATGTCGGCTACATGACCCGAGATCGTCGCCTTCATGTATTGGGGCGCAAGTCCGACATCGTTTCTGGCCCGACCGGACCCATCTATCCCCGGCTGGTCGAAGAGGTAGCGCATCAACATCAGATGGTCAAGGAATGCTGCCTAGTTGAGGCAAGTGACCAGATAGTCCTGGTTGTCTCCCCGCGGCGACGCTACTTCAATGGGATTGCCGGTGATGTCCCGGCCTTTGTTCGCGACCTGACCCGGTTCCTGGAGACCAAGTCTCCGGATGCAGTCATGCCTGACCAAACTCTGGTCGTTGCCGAACTTCCACGGAGCGGCTTGATCAAGGTTGTCCGGCACCAGATTCGTGAGCTCGTTGCCACTGACCAGCTGATCCAGCTTGTTCCTGGAGATAAGTTCGGGTTGCCACCGGTGCGCCAGGGTTCGACCACGGTTCCCCCTGGCGCCTACTCCCGGTTCGAGCGCGCCACACGGGCCTGAGTGGCACTGACACGAGGTTGCATTGACACCAGTTCTCCCAAGACAGGAACTACCGTCGGTGAGGCGGCCTGCCTGAGGCGGCCCCCGGAATTCGTCAGCCCGATGAACCGACACCAAGAGTGAAATGAGCGGCACATGAAGAATCCTCGATCTCGACTAGCAGGCATTGTCTTGTCTGCCCTCATGCTCGTTGGTATGGCGGTCAGCCCCGTGGCGGCATCAGAAGTCGACCTCTTGGGCAGTCCCGGTGACGTCACCACTATCGATGAGCTTCTCGACTCACCGGAGTACCGGGCTTGGCACGCTGACGCGCTACGCCTCTACCGAGCCTTCTTTGATCGCGAGCCTGACCTAGACGGAGCCGTCTATTGGATCGACCAATACGAAGACGGTTCCAGCCTGGACGATCTGGCATGGGCCTTCGCCCAATCCACCGAATTCAAGACCCGCTATGGCGCGACTCTTACCAATCGCGAGTTTCTGACCATCGTCTACAGCAATGTGCTTGGACGAGCCCCTGACCAGGAGGGCTTCAACTACTGGCTCGGCCAGATGGACGGCGGCCTCACCCAGCCGGGCGTCGTTCGCTGGGTGGTTGCTAATCAGGAGTTCATCACCAACTACCCCTACGCCGGTACCGCCATCCCTCTCAAGAACGCTCTGTTGTCCCCCGGCCAGGTTCCGGGTTTCAACGAAGTCTTTCTCCCAGGGGCAGAACCTGGACCTCACCCTGAAGTCACACTGACGGGCTGTGACGCCGCTCGACGGTGGCCAAAGAACGCGGAAATCGTCGGCTACCGCATCAACAACACCTCCGCCCTCTATCAGCTGGCCTATCAATTCTCGAGCCAGGAAGCGGCCGAGGCGTTCTTTGCTCGAGCACAAACAGTTACTGCATTCTGCAATGGACAGAACTACTTCGGGACACCGATGACTGTCACTGACATCGCGGTGCCGGACATCGGTGGCGCAACGATGGTTGCTCATGAGTTCATCCAGACCGACAATCAATCTGGCGGCTTCCACTGGAAAGAGGTCTACATCTTGTGGGGCGACACCGTCATCGTGATTGACATCTCCGCTCGGCTGCCAAAGACCATTGCGGACCAAACCCTTTTCGATCTGGCAACTGCGGCTGCCGGTCAGCTGGCCGCCACCTACGGGGGCTAGCTAGTCAGAGTTTTCGCCCGGGTTCTGTCCCCCGCGAAGCAATGGTGGTGCGTGTGATCTATTGAGCACATCATCAAACTCACGGGGAGACCTCCCTTGGCCACCATCAGCACCATCGACGCCGTCCGCTTCCTCAATCAGGCGACCTTTGGCGCCAGTGAACAATCCATCGCCGAGTTGCAAGCCATTGGAAGTTGTGATCTTTGGATCCAGCAACAGCTTGACCTGCCCGCCTCCTTGTCCCGGCCCTACACCGCTGATGACACCAGCAACTACGAACCACGACGCCACGACATCTGGTGGAAGAACGTCATCGAGGGACAGGACCAATTGCGTCAACGATTGGCCTTTGCCTGGAGCCAGATCATGGTCATCAATGACCACGACTACGAACTTGGCCTGGCCCAGATTCCCCTGGCCGGCTACTACGACATGCTGGCCGAGTTCGCCACCGGCAACTTCCGAGAGCTGCTGGAACGGGTAACCCTGCATCCTCTGATGGGGATCTTCCTCAGCATGCTCCGCAACGAGCGAGCCGACCCGGAACGCAACGTTCGCCCCGATGAGAACTATGCCCGAGAGGTACTGCAACTGTTCACCATTGGCCTCTACGAGCTGGACGCCAACGGCCAGCCAAGAAATGACGACAACGGTCCGATTCCCAGCTACGACCAGGAGACCGTTCAGCAGTTCGCCAAGGTCTTCACTGGCTGGAACCTGGCCGATGCTGGCGAGGTCTGGGTATCCAACGACCTGACAACCTACGACAAGGAATCATCAATGGTTCCGGTCGAGGCCTACCACGACACGTCGGCCAAGACGCTGCTGAACGGTGTTGTCCTGCCTGCTGGACAAGATGCTCGCCAAGACCTGGACGATGCCCTGGACAATATTTTCGCCCACCAAAACGTTGGGCCATTCATTGCCCATGCCTTGATCCAGCGACTGGTGACCAGCAATCCCACCCCCGCCTACATTGGTCGAGTCGCCGCAGTGTTTGCCGATAATGGAAGTGGGACTCGGGGCGATCTGGCGGCAGTGACTCGGGCTATTCTTCTTGACGAGGAGGCCCGCAACGGACACATCAACATGCCCGACACCTTCGGCAAGGTGAAGGAGCCCGTCATCCGCTACACCCAGGTGTGGCGGGCTTTCGATGCCACACCCGGACCTCTGTCTGACGGCCAGTACCGAAGCCCGCAGAAGGCCCTCACCCAGATCAGCGACTACACCGGCCAGTCCGTCCTTGGGGCCCCGTCGGTATTCAACTTCTACCTTCCCGATCATCGGGTCGAACCCGGTGACGAACTGGTGGCGCCCGAGTTGCAGATCTTCTCCGATGTCAATGCTGCCTCGGTCAACAACGACCTCTTCACCCAGATCTACGCCAACAACAATCGACGCTTCACTCCCAACGGCACCGAAGTGCGAATCCAGATCGATCGAGAAGTCGCCCTGGCCTCCGATGCCGGAGCACTACTGGATCATCTGGATGTCCTGCTCTGTGCTGGGCAGCTGCCGCCAGCACAACGCGCCGCCATTGCCAGCCATCTAGCCACGTTGCCGTCCAATGAAGAAGGAACCGAACAGCGAGCTCTGGATGCCATCTATTGCATTGTTGGCTCCCCCGCCAACATCGTCCAGAAATGAGGCGGTCCAGAAATGAGCCAGTCCAGATGAGCCAGCCAAGGACACTGAGCCAGCCGAACACACCGAGCCAGCCGAACACACCGCGCCAGCCGAACACACCGCGCCAGCCGCCGATGAACCGGCGCTCCTTTCTTCAGGCCGCGGGCGCAGTTGGGGCGGGCTTTGGCATGGCCTCGATCGCCTCCCTACCTAGAGGTTGGGCTAGCGCTGCCGCCGCCCAGACTGGCCCGCGTAGTCTGGTTTGCATCTTCTTGGCCGGAGGTGCCGACTCGTTCAATATGTACATCCCGCGTGATCATGCGGTCGCTGGTCAGAGCCACGCTGTCTACGCCGCCACCCGAGGTCCGTTTGCGGTGCCCGCCAGTGAACTCCTCCCCATCGGTGACGGAAGCTTTGGTCTCCACCCCCGGCTGCCAGGACTTGCCGCTCTGGCAGCAGAGGGCCAACTTGCAGTAGTTCGCAATATTGGACCGCTGGCTCGGCCAACGACGAAGGCTGACGTTCACGCTCGACGGTCCTTACCTCAGAGCCTATTCGCCCACGATGCCCAAGCCAAGCTCTGGCAGACCGGTCGGCCGGTTCTCACCACCGATCAGGGATGGGGAGGCTCGATCACCGACGTCATCAATGGCTCCACGGCGCTTCCGCCTGCCTTCTCTATTGCCGGTTCCAACTCGTTCCAAACAACCCCGGGGTCGGGCTACGCCCAGTTGTCTCCCACCGTCACCAACAGTCGATTGTTGGGCTATGACGCATCAACCCGTGGCTGGATCCCGTCTTTTGTTGGCGTGGAAACAGCCATGCAGGCCGGACTGGTCGCGGCGTCAAGTTCCACCAATCGCCTGGACCAGGCCGTTTCCGCCAGCCTGGCTGGCTCGATCACCACCACCGAACAGCTGGAAGCAGCGACCCAACCCAATGAAGCCAACGATGTTGGCATGGACGATGTTGGCGGCAACGACCTTGGTGTCCAACTCCAGCAGGTTGCCAGATTGATCAAGAACCGAGACCAGCTTGGCATGGACCGTCAGGTGTTCTTCGTCCGGCTCGGAGGTTGGGACACTCACCGGATCCAGGAACAGATCTTCTCCCCTCTGCTAGCCAAGTTCGACGATGCGCTCGGCTCATTCCACGCCTCGATGCAAACACTTGGAATCGCCGGTTCGGTCACGACATTCACCGCATCGGACTTTGGCCGGACACTTTCCATCAATGGTGACGGCACCGACCATGGCTGGGGTGGGCATGCCTTTGTCATGGGTGGTGCAGTGGCGGGAGGCAACTACGGGACATTCCCTAGCTACGCAACGCAGAACAATCCTGATGACATTGGCGACGACAACAACGACTTCGCTGGACGGCTGATACCGACCACATCAGTGAGCCAGTACGGGGCGACGTTGGCCCGCTGGATGGGGCTCTCCTCCACCCAGATTTCCGATGCCTTTCCTGACCTAGCCCAATTTGCTAGCGACGACTTGGGTTTCATGGCCTAGGCCAGTCGGCAAGTCTGCCCTTGTCTACTGAGCACCAGAGGGGGACGATGACAGTGAACCATCGACGGCGGAAACAAAGTAGGTTTACATGAAGAAGACGCGGCGGAATCTCTCGGGCATCATTCTCACCCTCTTGCTGGTGATCGGCGTCCTATCCGGAACAGCTGGCGCATCCCGGGTCAATCTCGGTTCACCCGCCACCATGACCGAGCTGCTGGACTCACCCGAATACCGGGCATGGCACGCCGATGTGCTTCGCCTCTACCAAGCCTTCTTCAACCGGGCCCCTGATGTTGCTGGTTCCATCTACTGGATCGACAAGTACGAAGACGGCTCAACCTTGGATGACATTGCCTGGGGCTTCTCCAACTCAACCGAGTTCCAGAACCAATACGGATCAACCCTCCCAAACAGCGAATTCCTCACCATTGTCTACTCCAACGTTTTGGGCCGAGACCCCGACCAAGAAGGCTTCAACTACTGGCTCGGACAAATGAACGGAGGCCTCACCCAACACGGCGTCGTTCGTTGAGTCGTTGCCAACCAGGAGTTCATCACCAACTACCCCTTCAGCGCAACGGCGGCTCCGCTGGCTGACTGTCTACTCAGCGTCAAGACCCTGGCGGGGACGACAGGCGAAATCCCTGTAACTCGCGGCGATGGACCCCACGACGAATACGACTTCGACGAGTGCACGGCCGCCCGGGTGTGGCCAAAGAACTCCGAACTGGTCGCTTTCGATTTGGTCGGTGGGAAAGACCTCTTAGAGTTTGGCTACGAGTTCTCTACCGTCGCTGCTGCCGAGGCCTTCATGAACAAGACCAGGCAGATACCAGCAGCTTGCGCCTCCTACCAGAATTACGCGGCCTCAGAGATCGCTGTCCCTGCTCTTGGCGATGACGCAGTTGGTCACCACTTCATTGATCGATCAAACCGCTCCGGGTCAGAACATTGGAAGCAGATCGTCATCCGAATTGACCGGCTCGTCATCTACATCATCGTGGTGGCAAACCTGCCAACCTCTGTTGATGAGGTAGTTCAGTTCGCCACGCTGGCTACGGACCACGCCATCAGCAGTGCTGGCTAGCGCCCCTTGGACCAGCTCTACCAGCTTCCTAATCGCTGTCCAGCGCTGATGCACATTGGCCACCTCTAATTGCTCGGTTGCCAAGATTCATCCGAGGGGCACTCAAGGCAGGGCGCTCAGGAGAGGGCACGTTCCCGGCGAGCAACAAGTACCGCCGTTAGCGCCGTGACGACAACCAGAATCCAGGACACCACGGCCAGCTGGCTCAGAACGTGGCCGACGTCGTCGGTGGCATTTGTGGCGAGGACTAGCAACAACCCGCCGTAGGAGAGCCGACCGGCGAGCGAGTTGAGGCTGAGGAAGGTCGCCCGATGCTGGCGGGCGACAACTGGGGCGACTGCTGCGCTTATCAGGATGGGAGCCGTTGATCCCTGAGCACTCCTGAAGGTGACCAGTGCGATCACAATTGGCAAGGTCGACACTGCCATCACTGACACGATCAAAGCTGACAATGCGCCGAGTGCGACCAGCACGAAACGTAAGCCAAAGCGACGCCCGATCCTGGCACTGGACCGAGCAAAGACGGCACCCATGAAGGCGGTGATGGCAATGAGAGTTCCGGCGACAAGAGGCGTTGCCCCAAGCTCGGTTGGCGATTGACCAACAACCAGGGTCAGCCATGGCTGCAGCAGGGTGGAGGCGACGTGTTCAAGCACGACCATGGCGATGCCGTAGCCAAAGATCCAGGCCATGGGCAGTGCAGACAAGTAGGCCAGGCAGCGAGATACCTGGGGCAGCATGTTTTCAGTGGCAGCTGCACCTGGCGGCTCGGCGTACCGGTTGGCCACCATGAATTGAATGATGGCCAAGAACAGCGACAGGGCAAAGGCCAGCCGAAGGTCCGCCAGTCCTAACAGCCCACCAGCCAGTGCTCCCAACCCGCCAGCGACCAGGGCCTTGGAAGCCACGACCGACTCTCGATCAGCGAACTCGTCGGCTCGACCGAGGGCTTCGAGTGTGTCGTAGTGGAAGGCGACATCGGTTCCGGACAAGGATGCATAGCCAAGAGCGAGGAAGGCTTGCCCGGTCACAATCATCCAGAAGTGGCCATCACCGAACAAGAAGAGGGAGAAGCAAATCATCCAGGCCAGCGCGGCGAGCCGCAGGGTGAGCGCCCGTCCGAGCCGATCACTCATCCAGCCGGACGGTACTTCGAAGATGACGACCGAGAGATAGTAGATGCTGGCCAGTTGGATGGCCCCGCCTAGCCCGAAGTGGGAGCGGGTAAAGAGCACGAACACTGAGATCCACGGGCCGGATCGAACAAGAATCTGATGCCACGGGATGAGGCGCAGGTTTCGTTCGAGGGCTGGATTCATTCGGTGACCTTAGTCCCAGCCACCGACACTGCCCGGCTCAACAGAGGCGACTGAGCTAGCGACTGGGCGATGACCGAACCGATGACCGCGCTGACGACCGAACCGACGACCCAAAGCATCGGTCTCCCTGACCCCAGGCGCGTCACCAGGGCGCGTCAAGAAGGCGCGTACAAGCGCCTTGGTGCCTGTCTCTCGATTGAGGCCCGCCACACCCGGCAGACCTATTGTCGGCTGGGTTCTCGCCTGTGTTGTCGCCTGGGTTTGTTGCCCTGCGGTCCTTTTGACTGCAACCAGTCCTGGAGCCGATCCGGGACCACGTTGGCGTGGTGGGTGCCGTCGGGTTGATAAATCTTGAGGGTCCGATCCGGCAACAGTTTGATGTTCCAGCGGCCTTCATGAACCCGATGATGGTGGGTGGAGCACAGGGGCACAAGATTATCGAGGTCCGTGAGCCCGTCGGGGTCCCATTCCAGAATGTGGTGGGCTTGACACCACGAGATTGGTCGGTCACACCCAGCCCAGGCACAAGTGGTATGCATGGTATTTAATGCTGACCA
>JAJRQY010000073.1 GCA_024280015.1 Actinomycetes bacterium
AACACCCAGGTGGCCAGAAGGACGAGGGCAACACATTCCAGGAGAAACTCCGCCCACCACAGACCCAGTCGAGTATCGCCAGCCCGAATACTTCGAAGCTCTCGAAGCCAAACGGCTGGGGTTTCAATGAATGGCCCAAGCAGAAGTCGCCCAGCGAGGGTGTGGTGGAACCGCAACACAGTCTGACCGACCGGTGAATAGTCGTCCCACTTCTCACGGCGCAGGTAGTAACTCTCGGTGTCCTCAGTTGGGTCGGTCAAGGCAACTGCATGATGATGGTCAAGGTGTCCTCGTCGATACACAGGAAAGGGGACGCGCATTCCTAGGGGTGGCGTTGCCAGAAGTCGGTTCAGCTCGGGGCTGGCAAACGGGTGGCCATGCACCACCTCGTGCTGGAGAGAACCATGCCAAGTAATAGTGATGGCTAGCAGCCCGATGGTCACCCAGGTCGGGAAGTATGAGGCGCTAACCATCAGCCCAAGCCATGCCCCGTACATGGTCGCGGCCAGGCCAACGGTCCTCCACTCGGTCCCGGTCTCGGCTCTGCTCATTGCACAGTTTTCATTGCACAGTTTTCACTCTTGGGGTCTTGGCTGCGGTGGGGAACGCCTGGTAGTTGGGTCAGTATGTCATGGCGGTCGCCGCGAGCAAAGTCACGGGGCCTACCTTGCCGTTCGCTTGGCCGCTTGTGCGACCCGCCAAGCAGCCAATGGGTGGGGTGCCAAGAAGGGAGCCGAGCCCGAGGTCGGTCTAGACCAGGGAGTCTGATGGCCGAGAAAGGTCAGGTTTCAACCCTGATCATCTCCAACTTGGCGAGCATTCTGTGCCATCCTGTTTCTGCAACTGCACAGGTGGCAGGGGAACAAAAGGGGACAAACAGCATGACCTACCAAGGAGCGGGCCAACCAGCAGGCTGGTACTACGCCGAGGGAGACCCTCCCGGAACTCATCGGTATTGGGATGGAGTCATGTGGCAGGGCGGTCCCCAGCCGGTGGCTGGCGCTGCACTCCAGGGTGGCTCGGGCCAAGTCGGACGATTTGCTGACTACGGCCCTCGGTTCATTGGTGCTCTCATTGACTGGGGTATCGGCATTGCTATCAATATTGTTGGTCAGGGTTTACTCGGTGCGGTCGGGAGCGGGTCGAAGGGTCTCGCCTCTATTATCGGCCTGCTGTTTACCCTCCTTGGCATTGGTTGGTGGCTTTACAACTATGTGTATTTGCAGGGATCGACTGGCCAAACAATTGGTAAGAAGCAGCAGGGGACCAAGCTGGTCTCGAGCAAGACAGGTGAGCCCGTCGGTATAGGTATGGCTCTTGTCCGCGGCATCGTTGGTGGGATTTTGACGGCAATATGTCTGCTGGACCTGATCTGGATCTTCATCGATGACGAGAACCGTCGACTGACCGACAAGATTTTCGACTTCCAGGTTATCCAGACTGCAGCTTGAAGTTTTTTGATAACCAGACGTTGCGCACTAAATGATGTACTCTGCGTGAGAATCTGGTCCGTAGGGACTACCTAAGAGAGGGTTATACATGACAGACAGTGGAGCGGGTCAGCCAGCAGGCTGGTATCACGCAGCAGGAGATCCCCCCGGAACTCATCGGTACTGGGACGGAACCCAATGGCAGGGTGCTCCCCAGCCGGTTGGAGGCGCCATTGATGGCGCTGTGGCAACCGCTGGCGGCCAGCCAGCCGAAAACGGAAAACGCTTCATAGCGTTCTTAATCGATGCCGGAATCATCGTCGGAATCTATGTTGTGGCCCTGATATTGGCTGGAATCTTAGGCAAGATCGCCGGAGCCCTTGGCACATTGTTTGGTCTTCTAGGGTTTTTGGCTTACCTGGGTTTTGGTATCTACAACTTCATTTTCCTCCAGGGAACAACTGGTCAGACAATTGGCAAGAAGCATCAGGGCATCAAGCTGGTGACAGATGCGGGCGAGTACCTGGGTATGGCGAACGCCTTTATTCGAGGGCTGTTGTCCGGCTTCATCAATATGCTTTGCTGGGCTGACAACATCAGCATCTTGATCAATGATGACAGGAAGCGCTTCAGTGACAAGATCCTCGGCAATCAGGTTGTCGACGCATAGTTGCTGACTAACCAGGACTCAGCACCTAGCTGATGTCCTGAATTGAGAGAATCGGCTGCTGGCCCTGTCAACAAATCGACGGGGCCAGTTTGCTGTTTTGACTGACCGTGATTGCCTGAGGGATCAGGTAGACAGAGACCGGCCGATGGGGCTGGGCTACCAGAGCCAGGTGAGGGTGCTCACTCCGGGGATTTCCCCCACAACCAGGCGTGCGATCCAGATTGCTGTCACCAGGGCGCCAATGGCGACGAGGAAACGATTCTGAAACTGGTTGGAAACCTTGGTTGGCCAAAATCGCACCACCGGCACTAGGGCGAGAAGTGCAAGGGCTGGAAAACGCCGAAACGATTCAGCGAAATCAAGTCGAGTCAGGGAGCCGACCGACCGGGTTACTCCACAGAGCGGGCAGTAGCCACCAGTGCAGCGTCGCCATGGACACAAGATCGGACCCTCATCACTGCTGAATAAGAGCAGCGCGACCGATCCAACCGCCAGCGGCAGAGCAGCTGCTCGCACGACGTTGGCAACAGAGTTGGATTGATTTCCAGGCCCCGGTGTCAGCGTAAAGCCCTCCGGCAAATCAGAAGGCGGCGGTGGTGACTGAACGAGCACGCCATAACCATAGCCCGATCCGCATCCTTGGTTCGAACAAGGAGCCAATTGGACCGAACCCCTGATCCTCAAGCAGCGTGAGAGAGGGAGGGACTCGACCAACCAGCCAGAACGAACGATCACACGAGCGACTCGGGCGGGGGTGGAGGTTCACGATCTGACAGCATCTTTTCAACTCGGGCGTTGTCCACCCGCTTCACGAATTGGTTGGCTTCGTGAACGTCGCGAATGGACTTGGCCAGGGTAAAGGAGGATGAGACTGTCATGGCCAGTCCCATGGCCAGGAAAGCACGAGGCCACGGGTCGACATCAAGATAGAAGATTCCCATCAAGGTGGCCCCGAAGGATGAGCCGAATGCGATCCAGGTCTGAGCGACGAAGGCTGGCGAATGAACGGTTTGGGTTGCAGTGTTGATATCCATGCCCAGATGATCGGTTGGATTGGCGAGCGAGGCCATGGGGGCTATCCCTCAAGATGGGCCGGGGCCCCTAGGTTTGGAGCTGGCTGGACCCTCGAACCGGGTCACACGGCTTCGAAGGCCGAACGTTCGGGTGCAGGTGCGCTGCAAAACTGACAGATGCCAGCCTTGGGGTTGATCTTGGCGCCACAATGACAAGTGACGGCCATTCGTTGTCGGCGCCCATCCTTGTTCCCATCAGACATGTCCAGCTCATAGGCCTTGGCGGCCAGGTCCTCGGTCGTGAGCGCTGTGGTCTCCGTTATGAGTTCCCACATTGCCTCGCACAACAACAGCAGTCGATCGACGCGTTCTTCCGTTTCCTCAACCTGATCGTTGGTGTGTCGCCGGTTACGACTGAGGTTCTCTTCCGTTTGTCGAAGATCACGCGCTTGTCCCCGAATTTGTTGTTGCTGATAGAGATCGAAGAGGTCCATGCAACTTGTATCGACAAGGGGATCGCCCTACTTGAAAAGGCATCTCGGTTGCTTGGCTTCTCTCATCACGTGCCTGCGCTCATCACTTGGGGTCAGCTGCACTCCGAAGTTGGCATGAGCCAAAGAGCTGTCAAGCAAGATCAAGGATTTGTCATGTTTTCCCACATCTTCGTGACGGTTCTTTGCTTTAGCGTGTGTCAATGGCCACCGGTCGTCGACGACAGCGAGGAAAGAAGCGGACGCGAAGCATTGTTGCTGAGCAACCTCCGTTCACTCAACCGCGACTCTTGACAGAGCCGACTGCTGTCGTCTCCCAAGACGATCTCGAACGTATCCACCAAGCTTCGCTCCGTGTTCTGCGTGAGACCGGTGTCGATTTCTTGCATCCGGAAGCGCTCGCCGCTCTGGCCGCGGCGGGGGCAACAGTCGCTGAGGGTCGGGTTCGATTCGATCCGGAAATGATTGACCAGTACCTACGCCTTGCTCCATCTTCCTTCACACTTCATGGACGTTCGCCCAAGCGTGACCTCAACATTGGTGACAACTGGATGGCCTACGGAGCAGTGGCCAGCGCTCCGAACTATGTCACCCTCGACGGTGAGCGCAAGACCGGTGACCGCTCCGGCTACCAAGACTTCTTGCGGCTTGGCCAGATGCTCAATGCCGTTCACTTCTTTGGGGGCTACCCGGTCGAACCCGTTGACTTGCATCCATCCATCCGTCATTTGGAGGCGACCTTTGATGCGTACACCCTGACCGACAAGGCATTCCATGTCTACAGCCTGGGTAAGCAGCGAAACCTTGATGGCCTGGAAATGTGCCGGATTGCTCGCGGGATCGACGAGGAGACCCTGGATCGACAACCAAGCCTATTCTCGATCATCAACTCCAGCTCACCCCTGAGGTTTGATCACCCAATGTTGGAGGGCATTTTGCAGATGTCTTCCCGCAACCAGATCATTGTCATCACGCCCTTCACCCTGGCTGGCGCAATGGCACCGGTCACCATCGCTGGTGCGGTGGTGCAGCAGAATGCTGAAGCCCTTGCGGGCATAGTGTTCACCCAAGTCGTTCGAGCCGGATCACCGGTGATGTACGGCGGCTTTACCTCCAATGTTGATATGCGTTCGGGTTCGCCAGCTTTTGGAACCCCCGAGTACGCCAAGGCTTGCCTGCTTGGCGGGCAGCTGGCTCGACGTTACGACATTCCCTACCGTTCCTCTAACGTCAGCACGTCCAACGCCGTGGACAGTCAGGCCGGATACGAATCGGTCTTCGCCCTGTGGGGCGCGGTCCAGGGTGGGGCAAACCTCATCATGCATGGGGCGGGCTGGATGGAGGGCGGCTTGCACGCGAGTTTTGAGAAGATGGTCATCGACGCTGATCTCCTGCAGATGGTCTCGGCCTTTCTGGCTCCACTGGATTTGAGTGATGATGCCTTGGCGGTTGATGCCATCGCCAAGGTTGGTCCTGCCGGGCACTTCTTTGGGGAAGAACACACGCGAGAGCGCTACCAAACTGCCTTCTACTCACCGATGGTCTCGGACTGGCGAAATTGGGAATCATGGACAGAGGCCAGACAACCGGAGGCAAAGGGCCGAGCCAACGGGGTTGCCAGCGAGATCCTGGCCGACTACGTGAAGCCGGCGATCGATGAATCGATTGAGGAAGAGCTACGTGAATTCGTTGATCGGCGCATCGCCGAGGGTGGCGTCGAAACCGATTACTAGTCCAGTGCGAACACCCACAGTCCACAAAGAAAAGGCAGAACGATGAAGAAGCAAGCGCAAGTTGTGGTCATTGGGGGTGGTGTGGTTGGCGCCTCGGTGCTCTACCACCTGACCAAGGCTGGCTGGTCCGACGTCGTCCTGATCGAGCGTCGAGAGTTGACGCATGGCTCAACCTGGCATTCGGCTGGCGGTATGCATACCCTCAACGGCGACCCCAACGTTGCCGCCTTGCAGAAGTACACCGTCGATCTCTATGCAGAAATCGAAGCCATCTCGGGTCACGATTGTGGTATCCATCTCACCGGTGGTCTGGTCATGGCTGACTCGCCCGAGCGCATGGACTTCTTGAAGATGGCCAACGCGCGGGCTCGCTATCTTGGCATGGACTCACACCTCATCTCCGCAGCCGAAGCTCACGAGATGGTGCCCTTCTTGGAGCCGTCCTTCTTCGAAGGAGCAATGTTCGATGCCCATGAAGGCCATGTCGATCCATCGGGCGTGACCCATGCCTACGCCAAGTCGGCCCAGATGGGGGGAGCGGAGATCTACCGCAACACCTGGGTCAATGCCATTACCCAAACACCAGATGGCGAGTGGGACCTCCATCTGCATGACACCCGCCGCGACGAGACTCTTGGAACCATTCGATGTGAGCACTTCGTCAATGCTGGCGGATTGTGGGCCCGCGAAGTCGGTCGGATGACGGGGATCGAGATTCCGGTTCTAGCCATGGAACACATGTACTTGCTCACCGAAGAAGTCCCCGAGTTGAAGGGTTGGTCTGAGCAGTCAACGCTGGACGGATTTCATGTGATGGACCTTGGGGGCGAGATCTACCTCAGGCAGGAGGGTGACAGCCTGCTGCTTGGAACCTATGAACCAAATGGAGTTCCTTGGTCGCCACAAAACACCCCATGGGACTTCGGCGCTCAGCTCCTTGCACCGGACTTGGAGCGATTGTCGGAGAACCTAGGAGTTGGCTTCGAGCACTTTCCTATCTTCAACGATGTCGGGATCAAGAAGACCATCAACGGTCCCTTCACCTTTGCCCCAGATGGGAATCCCCTCATCGGACCGGTTCGAGGACAACAAGGTCACTGGTTGGCCTGCGCGGTGATGGCGGGCCTTAGCCAGGGTGGCGGGGTTGGCCTGGCCATGGCTAACTGGATGACTGAGGGTGACCCCGGCTTTGATGTTTGGGGGATGGACAATGCGCGCTTTGGTGATTGGGCCACCCCGCGCTACACCAATGCCAAGGTACGGGAGAACTACAGCCGACGCTTCCGAATCAGCTTCCCCAACGAAGAGCTGCCCGCCGCTCGGGGTGTGATGAAGTCTCCAATCTATGATCGCCTGGCCAGTCATAATGCCGTCTTCGGTGCGGCGTTTGGCCTGGAGTATGCGCGCTGGTTCCAGCGCGAGGGCGAAGATCCGTTTGAGGAACCAACGTTCCGGCGGTCCAATGGCTTTGACCTCGTCGGCGAAGAAGTGGCGGCTGTCCGCGAGGCGGTTGGCATGCTGGAAATTACTGGCTACGCCAACTACGAGGTAGTTGGCGATGGTGCTCGGGCCTGGCTGGATCACGTGATGAGCAACCTCATGCCCAGGGTTGGCCGCCTGGTCCTGACCCCGATGCTGAACCATGGGGGCAAGATCATCGGTGACTTCACCGTTGCTTGTCTGGCCGAGGATCGGTTCATGATTACCGGTTCGGGCCCAGCCCAGCGTTACCACGAGCGCTGGTTCGATGAACAGATCGTTGATGCTGATGAGGGACTCGGCCCGGTGAGCTACCGGGCGCTTGGCAATGAATTGACTGGCCTGTCAGTTGCCGGACCTCGCTCGAGAGAGCTGCTTGAGTACTTGGTCGATTTCGATATATCCAATGATGGATTCCCCTTCCGGCAGATTGTTGAAACCTGGATCGGGCTAGTCCCAGTCACCCTGGCCAGAGTCACCTTTACCGGTGATCTTGGATACGAGATCTGGTGCCAGGCCAGCTATCAACAGGAGCTGTTCGACACACTGATGCAAGTCGGCGAACCGCTCGGACTTCGCCTCTTTGGGATTCGGGCGCTGGAGTCACTGCGAATTGAGAAGGGCTGGGGAACCTGGTCCCAAGAGTTCCGGCCGATCTATGACCCCTATGAAGCCAACATGGGGTGGACCATCAAGCTGGACAAGAACTTCATTGGGCGAGATGCTTGTGTTGCTGTGGTCGAAGCCGGTGCGCAACGATCGTTGGTGTTGTTCGAGGTAACAATTGGTGTCGGAGACGAGGCCGTCGATGCCATTGGCGACGAACCGATCTGGCATGATGGTGAGGTCGTTGGCTGGATCACCTCTGGCGACTACTCCCACCACAGTGGCTGCTCGCTCGCTCTTGGCTACGTTCCGATTGCGCTCGCTCAAGCAACCTCCGGATTTGAGATCGAGATCCTGGGTGTTCGGCGTTCCGCCACTCGTCTTGAGCGGCCGCCGTTCGACCCGACAGGCGCCCGAATGCGCAGCTAGCAGGATGCGGAAAATCGGGGCTTGTGGCCCGAGGAAATAATCGATGGGCCCGATCAACCGTTCCTGCGGGACTATCTAGGTCCCGGTTCGGACCATACTGCCCGGCCCGGGCACAATAACCCCCGAGCCACGACCTC
>JAJRQY010000074.1 GCA_024280015.1 Actinomycetes bacterium
GGTCTGTGACCAGGGACTTCACGTTTCTCGGAAGCTGAGAATGGTCCTCAAGAGCCTGACTGACGACTGAACGTTACGGTGCTCTGACCTGTGGTTATGTCCCTCGTTTGCCTCTGGTGACACGAACCTTACCAACAAGCCCAGAAAGTCTTGGGTTCAAGCGAACTGAAGGCGTTTCGGAACGAACCCAAGGCTCCAACCGCCGAATTCGGGTATTTCGCCTTGGGTTCGCCAACATAGGCCAAGCCCGAGGGGGGCCTGCGACTCAGAAATGACTCACTAGCAGTTTCACGGCGTCGGACGCTCGTCGGTCAAGCCGTAGACGGATAGTCAACCCGACACTCTCCGGGGAAGCCAGCACCTGCCCTGGCCGGGGTGCCAAGCCCTATTCGACGTCTTCACCTTCACACAAGTGAGCTGGCCAAGGGTGAATCTGAGAATGCCTGCATTCTGGGCACGAACCAACGCATTCACAAGGATCGACGAAATCTCGACTATTCCGTGGTTTGTTCACAATTACTGAGATTCGTTCACTTCTCAGAGTCCAACTCGTGAGGTAGGCCAGACCCTGCTCCCGTCTGGGATAGAGGCACCTTGGGATCACTAGGCCACTGAACGAACCCACGGGTTATCGATTAGCTTGACGGACCGACGGGCTGGGCTCGGAGGCCTCGCTGTAGACTAAAGTAGGTTTGGTGAACAGCACGGGCTACAGAAAATGGGGGCGCCTCCTAGCGACCGTTGCTTTGGGTCTAGTGGCTCTTGGTGGTTTCGCCTTCATGCTCTTTGGAATCTACCTGGCCGTGTTTTCACTTGGCTGGCTACCCCGAGGGCTGAGCCCATACGGTCGGTCGCCCTCAGATTTGGACACCTCAGCCTTTCTACCTGGGCTCGGAATAGCCGCTATCGGAGCTGCTATCGCTGTCGGTAGTGGGGCAGGAGTCGTGAGCCTGTTCCAGAACAGACCGCCGACCAAGTGAAGTCACGTTGCAGCGCTGATCGGCGCTCCCGGAGTTCGTTTGTTGTCTAGGGGGTGGGAATGTCAAGGTCTGTTTCCTCGCGTCGCCCCTCTAGCGGCGGTTGCCTTCTTAGAATGCGGACAGCGACCGCAAGAAGAAAGATAAAGATGAGGGCAGAAAGCAGTCTGATGACCCATGGCGAGCCAAAGAAACCGTTAGCCGGAGCGTCGACGATTTGCACTGTGAACGCAACTGCCGTCGGGCCAATCCCTGGATAGACAACAACAGCGTTGACTCTCGCAGATCCGCCGCTGCGCGTCCCAGTCAGATCGATGAGGAGCGTAGTTCCGGCGTCATCAAAGCGGCACTCGGGTTCGGAGACCGAGGCCGCGTCACCAGTCACATCCAGTCGTAGATCCGGGCAAACACCTGGCGGGACCTCGGCCCCGCGTAGATAGAGCTCCAGAGTGTTTGGTTGCCCATCGAAGAGAGCGTTTTCTGGCAGTTCGGCGCGGAGACTCACTGGGTGAGGCGGCTCCGTGTCAATTTCGATCGTCGCTTTCGTGACAGTAACATCCAGTACCTCGGGAGGTTGACCGACACTACTGACGCGAACGGATATCGGTAGCTGGTCGAGTGGGTCCTCAAGAGCAGACGTCTGCATGAGATTCCGCCGCTGGAAGTGCAATTGGAATTGATTCTGGTCTATCTGTTCAAGTTCGAATCCACCGTAACCACTCGATGTGAATATGAGTTTTTGTTCCGAACCCAGCCCTACCTTCAGTTGTAGTTGGGACCAGTCGCCGGCGAACACACTGATTGAGATTCGATCGCCCTCCCCAAATTCTAGATTCTCGAGTTGTATTGTTCCTTCAAGATCGATCCAGTACCACTGATCTTGAGCGCCTTGGCGGTCATCAGGAAGAAACTCGACCGTGAGACCAGTATCCGTACGTTCATCGCTCTCGGACGGTTGCGCTTCACTAGCTGCAGGTATGGCCATGGGAGCGAACAGGATGAAGGCAATAGCTACGAACTTCCACACGGGCTAGTGGTAAATGACGTTCGTTTGGACGCCGTCGTTGCCGTAGTAGACAATTGTGCTTCCAGTGACGACGCTGTGGCTGGTGCTGCTGTTGGCCCAATGCGCTTGCTGTGCGTAGTTGATAGTCCATCCGCTAACGGTGTTCATCGGAGCGATGAACCAATTTTCCGCTACTTCTGGGAAGCCATACCGAGGGTTGGCGCAGTAGGGCCAGTCATCGAGGTCAAGGTGAGCTGTACCGATTACCATGTAACCGTAACCGGTGTGATAGAACGCGTTCCAGGTGTCCCAAAAGCTGTTCGTAGGCCCATAGAGGCGCATGTGTTCGCCCCAGAGACCCGGACACGTGAAGTCGATTCTAGCCTTTTTACCGGCATTGGACTCCCACTGGGAATCACCATCGCGAGCAATAACCCACATGTGCTTGTTGAGTCCCTGCTTGTCATAACCCGCAGCGCCCAGTTTGGTTGAGATCCGGTCAGTCTCGGCATCGTTGCTGAAGAAAAAGGCAGACGGCCAATCCAAATTAGTGCCGGAATTAACTTTGTCCTTTCGGTCATAATAGGACCAAGCTGATGGCTCTGGATCGCTAGACCCCCAGCCAACCAATGGGTTGCTGGTGCGGTTGTGATGAGCGTCCGCAATCGGCATTCCGAACAACGCGACAGAGGCAAACACTGACGCTAGAAAGCCGATCGTAGTTGCCAGTACAAGTGTCACAATCCTGCGCATTAGTGCCCCTCTTCAATCATCTGCTCTTGCGTGATCAAGATCTCATCGTCGCCAGCACGAACGGTAATCGAGCCGGATCCGTCAACAATAGGAGAACCGTTCTTGTCAACTGCAACGATCAGCCTCTGGCCTGCTGGCGTGATGTCTTCGATGGTGACTCGTTCGCCGTTGTCGGCTACTGGGACGTAGACGATGTCGATTATCGTGCCATCCTCACCGAGGCCTATCAGCAGTCGATTGACGCCATCGAGGAGCAGGTGCTGGTCGCCCAGATCTGGTAACCTTTGATGTAGCTCGTCACTGTATGCTCGTCGACTAATCTCAAGCTTCTGCGGTTGACTGAACCTCAGCTCGAAGTTGTGGCCAATGACATCACCTGAACCATTGAATATCGGGCCATCAGCAACAATCTCGGTGCGGGAGGCTTCTCTCGCAAGTAATTCCAGCGCCGACTTGCTGAACCGGATTCCAGTTGCAGCAGCCCGTTCGCCGTTCATCGCAATTTGTTCAGGGAGGCCTTTCCTAAGATCTTCGATTTGAGCGTCACTGAGTGTTTGAAGGGGAGGCTCGCCTTCGTCTGGCGTCAGAATTGGTATTTCTGGCTCCAAGGTCCTCTCGACGGGTGATCGGTCCGCTCCAACTAGTTCGACGGACATGACCATTAAGCCGATCAGCGCTCCAAATGCAAGAGCTATCCGGGTTAGCTTGTTCATGATTCCCTCTCGGCGGCTGCATTACTGACCATCAGGACGACGAAAAGGACGTTGCTCCCGCAACTGCCATGATCACACGCTGCGGGGCCTTCGCTCTTGGCCTTGTCCATTCTGATTCCTCCACTACGAGCTGTTTCCTAGGTGGGGCTATTTTTACCGCCGACCGGAGTATGAATCAATGGCGTGACACATGTGTGTCAAATTTGCTCACCTGCCCAAGTACCTGACTGGCATCGAAGCGTTGCCTTGCCGAGTAGTTAGGTTCCGCAGTAAACGTTCGTTTCTGTGCGATAACTCCCCCGGCCAAAAACCCAGAACCAGCTGATCCAGCGGCCAGTGTCAGACCACTGGGTTGCAGTGGGAGCACGCGTTTGTTGCGCTCTGGCATGCCCACAGCGGA
>JAJRQY010000075.1 GCA_024280015.1 Actinomycetes bacterium
GATGGTGCCATAGTCAGGCAGAACAACAATGACTTCAGAGCCGCTGGAGCGCAAGGCTTTCACCAGGCCGGCCGCAGCCTCCGCCAGACCACCAACGCGAGCAGCTGGGGCCAGCTCTGCGGTTGCAAAGAGCACGGTTTCGTTCGGCATTGTCATCTCCTCACTCACGCTCTCGCTCATGCTCTGACTCATACGTGTACATCCTGGCCAAGAATGACCACGGACCATCCACGAACCGTCATGCCGCCAACAACGGGCTCACCCGCCGGCAGCGGATTGCTACTATCCAGCTCGATCTGCCACCAGCGGCTCGTCAGCTGTTCCGGAATCTGGAAGTCGTTTCCATCGGCGGAAGCGTTGAAGAACAAGAGGAAGCTCTCGCCGCGGACGGGTTCGCCCCTACTCCCCCGATCCGCAAGCTCATCTCCGTTGAGGAAAACGCTGAGCTGCCGAGAGCCTTGGTCGTTCCAAGCAGCGTCGTCCATTGCCTGCCCAGACTTTTGATACCAGCCGATGTCGGGCAAATAGCGACCACGGTTTGATGGGTGACGAAAGGCGGTCTGATCTTGATGAGCTTCGGTGGCGGCCAGCTCGGCGGCTTGTCCGGAGAAGAAGCGTCGGCGTCGAAAGACCGGATGAGTCTTGCGCAGATTTACCACTCGTTGGGTGAACGCTAAGAGCTCGTCATCCAGCTCGTCCCAGTCGAGCCAGGACACTTCGTTGTCCTGGCAGTAGGCATTATTATTGCCGTGTTGGGTCCTGCCACGCTCGTCCCCCGCCATCAGCATTGGGATGCCCTGGGACAAGAGCATGGTGGTCAGGATCGCTCGAGAGCGACGGGCTCGCGTCTCCTGCACACCCTGATCATCGGTTGGACCCTCGGCCCCGGAGTTCCATGATCGATTGTGCGACTCGCCGTCGCGATTGTTCTCGGTGTTGGCGTTGTTGTGCCGTTCGTTATAGCTCACCAAGTCACGGAGCGTGAACCCATCGTGGGCCGTTACGAAGTTGACCGAGGCCGAGGGCCTTCGGCCGTTTAGTTGGTAGAGGTCCGAGCTCCCGGTGAAGCGGGAAGCGAAGGACCCGAGTTTGCCTGGCTCTCCTCGCCAGAAGTCTCGTATGGTGTCACGATAGTCTCCATTCCACTCTGACCACAGGGGCGGGAAGCGGCCAACCTGGTACCCGCCTTCGCCAACATCCCAGGGTTCAGCAATCAGCTTGACCTGGCGCAAAACTGGGTCTTGATGAATGATGTCGAAGAAGGCGGCGGCAGAGTCAACGTGATGAGTATCCCGCCCGAGGGTGGCAGCCAGATCAAAGCGAAAGCCGTCGACGTGCATCTCATTGACCCAATACCGCAAGGAGTCCATGATGAGCTGCAAGGTGGTCTGGTGGGAAACATCCAACGTGTTCCCGGTTCCGGTGTAGTCGACATAGCGGCTCTTGTCGCCAGGATCGACTCGGTAATACGTGAGGTTGTCCAGTCCCCGATGGCAAAGGCTTGGTCCAAGAGGACCGCCTTCACAGGTGTGGTTGTAGACGACGTCCAGGATGACCTCGATGCCGCCATCATGAAGAGAACGAACCATATGCTTGAACTCTTGGACCTGCTCACCGTTCTTGTTTCGAGCGGCATAACCGTTGTGGGGGGCAAGGTAACCAATGGAGGAGTAACCCCAATAGTTGGTGAGTCCCCGGTCGATCAGAAATTGTTCTGGGAAGTGTTGATGGATTGGTAGCAGCTCGAGGGCGGTTACCCCCAATGAGCGAAGGTATTCAATCACTGCTGGATGGGCAAGACCCGCGTAGGTGCCGCGAATATCTTCGGGTACCAGAGGGTGCAGAGCGGTAAGGCCTTTGACGTGAGCCTCATAAATGAGGGTGTCGCGCCGAGCACGCTTCGGACGCCGATCGTTGCCCCAGTCGAAATAGGGATTCACAACGATGGCTTTCGGCGTCGAGGCCGCACTGTCGGTCGGGTCGGCAAGCTCTGGTGAGCCGGCCACATAGTCATAGATTGCCCGGTCATAGCTTGGCTGGCCTTCGATGGCCCGGGCGTAGGGGTCTAACATGAGCTTCGCCGGATTGAAGCGGTATCCCTGGTTTGGATCCCAGCGGCCATGGGCTCGGTAGCCGTACCGCTGCCCAGGGCCGATGCCAGGCACATAGCCGTGGAAGACAAAGGCTGTCTTGTCTACCAAGGGAACGCGTGTCTCGCTTCCGCTTTCGTCAAAGAAGCACAGCTCGATTGACTCTGCGTGTTCGGAGAAGACCGCAAAATTGGTACCCGAACCATCCCAGATGGCCCCCAGGGGGTAGGGGGACCCGGGCCAGGGTTGTCCAAGCGGGAGTCTGTTAAGCATGAGTGGATCGTTTGCGGGCTAGAGGGATGTCGTTTGGCCGAATGTCGTTAGTGAGGTGTCCTCAACGGCGAATAGAGAGGGCGGTAGAGCAGCTGGTCATAGTCCTTGACCATACGAGCCGCAGTGACCCGTGGACCCAGGTATTGCCACCCAAAGCGAATCCGCTGGTTCCAGGCGGACGCGTTGTCATAGAATAGAGGAATCACGGCCTCGCCCAAGAGCTTGATGAGTCCCTTGGCTTCGGCCGCATCCCGCTTCTTTGGGTCCGCCAGATCACTGGTCTGAATTGCCCAGCCATTCTCAGCGTGGTACCACTCGGCCCACCAGCCATCCAGAATGGAGCAGTTCAGGCCGCCGTTCAGGGCGGATTTCTCGCCACTGGTCCCACAAGCCTCTTGCGGTCGGACGGGGTTGTTTAGCCAGACGTCGCAGCCGCCATACAGATAGCTGGCTACGGAAATGTCATAGCCGGGGACAAGGACAAAGCGTCCGTTGGCCTCGGGCGAGGCGCCGAACTCGGCGATCTCTTGGAACACTCGCTGGCCGTCAGTATCGGCTGGGTGGGCCTTGCCCGCAAAGACGAACTGGACCGGGTACTCGTCATTGTTGAGCATCTTGATGAGGGCATCGCGTTCCTTCAGCAGGAGCGCAGCTCGCTTGTAGGTGGCAAACCTGCGAGCGAATCCGATGGTGAGCACGTTCGGGTCAAGACCCGTCAGTCCATGCTCATCGGCTAGGTAGCTCACGAGCTCGGATCGAAGGCCAGTCCTGAGACTGGAGATTTCGACATCGGTGATCTGGCTAGCGGCTTGCCAACCTTGCTCATCGGCTACGGAGAAGTCGGGCCCAACGTGCAACTCAAGGAGGTCTTGGACCGCAGGCGCCAGCCATGTTCTGGCGTGCACGCCATTGGTTACCGAGGTAATAGCAGCGCCTTCTTCTAAGGAACCAAAGAGGTCTTGGCTGACGGTTCCGTGGAGTGCGGATACACCATTGCTTCGTCCAGCATGACGCAAACAGAACGCCGCCATGTTGAACAGGTCACCCTCGGTTTCATTTGGCAGCTCTCCGCTTTTCCACACTGCTTCGGCTGCTTTTGCAGTTGCAGCCCACTCGTTGATGTAGGGCTTGAGCAGGTCGGCAGGGAATCGATCGATGCCAGCGGGTACGGGGGTATGGGTGGTGAAGAGCGTGCGCTGACGGACCCATGCTTGGGCCTCGCTCAGCGTGCTACCCCCGTCAAGTTGCCGAGTGATGAGTTCCAAGATCAAGAAGCCAGCGTGGCCTTCATTAAGATGAACGGTTGTCGGCTCGATGCCAAGGGCAGCTAGCGCCCGCAAACCACCAATGCCGAGCAGCCATTCTTGGTCAACCCGGTGGGCTTGGTCTCCGCCGTACAGGCGATCGGTGACATTGCTGGCCCACGCATTGTTTCCCGCGACCCGGGTGTCCATGACGTAGAGACGAATGCGGCCAACCTTGGCCAGCCAGACTGATGCCCGGATCAGGCCCTTGGGTGTTTCAACCTCGATGGTCAAGCCGGTGTCTGTGAGGCCGAGGTCTGCTGGTTCGTAGGTCTGATAGCTAACGGATTGTTTGTTTGCTGTCAGACCTTGGTCGAAATAGCCATTGGCATAGAACAGTCCGACACCAACCAGACTAAGCCCGACGTCAGATGCCGCCTTGAGATGGTCTCCGGCAAGAATGCCCAGTCCACCGGAATACTGGGGCAAGGTCTCCGAGATACCAAACTCCGGTGAGAAGTAGGCAATGTCGGGAGTGTGCCGCTCGGGCCCGTCGCTCCAGGTTTCGAGCGTCTTCACCTGATCAGCCTGGGCCAGCACCGCCATTGCGAACTCGTTGTCCTTGGACAGGGCAGACAGCTCGCCGTCGCTGGTTGCTGTCAGGGCGGCGTAGGGATGGGTACAGCCCTTCCAGTCTAGGCCGAGAGCCCGAGTGAGGATTGACTTGCCGCCCTGGTCCCAGACCCAGGAATAGTTCCCGGAAATCACTTCCAGGGCTGATCGCAGCTGGGCTGTCGATACGGATGTTCCATTGACTTGTTCAGGCACAGGCAGACTCGTTATGCAGATGTTTGGAGCGGATTAGTGGAGGGTTGCGATTCGCTCACCAGGTGGTGCTTTGGTTGAGCGGTTCGATGGGCCAAGCAGTGGCCCGAATTGGGATGTGAGCATGTCTAAATCGGCCGGTACCGGACGATCTGTAGCTTTCTTTTGCTAGCTCGGGTACGAGGTTTTGGCTGCCTCCCTCATTGGTCGCCATCAGAGATCGGAGGCAGGGGCGACATTTGCACCCCGGTGCCGGGAGCCCAGGCGACGACATAGGCATTGGGGCCGGGCGACACCCGGATTCTTCCCCCGTAGGGCCAGGCGGAATCGGGGGAGGCTGATTCCCAAGTTTGACCGTCATCGGTGGACATCATGATCCCGTCTGAGCCTTCGAAATCGACCCCGCCACTGTGATAGGAGTCCGATGAGGTGGCGTAAATCAGTCCGGGATGGCCGGGCGCAACCGCTACCCCTCGCATGTAGGAATTCTCATACAGTTTCTGCCAGGTTTCGCCCCGATCATCGCTTCGGTAAAGCCCCTTGCCCTCCCCATAGACGACAACGTAGACCCGGCCCGAAACGGTTGGATCGGACACAACGTCAAAGACGCCTTCCCAGCCATCTTCGGTTGGCAAGAAGTTGCCGACAAAGGGGCCGTGCATCTCTTCCAAACCAACCTCGGTCCAGTGCTCCCCACCATCCTGGGTTCGCCACAGCCCGTTCTCGCCTCCCGCATATAGCAGGTCCGGGTCAACAGCATCGATGGCGGTGAACTTCAGGCCCCCGTCTTTGAGCAGCATTGTCCAGCTGGAACCATCATCGTCGGAGCGATACACATCACCTTCAACGGTGATGATCATGGTGCGTGACTTCTCGGGTCCGCCCGAGTCCTGCGAGGCATCGGAGGACCAATCCAGTGAGAGGCCGTAGTAGAAGCGAGCATCGGGAAGGCCTTCGCCAACCTTGTCCCAGTGCTGCCCAAAGTCCTCACTACGAAAGAGGGCCGAATTGGTGCCATCTTCAAATTCGCCACCGTTGCCAAACCCTTCACGATGAAAAGCGGCCCAGACCAGTCCATCACGGGTTGGGTCTGCTATCAGGGCCGTCACATTGGAGCCTTGCCCTTCAGCCCACACATAGGTCGGGAATAGTTCATGGTCGGGCAAGCGGCGAGACCAGCTCAATCCTCGATCAGTACTGGCCCACAAACCAATGTCGTACGCGCCCATGTACAGAACATCTGGATTGGCGCCAGAGATCGCTAATCCATGGCCAACAATATTCTCCATACCCGTGGACTGGAAATGTCCAGGAGAGACCTCATCGGTGGAGACGTTGGAGAGGGTCACTCCTCCGTCATAACTGGCCCATGCCCAGGAGCCGAACGACGCGTAGAGCCGTTCGGGTCGAAAGAGGTCCTTGGTGATGGTCTTGTTGAAGCCGTTGAAACTGGCGCTGTAGGTGAAGTATTGGTTGGTTGACCAGCCCTTGTCCCAGTCCTGGACTCGACCGATGAGCTCCCAGGTTTGACCGCCGTCTTGGGTCTGCCAGGTTCCTGCATCTTCGTTCCAGTCGAAGGGAAAGAGCACCGTCATGATCCCAATGGTCGACGCATCCTTATTCACACTGATGATCCCGGTTTGGTTAATGAGCTCCGTCCAATCCCTCCCGCCATTGTCACTGCGGTACAGGGCTCCGAACTGGTAGTCGTCAACGAGGTAGTCGTCAAGCACCTGGTTGGCAGCGCAGGGCTTCACCGCGAAGGAGGTCACGAACACACTCTCTGGATTACCGGGGTCCACATCAATGTCGAGAATCGAACCGAGATCTTCGGCAATCCGGTCCCAATGGGTTCCCCCATCGGTTGACCGATAGAGGTAAGCGTTGCTGCAACCCCAACGAGACTTCCCGCCAAGTGCATACACGACCTGCTCATTGGCCGGATGGGCAAGAACCTTGACAATGCGGATGTCGGGAAGATCCTCGTCAAGAACTGTTGACCAGCTGTCTCCCCCATCGATTGTCTTCAGAACTTCACCCGCGGTGTCCCAGTCCTGATGGTAGGCCATGTAGCCAATGAGGTCGTTGTCAGCGGGGAACGAGAATCCCTCGATATAGCCGTCGTCTTGTACCAGGGTGAAGGTATCTCCGCCGTCGCTGGTCTTGTATGCGCCCCAGCCGGTTCCGACATAAAAGATGTCGCCGTCAGTTGGATGAAAACCGAGAGCCGTCGTGTGGGTCTTGGACAGCCCTTGGCGGTATCCGAGCGGCTCCCAGGACGCGCCATCATCGCTGGACCGGTAGGCACCACTGAGGTCCGAAGCCGTGACCAGAAGTCCATTGGCGGTAGCCCCAACCGTGGCAATTGTTCCGCCGCCTCCAGGATTAGTCCTCATCCATTCGTGGCCTTCCCCGAATGTGTCCGCTGCTGTCGCGCCGGTTGAATCCTGCTCATTGTCAGTGGTAGTGGATGGCGAACTGGAGTCGACCGGGGTGGTTTCTCCTGGCTGGGTCGGTTCACCTTCTGTTTCCGGATTGGCATTGGTGCAGGCCGCTATCACGAGAAACAGGGCCGGAATGACCCATCTCATCTTGGCTGAATTGGAAGAACGCATAGCCAACCAGAATAGATCAGGATGGGCCTCTTAGAGGCGACGCAGGCGCACCTTCTCCACCCGATGGTCCGCACCCTTGACCAGGATCAGATCAGCACGTTCGCGGGTCGGCTCGATATTGGTTTCCAGGTTGACTTGGTTGATCTCTTTCCAGATGCTGACAGCCATCTTCCTGGCCTCGTCGTCACTCATCTTGGAGAATGAATGGAAGTAAGAGGCTGGGTCGGCGAAGGCGGTTTTTCGGAGGGTGAAGAAGCGGTCGACATACCAGTCTCGGATGTCCTTGGCTTTGGCATCGACATAGATGGAGAAGTCGAAATAGTCTGAAAGGAAGAGCGACTGGCCTTGAGTGGACGCGGAGGTTTGCAGGACGTTGAGCCCCTCGACCACCACGATGTCGGGTTGACGTATTGTCACCTTCTCGCCGGGAACGATGTCATAGGTCAGGTGTGAATAGACCGGGGCGCTAACTTCTGGCGCTCCAGATTTGATGTCACTGATGAACTTCAACAAGGCTCGACGGTTGTAGCTCTCGGGGAAACCCTTGCGCTCGGTGATACCTCGTTCTTCCAGGACCGCGTTGGGGTAGAGAAAACCGTCGGTGGTGATCAGATCCACCTTGGGGTGATTGGGCCAACGATCGAGCAGGGCTTGGAGCACACGGGCCGTTGTTGACTTTCCTACAGCCACCGAGCCAGCTACGCCGATGATGTAGGGCACTTTCCCCGGTAGATGTCCAAGGAAAGTGTCACTGGCCCGATACAGCTCTTGAGAGGCCCCGACATAGAGGTTCAAGAGGCGAGACAGCGGCAGATAGATCTCGATGACCTCGTTCAGACTGAGCTCGACATTGATGCCCCGCAGTCGTCGCAGATCCTTCTCGTCGAGATCGAGCGGGGTGGCAGCGCGTAGCCGTCCCCATTCTTGCGCGGTGAACTCGGTGTAGGGACTCAAGGACTCGGTGCTCATTGGCTCTCACTTGGGTCATCGGTACGTTGCTTGTCGGCTCGAGCTGGTAGCTCTTGAGCCAGAAGCACACCCTTGTCAAACAGGTCTGCCAGCTCATCGGTGCCGTAGCCAAGCCACTGGGTCAAGACGTCGGAATTGTGCTCGCCGCGGTAGGGGGACCGAAAGCGGATACCGGACTCGGCATTGCTGAACCGATAGGGCGATTGGGCAATTCGCCGAGGCCCGGACGGAAAGTCCACACTCACATCAAGCTCAAGCTCTTGAGCGATCTGCGTGTCGAAGACGTCGGCAGCAAGTTGAACACTCCCCCAAGCAATGTTGAGAGAATCCAACATTGCTTCCAGTTCTGCTTGATCAGAAAAGTTGGCAAACCAGACGTCAATCGCCGCTTCTCTGGCTGCGATCTTTTCTGGCACGGTGGCGTCAGAACCCAGTCCATCCTCGACAAGTTCGGCCGTATTGAGCTGATACCAGGTGGTGCGTAGATCACCGGAAATCATGATGTGGCCGTAGCCGGTTTTTCGGACCTGACCGCCAAGTGGTCGAACAGGAATGTCATCCAGGGCCCAATGGGTGTAGTCATCGGTCGCAAGCATGGCCGCCATCATGGACAGGTCTATGTGTTGTCCGACACCAGTTTGTTCCCTCATCCAGAGGGCAGAGAGCAGACCAACGAGACCATGCAATGCAGCGTTGGTATCGGCTATGGACAGGATCGGATTGGTTGGTGGTGCTTGGTCGGCCTTACTTTGTCGGTCCAATAATCCCGTCTCGGCGTGGATAATTGGGGCATAGGCTGGGCGGTGTTTCCAGGATGATGTCTGGCCAAAGCCACTTATGGACAGGTAGATAATCGCGGGGTTTGCTTCCGAGCATGCCTCATAGCCAAGGCCAAACTTCTCCATGACACCAGGGCGATAGTTCTCGATGACCAGATCGGCCTTCTTGACCAGGTCCAGGAGAAGGGTTGATGCGCGATGGGCCTTTAGATCAACGCAAATGTCACGTTTCCCGGCGTTTTGTTGATTGAAATAGCCAGACAGTCCGTCTGTCTTGTCACCCCAGGTTCGCAGCAAGTCACCGTCGGGTGGCTCCACCTTGACAACGTCTGCTCCAAGATCGGCAAGCATGCGGGTGGCGAATGGGCCAGCCACTACTCGGGAGAAATCAAGCACCTTGAGTCCGGCCAGGGGATATGCCACGGGCAGATGGTGGCAGATCCTGCTCAGCAATGCCAACCCGAGGGCCCCTTGGCCGTGCTAGACGCCAGTGTTGCGCACCGGGAAGGGCCCGTCTTGTCACAATTGCCCCCTAGCCTGCACGGCGTGGCTGGTTGGTTACTCAAGAGGCAAGCATCACGAGTGGTTCTTCTCAGTCGAGACGAGCGGGTCTTCCTGATCCGCTCGATCGATCCTGCTGACGCCTCGAAACCGGCATGGCTGGAAATTCCGGGTGGTGGGATCGATCCCGGCGAGTCCTCCTCAGACTGTGCTGCTCGTGAGCTTCGTGAAGAAGCTGGAATCACCAAGGTGGAGATTGGCCCGGTGGTCTGGACCCAGTATGTGGAGTTCAGCTTTGGTGGCTATGACTTCGAACAAGATGAGGTCATTCATGTTGCCTGGACCGATCAGACTGAGCTGGCTGAGCCACAGGGACTAGAGTTTCTGGAAGCCCTGGCCTTTCAGGGCGCCAAGTGGTGGACCCGGTCCGAAGTTGAAGCCTCGACCGAACCATTCTTACCACCCCGGTTGCCTGAACTTATTGGCCAGCTCTTCGACGGAGACCTACCAGATCCCCCAATCGATATCTCGCCAGGTTGAGCGCTAGCGCAGGGTTTGGTTGGTTCCCAACACGGCAACCAGGTGGGCATCGCCTGGTGAGAACGAAAGCGACTCGGGGAAAGGAGCGATGGCGGTTTCACCCATATTGAGGACAACTGCTACCGCTGCAGCATCGGCCTCGTAGCCCTCCAGGTAGAACACGACACTCTCGTTGACACTATTGCCATTACTGGGCTTGAGCATCTGATAGCCGAGGGGGGAAAGCAGATCAGACCCCTGCGAAGCGATGCCACTGACTCGTGCCGCATTGACTACCAGAACCTTGACCTCGGCGGGAGTACGAAGCACGAGCTCTTCGATGACAGGTTCCTCAGCGACTGTGGTCGAACTGGTCGAAGTGACGATGACGGCGGGTTCTTCGTCCTTCTCTTTGGTGATTACGCCGTCTCCCTCACCAACGGTACTGAAAAGCTTGCCAGCAAAGAGTGACAGAAGGAAGGCCATGAGCAGCAATACCGCTGCAAGACCGAGTGCGTTGATGATGTCGTGTCGCTCGATGCGGTCCACAGGAAAACCAATCTCGCGCCTGGCCCAAGACGGAGACAAATCGTGGTCGGTGAGGGGCCGAGGCAACAGACTAGACCCCCTTTGCCCCGATCCGGTGTCCAGGGGATGGATCGATGCTAATCCGACAAGGTTCGAGCGAACATTCTGATGTCGTTCAGGAGCAAATCAGGCTGTTCTAAGGCTGCGAAGTGGCCGCCACGGTCAAAGGAAGACCATTGCACCAGGTTGTGTGTCATGGATGCCCACCGCTGTGACGTTCGGTAGATCTCCTTGGGGAAATCGGCAACAGCCGTCGGCACGGTGACTGAATCAGCCATTGCCCTCTGGTCTGTCGCGGCAAAGGCATGGTAGATCCGTGCTGAGGATCCAGCGGTATTGGTAAACCAGTAGAGGGATACGTTGGTCAGGAAGGTGTCTCGGTCATGAACCGAGAACACATCGCCGTCACAGTCTGACCAGGTCCGAAACTTCTCCAAGATCCAGGACAGCTGCCCGGCGGGCGAGTCGGCTAGTCCGGCGGCCAGGGTCTGAGGCTTGGTGCTTTGAATAGCTTGGTAGCCGGTTTCGTCCACCTGAAACTGCATGGCTGCACCTAGCTTGGATTGCTCATCTTCAGTCATGTCGGCCAGCGCCTCTTCGGTCGGCGAGACCGGCAGCATGTTGAGGTGAATACCGGCGCAGTTCTGGGGATCCAGCTGGCCAATCCAGCTGGTGATTATTCCACCCCAGTCCCCTCCCTGAGCGAGGTAGCCCTGGTAGCCGAGACGCTTCATCAGCGTGACCCACATACCGGCGATTCGCTTTGGCGATACTCCAGTCGTCTTGGACGGACCGCTCAAGGTGAAGCCTGGTAGGGACGGCAGGATCACATGGAACGCGGGAGTCGAAGGATCATCAGGATCGGTAAGAGGCTGGATGAGGTGGAGGAACTCCACGATGGATCCAGGCCAGCCGTGGGTTAGGAGGAGGGGTCGGGCATCATCGCGAGGAGATCGGGCATGGATGAAATGCACCTGCTCACCGTCAACACTGGTTTGAAACTGTGGCCACTGATTGAGCCACTGCTCGGCCTTGCGCCAGTCAAAGGAGTTGCGCCAATAGGTGGCGAGCTCCCGCAGTTCGCCCAGATCCGTGCCATACACCCACGCTTGTCCCGCCAGTTGGTCCGGCCAGCGGGTCATGTCGAGACGTCGCTGAAGATCAGCTATCTCCTCGTCACTGATGACAAGTGTGAACGGGGCAAGCTCAGGATTGGACATTGTTGCATCTTTGCACGTTCTGTATTGTTAGCCGGTATTGCGCATCCCGGCCGCCACCCCATTGACGGTCAGTAGCAGTGCCCGATTGATCAGCGGATCCAGGTCTTCATCATTGGCTGCTGCTGCACGGGTGCGGCTGAGAAGTTCTACCTGAAGCACGTGCAAGGGATCCAGGTAGACGTCTCGGGTTGCCAAGGTCCGCTTGAGAATCGGGAGATTATCCAGCAGCCCGCGACCTGTTAGCCGAGTCACTTCCTCGACGGTGCGGTCAAACTCTGACTTGACGGTCTCAAAGAGGTGTCGATGCTCCGGGGCGACCAGGGTCTCCACATAGTTGGTTGCGATTCGCATGTCGGCCTTGACCAGGGTCATTTCCACATTGGAAATGAAGGTGCTGAAGAATCGCCAGTTGCTCAACATATTGCTCAGCTCGTCACTATGACCGGCGGCCCTGGCCGAAGCGAGGCCGGAGCCGACCCCAAACCAGCCAGGAATGATCTGGCGGCTCTGGGTCCAGCCAAAGACCCAGGGAATAGCCCGAAGATCATCCAGGCTTGAGCCTGCTCCTCCTCGCCGCGCCGGCCGCGATCCAATATTGAGCGAACCCAACTCTTCGACGGGGGTTGAAGACTGGAAATAGAGGGGTAGGTCTGGATTCTCCACGAACGATCGATAGCTGGCAAAGCTCGTTTCAGAAATATGCTCCATGACCTCGGGCCAGGCCGACTGCAAGCTGGACCGATCGGATTCGGATGTGCGGGTTACCGTTGCCTCTAGGACGGCTGACAAGGCCAGATCGAGATTGCGGTTGGCTAACTCCGGCTGGCCGTACTTGTCCGAGATCACCTCACCCTGCTCAGTGATCTTGATGCCCCCTCGAACCACGCCAGAAGGCTGGGACAAGATTGACTCATTGGTTGGACCACCGCCGCGGCCAACCGTGCCGCCGCGACCATGGAACACGCGGATACGCAGGTTGTGGCGTTTTGACACATCACGGATTGCCCGCAGCGCCTTATGGATTTCCCACTGGCTCGTTGCGATTCCTCCGTCCTTGTTGGAATCGGAGTAGCCAACCATGACTTCTTGCACCCCGCCCCGAAGCTCAACCAGGCGACGGTAGGACGGAATAGTCAGCAGACGCTCAAGGACCTCATCGATGTTGCGTAGATCTTCGATGGTTTCAAAGAGTGGTACAAAACCGAGACGGGCAACACCCCGAACTGGGTCGATGAGGCCGACCTCTCGTGCCAGCAACAAGGGGGCGAGAATATCGTCGATGTCGGTGGTCATGGAGATCACATAGCTCTCGATGATCTCATCACCGTAGGTATCCATCAAGGTGCGCAGAACTCGGAACAGGCCAAGAGCGTCGTCCGCATCTAGATCTGTGCCCGGGGGCGCTAGAGGACGCCGAGAGTTCATTTCTCCCAGAAGAAGCGCCTTGCGACCTGCTCGGTCCTCGGGATACTCAATTCCCGTATTGGAAAAGAGCTGGCCAAGGGAAGCATGGTGATGACGGGTGTGCTGGCGGATGTCCAGGGTTGCCAGGTGGAAGCCAATGGTGGCAACGAGGCGACGACACGTTGCCAGAGGACCATTGGCAATGAATTCTCCGCCATTGTCTTGCAGCGAACGATCAAGGACAGCAAGGTCTTGGGCAAGTTCCGACGCCCGCTGGTAGGCCCGAGGTCCCGGCGGAACCTCCTGAGCCTCCTCCAGGCGCCGCAGCATCACCGCGAGTCGCAATCGATACCACTCCCCAACATTGATCTTGCCGATCCGGTCATGTACATCGGCGAAGGTACGGCCGTCGACATCAACCATTCTCACCAGTTCGTCGCTGACGGGCCGGATCAGGTCGGATTGGCTGAGTTCTCGGCGCAGTGCGTCAAGCTGGATGATGTGGATGCGGATGGCCCGCGACCGTTGAAGTTGAACAACCTCGACGGTGGTTTCGGGCTTGACGTTTGGGTTGCCGTCTCGGTCTCCTCCGACCCAGGAGCCGAACCGAACCGGCGCGGTCTCAATGTCCAGCGAGATGCCAATGGACCTCAGGGCTGAGTCAATATCGGCCCATAGTCCCGGCAGGGCTTCCCGGGCCATCTGTTCTAGGTAGTAGAGCGTGGTTCTTGCTTCATCCAGGGGAAGCGGACGATCTCGGCGAATCTCGTCAGTTTGCCAAAGCCCATCGATGAGTTCGTCAACCCTTCGGTCGATCCTGCGGGCATCCATGGATGTAGCGGCGCTTCGCCTTTCGACCAGGGCGGAGATTTCCGCCAACTTGTCCAGGATCGATCGACGGGAAGCTTCGGTTGGGTGTGCGGTGAAGACCGGTTCAAGTTTGACGACGTCCATGGCTTCAGCGATCACTTCGGGGGTGTATCCCTCGGCCGAGAGCCGTCGAACAGTGTCGCCGATACGTCCGTCTTCGGCCTTGCGAACATTGAGTTCTTCAACCCGATGCACCTGCTCAGTGACATTGGCCAGATGGAAGTAGGTGGTGAAGGAGCGCACCAGCCGGATGGCGTCGGTGACATCGGCTTCGCCCAGAATTCTCGTCAAGTCGACGCCAGCCTGTTGGTCGCCGTCGCGGCGAAGCTGGCGGGCGAGCACGCGTACCTCTTCGACCAAGTCCAAAAACTCTTGTCCTTCTTGGCGCACGATTGAGTTACCGAGTTGGGTTCCGAGCCGTCGAATGTCGGCTCGAAGATCGGCGTCAGAGGAATGTGCAGGGGATGCAGCTTGGCTGGTCACGGCAGGCTCCGAACGAAGAGGGGGAGGCGACGATCGCCGTTGATCATCCTTGTGAAGTCAAGGTATCCAAAACGAATTGAACCCCGACCAATGGTCGGGGTTCAATCTGCTTCTGCCCACATGTCCTGTCCGGCGAACCGGAAGGACGGCAAAGCTACGTTAGTCGGGCCGCTACGTCGTTGTAACAGGCGACCTTCCCTATATCGGGTGCCGCCCCCGGATTCTTAACTGAAGTCTCCAATAACTTCGCTACGGCAGTTTTGGGCGCTTCTTCTTGCCCGTTGCTGGCGCGACGACGGGTTCGAGCGTCGCTGACTTGGTGATCAAGGCCGCCTCGGCTTCGCCAATGGAGCTGGACATGAGACGGGCCCTTGTCAGGAACGCTGTATGAGCAACCATGCGATGATCGGGCCGTACTGCCTGACCTTCGATATGCCAATTACGATGCAGGACTTCCATCGTCTTTTCCTCGACGAACAAGGAGTTGGCCAAGCGCTCTCTGAGCTGCACCGCTTGGGTAATGGAGGGCGTATAGGCCAGCAGTACACCACCGGAGCGCATGGCCTTCTCCGCGTGGGGCACGACTTGCCATGGTTCGGGCAGGTCAAGAACGACCCGGTCAAAGTCGGTGCCCTCAATCGGCTCATACGCGCTTCTCAGATGGATCTGGTAACGCTCCAAAATCTCTTCACCCATGAAGCCGACAACGTTCTTCTTTGCCCGTGCGGCGAAGTCCTCACGAATCTCATAGCCAACAATGTTTGCTCCAGCACGAAGGAGACCAAGGGAGAGCGCCCCCGAGCCAATACCCGATTCGAACACCTTCATGCCGGGGCCAATGTCAGCCAGCATCAGGATGGGGGCAATGTCCTTGGGGTAGATGACTTGGGCTCCGCGAGGCATTGAGAGCACATAGTCTTCGAGCGTCGGCCGAAAGACCCGAAACTTCTGCCCCTTTGTCGAGTGAACAACGGTGCCCTCGGGCTTGCCAATCATCTCGGTATGGGCCAATACGCCAGCATGGGAATGAAAGGCGTCTTCAGGCCCAAGCTCGATCAGGTAGCGACGGTCACGGGTATCGGTCAGCAGAACAAACTCGCCTTCGCTCAGTATCCCACTCCCCCGTGTTGATCCGACTATTGGTGTTGGTGCTTCCATCAATACTTCTTTCGGATCAATTCGACGGGCACGGGCTTCGCTCCTGATGCCCGCCGCAGCAGTCGACAGAACGAGCAGGTTTCCACATTGGTTGGTGAGCCGCACTCGATACAGGGAGAAAGGATAGGGCTGTCCTCCGTCGCAACATCGCTACGGTCTTGGTTCGGATCAGAAGTAGTCAGGTCGAATCGGTCGACGGCATCTCGAAGGAAGCCGAAGTAGAAGGCCTGCTTGGAGCCGGGTGATTCTTCCTCGATGAGGTTGAGTGCTGCCTTGTAACTGAGGTGTTTGTTGCCAGCAGCCATTGGACATTCTTCAACCAGATAGTCGATCCCTCGGAGCACACAATAGGCGGCAGTCTCGCGTTCACTCAGGCGTACCAGCGGCTTGATCTTTTTGGGAAAGCCATTGAGGGCTGGCAGCATTGGCCGCTGACGCCCGAGGTAGTCGGTTTGCCAACGCAGCACGTTGCCGTACAGGACCGCTGCTTCATCGTCCAGGTTGTGTCCGGTAACAATGGCATCGAAATTACCCTTGCGGCACTCCTTGTCAAAGACGTGGCGTTTGGAGAGGCCACAAGCCGAGCACGGCACTCGTCGAGTTACCGCCGAGGCAGTTGGCACGTCGTAGTCATAGGTCGATCTCAGGTCGATCTCAGTCAGGGGCAAGTTCCGACCGGTGGCGAAGTCTCGAACGTACTGACCAGACGTGTCGGAATACTCGCCGATTCCGAGCCCGACGTAGAGCCCGTTGGTGTCAAAGCCGAGTGACTCCAAGATGTCCCAGACGGCGAAACTGTCCTTGCCGCCAGACACCGCAACCAGGAGCCGATCGCCAGGTTCGGCCATGTCGAACTCTTTCAGTGTCTTGCTAACTTGTTCGCGGCAATAGCGAATGAAATGATCCGAGCAGAAGTTGGCGTTGTGGCGCCGAACATCAATCAGGGCCGGACCCTTGCAAACCTTGCACTTCATCGGCCCATCCCCAACCCCAGCGCGGCAGCGATTTGCTCGACCAAGTTTAGAACTGCCAGGGCCGGCTCAGCCACCGGATATGACCGGTCGTACCTCGACGATGGCATCCTCAGCCAGCATGGCATCCCCGGGCACGAGTGTCCCGTTCTGGATGACCAGAACTTCTTGTCGCGACATCTCGAGTCGGTTGAGAAGCTTGACCACCGAGATTGGGCCGTTCATGTCAACCTCTCGCGAGGGATTACGAAGCAGTACCTTCATCGAACGTGCGTCAACCAGCGGTCCAGCTAGGCGGCTCGCTTCGCCTTGCGCAGATCTCTCTTGGCTGCTCGTTTCACCTTCTTCGCAGCCTTCTTTGAACGCTTCTCATCCTTGATTTGTGTCTTGTGTGAGACCGTGAGGTGTTCGATCACAAACTTGTCACCGGGCTTGGAATCAGCTAGATCGATCAGCTCGCGACGACCGGTGGTTTTTTTGACCAGCTTGACCAGACCCATGGCGCCAGAGGTGAAGATCCAGGACTTTGCTGGTCCGCGAACGACAAGCCGAACCAGGAAGGGAACAAGACGGGCCAGCATTAGATGCGACGGATCTCGATTACCGAACTTTTCTTCTTGCCAGCGCTCCGACCAAGGGTATAGATGATCAGCAACAAGATGACAGCCAGAACAGAGCCACCAATAGCGGCCTTCTTCTTGCCGTCGCCAGTGACATTGTCGACCTGGCCTTGGATGTCACGGAACTTGGCCTCGATATCGGCCGGATTAATTTTCGTGGTTTCGGTCACGACTTCACTCGCTTTCCTGCCCGGAGCATGAGAAGAACAATAATAGCCATCATCAGAACGAGGGCCAAGAAGGCACCAAGGTACGGGACAAGAGAACCCTTGCCGCCGCCTGTGAACTTGTCGAGCCCCTGCAATAGGCGGAGCACACCCATGCTGACGAAAAGTCCGCTGAGGAACAGACTGATGGCTCCGGGGATGCCGAACTTGAGGTACGAGGCAAGGACCTTGAGCGGCTCGGTCGTCTCTTGTTTGGCGTAGGACACCAACATCTGTTGGAGTTCCTGCGCCCCTTCCATTGGAGTCGGACTTGCCACTTCTTACACCCTTTCGATCAATCGCCATTTTCACAACGATCACACCTGGCGATGGCCACAAAGGGTCAGCACCCACACAACTTGATCAAGTCTATTGGTCAGGAGTCGGAATCAAGCTGCATCAGGACCAAGGTTCTCAAATCTTCAATCAGTGACCGCAGCAAGATCAGTCGGTCTTGGCTGGTTGGAGCCACCAGGAGGCGTTGGCGGTCATAGGCATCGAAGGGGGCGGCCGCTGCCAACTGGAAGGATCCTCTGACCGGGTCATCATCGGTCAATGGCACGGATCCGATGGGCTGGCCCGCTTTTGCCAGGACGAGCCCTAGCTCCTCCAACTCGGTGCGAGCAGCAGCGAGGTGGGCGACGAGTTCCTCCTGTGGGGCTCCGGGAGCGGTTCCCAAAAGCTGGTCCTCATCGGGCCAGCGTTCAATTTGGGCTCGGGGGTAGGGAGCATCAGGCAGCCAATCCTTCACCCGGAAGCGTTCCTCGCCGGAAATGAGGATCTCGCTGAACCCTTCGGTGTCGACTGGTGCCCGTACTACTCGGGCGATGGTTCCGACTCGTGACCGGGAGGCATCCAGATCTTCGTGGACTTCACCGACTTCGCTTCCTCGTGTAAGCAAGACAACACCGAACCGGCGGTCGTTGTCCATCACTTGGGCCAACATGGCCTGATAACGGGGTTCAAATACCTGGAGGGGCAGCAGCATGGTTGGAAGGAGCACCAGTCCCAGGGGGAAGAGCGGAAGCTCTCGATCTGCGGTCGCGTCGCTCATCATTCGCCGTCGGCTGGGTCCAGGTCGGCAGGGATAGGATTCGCCGTGGTGGCCTTTGGTGTGAGGTCCTGGATGCTCGGACCTACCGGGTAGGCGGCCAGCTGCTCGATGAAGGGTTGTTGAAGATCCTTCAGGCTGACGTCCAGGCCAGCCTCGCGTCCGTTCACCAGATAGCTGAAGATGATTGTTGTCCCGTCCTCGGCAATCGAGTCCACATAGCCCGACAAGGCTGTGACGTCGTTCAGGGTGCCAGTTTTAGCGAAGATATGACCTGCCGCCGGGCTCTCCAGGTACCGCTTCCAAAGACTGCCGCGCTCCCCCCCAATGCTGAGCGAGTGGGCAAAGTCTGAATCCGGGTCAGCGGTTTCCAACACGTCTGATAGGAGGGCGCAGGTCAGCAGGTCACGTTCCAACACACCGTCTTCGTCCAGGTCAATGCCGTCAGCCAGGCCAGATCCGTCCATCACCACCAAGCCTGTTGTGTCAAACCCTTGTTGTTGTAGTGAGTTGGTGACAGCCTGGGCCCCGGCTTCGGTTGTACCAAGACCCGTGGCGGCCAAGCCAAGCTGCTTAAGCACAATCTCGGCTCCAATATTGCTGCTATAGGAGTTGATGTGGGTAATGGTCTCCAGCAGGGTCGGCGACTGGATCGATGCGATCTCCACCATGGTGGCTGGTGCCTGCCCGACGTTGGTTGAGGCAATACTGACGCCGCGCTCGGACAGAAGGCGGGCGAAGACGTCAACAGCATGCAGCGGCGGGTTGTCGGTTTGGCGACGCTGGGTAGCCGAAAGGTACTCGGCTGGCCAGCCGTCCAGGTGGCCCTCATTGACCAATAGGGCTGAGAGGGGACCAGATTGTTTCTGGTCGATGAGGCGTTGGGGCCAAGGACCTGTTCGCACACTGTCAAAGAGGGATTCATCGCCGAACAGGGAACCGGTGATGCTGGTGAGACCAGTGGCGGCAACTGAGTCAGCCAGAGTCTCAAGCGAGGTACTTGACCGGCCGGAGATCTCCTTGTATTGACTCCACCAATCCGAGGTGCTGAGGAACGGATCGCCACCACCGATGAGGTACAGGCTGCCATCTAAGACACCGTCGGTGATCGTGCCCTCGACACCAACTCGGGTGGTAAATCGAGCGTCGGGACCCAGGATGTTCAGGGCGGCGAAGGTGGTCAAGATTTTCTGATTGGAGGCAGGAACCAGCGGCGTGGTTTGGGAGACCTCGGCCAGAACCCGGTCGTCGACTTCGACCGTCAAACAAATCTGGTTCTCTCCCGAGCCGGCGATGAGGGCATCAATGGCTGGTTGCAGATTGGCGTCAATGACGGGAGCACGAAGTGTCTCGGGTAGACGCCGGGCGGATAAAACGGGCGTACCGAGACCCTGCTCGTAGTAGATCGGTGTACTCGAAGCTTCGTCGACATCGACTTGGCCCGCCATGGTCCATGCCCCTACCGATATGGCAGCCAAAACAAGAAGAGGGATCCAGCGCCGGATCGAGCGAAAACTCATAGACCGCAAACGTTAGCCGCTGGTCTCAGCCTCTCCGCGCCAACCCTCGCAACTGGATCGCCAGCGCTGTCTTAGGAGGCACGCTTCCGGCCGCCTTGCGTCTTTTCGAGGCCGCCACAGCGCAGTCTTAGGAGGCGCGCTGCTGGAACTGACGATAGTGCCAGAGATGTTCCAGCGCCGTAACTGCTCGGTTTGCCGAGGCATAACAGAGTCGCCCCGAACGGCGAACGGCCGCTGGCCCAGCATTGTCGGGGTCGGTAATGGCGATCTCACTAGCAGTCATGATCGGCTTGCCGGTTCTTTCGGAGATGTCAGCTGCTGCTTCGGCGAAGCGCCGATCTTGGCGCTCGTGGTAGTCAACGATGCGCTCCAAGCCGTGATCAGGGTAGAAGTGTCCTTGGCGCATCATCTTGGCCTGGTTCGACTGGATACCAAGTCCGAGGTAGATGATGGCATCAACATCATGGTGGCTAGCAATCATCTCCATTACCTCGGGGATGGTGTCGCGGGTTTCACCACCAGCCAGGTCAACGGGATTGTTCTTGCTCCAGCGAGGCGGCAGCTTGGTATCGATCAAGTCCACCAGATCCTCAGGAAGGGTCAGAAGTTCAAGGTCACTCTGATGGATGGCGTCGGCGGTGACTACTCCCCACCCACCGGCCGTTGTCATTACCACTACTTGGTTGCCACGAGGAATTGGCTGAGTGGCAAACGTGGCCGCGGCCTCGAAAGCTTCTTCGACCGTGGATGCCCGGATCACCCCTGCTTGGCGCATGGCGCCGTCAAAGACACGATCATCCGACGCCAAACTACCGGTGTGGCTGGCGGCGGCCTGGGCTCCCCCAGCGGTCGCTCCTCCCTTGACAACGACCAGTGGCTTCTTGGCGGCGATGGCTTTCATTCGTTCGAAGAAGGCGCGCCCATCTTGGATGCCTTCGACGTAGGAGAGCCCGACTTTTGTTTCTGGATCGTTGGCGTAGAACTCCAGGAAGTCAGGTACTGCGGTTGCCGCGGCGTTACCTGCACTGACCGCACGGCTGATGCCGACACCGGTCTGGGTTGACCAGTTCAGAAAGGACGAGACGAAATTACCGGACTGGCTGGCTACTCCGATGACGCCGCGAGGCGGGTAAGGGGCGACTATCTGCGCACAGAGGCTGGATGGGGTCGAAACCACGCCCTGGCCATTGGGCCCCGCAAGCAAGATCCCTTCTTCCGCGGCAACAGCAACCAACTCTGCTTGAGCCTCGATGCCAGCTGGACCGGCCTCGCCGTATCCAGCTGAGGTGATGAATGCGGCCTTGATTCCCTTGCCTCCACAAGCGCGAAGTAGCTGGACGTTGGCTTTGGCTGGCGTGCACACAAAGACCAGGTCGATCTCTCCTTCGGGGAGGTCATCGATTGAGGGAACGCTCTGGACGCCAAGCACCTCTGCCCCGTCACGGTTGGTGGCGAAGACCTTTCCCTCATAGCCCGAAGACAAAAGGTTGTGCAGACTGACAAAGCCAAACTTGCCGGGGTGGGTCGAGGCACCAGCTACTACCACGCCTCGCGGATTGAACAGGGCTTCGAAGTGCGCATCCGTATGGGTACTGGATCGGGTCAGGCTCATCGTGCCACCTCAGAATCACTGGTCTCCACCAAGGCGTCAGCCTCATCGGTCTCCACCAAGGCGTCAGCCTCATCGGTCTCCACCAAGGCGTCGACTGCAACCGGCATCCCATCCACAATCAGAACCGGATTCAGGTCAATGGACCGGATCGTCGGATCGGCAACCACCGCAGCGGACAAGGCCAATAGCACTCCGGCCAGTTGCTCACGGTCAATGGCAGGCTCGCCCCGAAAGGCGCCGATCAGATCCTGTGTCTTCAAGTCACCGATCATCTCCAGGGCGTCCTGAGGGGTGATGGGAATAAGTCGTATGGCAACATCAGCAATGGCTTCGGCCAGGATTCCGCCAACGCCAAGCAAGACGGTGGGACCGAACTGTGGGTCGGTCGATGTGCCGCAAATGAGCTCTCGGTTCGATCGGACCATGGGTGCAACCAGAACCGATACCTCGCCATCGGCCTCGGTGGCAGAATCAAACAACACCGTTGTGGCATCGTTGACCGCTTCGGCTGAGCCGAGGTTGAGTCGCACAAGCCCACGCTCGGTCTTGTGGGCAATAGCTTCACCATTCAGCTTGGCAACCACGGGATAACCAAGTTCTTCCGCGGCACTCACCGCTTCAGGAGCAGAAGCAACGGTTCGTTCATCGAGAAAAGGAACCCCATACTTGGCGAGGAGCGACTTCGATTGCTGTTCGGAGAGGGTGGTTCCTGGCGGACTGGTTTGCTCATTGGACATGACCGCTGAATCTAGCCCATGTCCCAATGGACCCCAGAATTCGAACCAGACCCGATGATCAAGGTGCGAGGTCGGTAGCTCGAAGGGTCCGCCAAGATAGCGTCGAAGGATGAAGATCATTGCCGCCTTGTTCATGGAGGACATCGAGCTGCGGTCCGTACCTGGACCCTCGACCCGCATCGACCTTGGCGGGATCCAGTTTTCCGGACCAGCGCCCGGCCCCGTACCAGTTTCGGTCGGCCCTCACCTGGTTGTTCTGGTCTGGAACCCTCCTGGTCATAAGAACATTGGCGCTCTAACCGTTGTCTTCACCGACGTTGACCAAGCAGCCGACGAAGGTGAGCCCCTGGCCCGAAACGTGCAGCCCTTGGAGATAGAGCCTGGCAAGTTCAACTACCGTCTGGTCCGGGCCACCCTTCCGTTTGATGATTACAAAACCATCCTGGCCCGTTGCAGCATCGACGGTGGCGACGAACACATTGTTCCCTACACCCTGCTCCCGCCGGTTAAGTAGCAGCCTCGCTACTGAGCATGAGCAGCCGCGCCCAGTTCGTCTCGGAGTACTCCCGACACCCCGATCCCGCTTGCGCCTTGGGTGAAGCGTTGGGTGGAGTAGTTGAGCGCATTGGCCCAGCACCAGATCTAGCCGTCGTATTCCTAAGCGGAGCGGCTTCAAAATCCTTGCCCCAAATTGCCGATGCCATCAACACCCTTTTGTGCCCGACAGTCCTGATCGGCTGCACCGGTCAAGCCATCATCTCTGGACCTGAGCCTGACCAGCAATCAGGCATTGCTATCTGGGCGGGGAACCCTGGACCCGTGCAAGCAATCAGAGCCGAGGCCGCAAACCCACTTCCGAAACTTGAGCACAACAAGGTGTTCGTCGGGTTTCAGGCAGCTGGTGGTACATCAGAGATATGGCTGGACGACGCGGGCTATGACGATGGACAGGTTGGTTTCTGCCTACCCAAGAACCGGGTCAGGGTGGCATACGCTCAAGGGTTTCGGCCAGTAGGCGAGCCTCTTGCCGTCACCGAACTAGCCAACGGTCAGATCTCGCGCCTGGCGGCCGAAACCGCTGAAGTCACCATGAAGGGGGTCATTGCCGGACTCACGGCCCAAGAACGGGTCTTGGCCACCAGTGGGATGGCGCTGGGAGTAGTTCGCGACGAGTACTCAGAAGACTTCAGAGTTGGCGACTTCAGGATGCTTGGACTCAAAGGGACAAGCACAACAGGTTGCCTTGTCGGCCAAGATGAGGCGCTGTTCCGCAAAGTTCTATCGTTGGGAAGCATCGTGCAATTTCATGTTCCGGACCCTGGTTTGGCCTCCTTTGACCCGGGCGACCTGGTCCAATCGGGGACACGGGGTCGTGGCGCCCTTATTCTTGTGAGCGCGGGACAGGTCTTGCCCAACTTCAGAAATTTCCAGGACCTCGGAATAGGAGCAATGTCGGGCCTGGTTACTGCGGGCAATGTCCTGTGCCTATCCGAACTCGCAGGTGACACCCAGAGACAACACTCAGGCGAACACCAACCGCACGGCCCAGCAGTCGTGCTTTTCCAC
>JAJRQY010000076.1 GCA_024280015.1 Actinomycetes bacterium
AGGTACCACCCCAGGACATTGTGGGCTATATATTTTGTATTATTTTGACGAGGCAAAACCACCAACCCCAAAAAGGGGTTTGGTATGTGGTAATGCTCCGCACACGCTGCGTTCATTGTCTCTTCCGTTTTCAAGGAGCTAACCATCACCATGCACATGCCGTCGTCCTGTGAAGGAGGCGACCTAGGTGCGGGCGATAAGTCGTCGCTCAGGTTGGTAAGAATGCTGTGCATACCTCCCAACGAGGCGACCCCCAAAGCTAGCGGGAGGGAGGCTTCACTCCAACCCCTCTTCTCAGGTTTCTTCAGGCCAGGATGCTGACTGGGACCTCGCAAACCACAAGAATGTCATTTAGCTAACCCCAATCCACTACGACGAGACATCAAACAACCCCAGAAACACGCTCTTCTTGCCCTTGCGGACCAGCAAATACCGCCCGTGCTTCAAGGAGTCGACCTCAACGACAGCGTCAGGGGTGACCTTGGATCCATTCAGCGAGATGCCGTTCTGCTTGAGCAAGCGAGTCGCCTCACCCTTGGAAGACACAATGTTCATGGTGATCAGCAGTTCGGTGAGGTTGCCTTCCTGTCCCAACAGGCCTCGATCAAGGTGGGTGACGGGAAGCTCTGCGGATAGAACCTCAAAGGCCGCCGTGTCCAGATCGTCAACCGAGCCACCAAAGACCACCCCAGAAGCCGCTATGGCCGCATCAGTGGCCAAAGAGCCATGCACCAGGGTGGTCAGCTCCGAGGCCAAGCGACGCTGAGCGAGCCTCAAATGTGGTGCTTCGGTGTGCTCGGCCACAACCGCATCTATCTCGGCTACAGGCAACAGGGTTAGCTGGAGCAGGAGCTTGCGAACCTCATCATCATCGGTCTGGATCCAGGCCTGGTAGAAACGGTAGGGACTCATCATGTCCGCGCTAAGCCAGAGGGTTTCTCCGCCTGCCGTCTTGCCGTACTTGGTGCCGTCAGCCTTGGTCAGCAGCGGCCACGTCAGGGCATAGTTGGACTTGCCAAGCATCTTTCGGATGAGCTCAGTGCCAAGAGTGATGTTTCCCCACTGATCCGAACCCCCCATCTGCATTTCGCAGCCCTCGTTCTCGCGGAGCCAACGAAAGTCATTGGCCTGGATGAGCATGTAGGAAAACTCGGTGTAGGACAGCCCTTCCACATCCTCACCGCTTCGCCCCAAACGGCTTTTGACCGAATCCTTGGCCATCATCTGGTTGACCGTGATGTGCTTGCCAATGTCTCGGAGGAAGCTTAGAAAGGGAACACCAACAGTCCAGGCCCGGTTATCCAGCAGTTTGGCTGGGTTGCCGGGGCGATCAAAGTCCAAGAACTGCTTGAGTTGGGGAACAATACCCGCCAGGTTCTCCGCCAGCCCATCATCGTCAAGCAGGTTCCGCTCATCAGACTTGCCTGAGGGATCACCGACCATGCCAGTCGCTCCCCCAGCAAGGCTGATCACATGGTGTCCAGCATCCTGAAAGCGTCGAAGCTGCAGAAGGCCGATCAGATTGCCGACATGTAAGCTCGCCGCTGTGGGGTCCATTCCCACATAAACCGTGATTGGCCCCTCCGCCAGCCGAGCAGCCAGCTTCTCCCGATCAGTCGTGTCATGAATCAGGCCGCGGGCGTCAAGATCGGCAAGGAGATTGGGGTCGGTTGGGAGTTCAGTTGGCAGCTCAGTCGACATATCCGCAAGTCTAGGGCCGTTACCGCAGCCGCTTTGATCAATTTCTCTGGCAACATGGGTCCTTATGATCCAGTCGCAAGAAAAGCCCCCGGTCTTTATCGACGAAGATCCGGCCGACCTCGAGAGCAAGCCTCGAGGCCCCCTCGCCAAGTTGGGACTGCTCGTTGGCGGCATCGCCGTATTGGCATCCTTCGGTGTGTGGGCCTACGCCTATTCCGGTCAAGCCAACCGACGAACACCCGACCTGCTGGATGAGTCTGCCTATGCCATTGCCGCCGGGCCGATCTGCGACGCAGCAATGTCCGAATTTGAGGACCTTCCTGGCGCTCTGGACGCGGCAGACAATGTCGAGCGAGCCGCCCAAATTCGAGTTACCAACGACTTGTTCACCAACATGATCAGCGACCTTGAAGCCGCAACAACGGGCACACCCCGTGATCATCAGATCATTGGTGACTGGTTAGAGGATTGGCGAACCTATGTTGGCCACCGGGCCGACTATGCCGACCGGTTCGAGCTTGACGAAAACGCCCGGTTCTATATTTCCTCCGTCGGCAATGAGAGGTTGGAGAAGCGCATCCCTCGTTTCGCCGACACCAACAAGATCTATAGCTGCGGAACCCCGACCGACATCGGCTAGCAGACTGACCCTAGAGAACGCCCGAGTCCGCTGCGGCACTAGCAATAAACAGGGCTCGGCGAACCATTCGGCCAAGTTCGTCACTGGCCAGCAAGCCCTCTGGGTCACTGCGTCCCACCCAGCGCGCATCGGTACTCTCATGATTGGTGTTCTCTATTGCACCCGGTTGGGCCAGAACCAAGAACCGCACATCAAGATGCAGGTGATGGGGCACATCGCCCCGGGCTGGGATCTCATGGATGTCGACGTCAATGGCTGGAGCAACCAGTTGCAGACCGGTCAGCCCGGTCTCTTCTTCGGCCTCCCGCAGGGCCACACGGGCGAGATCACCGTCACCGTCGGCATGACCCCCAGGTTGGACCCAGATACCAAGCTTTGTGTGATGCAACAGCAGTGTTTCGCCCCTTGAGGGGTCGACTACGACTGCTGAGCCCGTGAGGTGGCCCTCGAGGCAACTCCGGTGCAGAGCGTCGGAGTGCTCCCGGCAGAAGGCCAGGATCCGTTTACGAACCTCAAATTGTTCCTTGCCTTCCAGCTCTGCCTCGCGGATCTGCCAAATGGCATCGGCCAGTGATCCCGGTTTGCTCACCTGAGGATACTCATAGGGCCGCAAACCGACCTTGGTCTGTCTCCAACTGAGCAGCAAAGGCAGCGCGTTGGGCCACGACCGCTTCGGGAGCTCCCCCACCAGGCGAGTTGCGTTGACGTACCGAGACACCTGGTTCCAAGAGCTTGGCGGCTTCGGGCCCTAGGTCTTGGTGTTCTGCCACCAGCTGGGCCAGCGGACCAACACCAGCCAATGCGTCACGAACCAGCTTGCCAACCACGGCGTGGGCCTGCCGGAAAGGCATGCCTCCTCGAACCAGATGGTCAGCCAGATCGGTTGCCGCCGAATACGGGTTGTCGGCTTGGGCGGCCATGGCCTCGGTGTTGAACGTCAACGTCGACATCATGCCGTCAAGGGCTAACAAGGTCAGCCTGATGGTGTCGCAGGAGTCAAACAGGGCTTCCTTGTCTTCCTGCAAATCCTTGTTGTAGGTCAACGGTAATCCCTTGAGAGTGGTCAGAAATCCGGTGAGGTGACCAATCAACCGGCCAGCCTTACCTCTGGCCAATTCGGCAATATCGGGATTCTTCTTCTGAGGCATCATTGATGAGCCAGTGGAGAAACCATCGTCCAACTTGACGAAGCCGAACTCGGTAGAAGCCCACAGGATCATTTCTTCGCCAATGCGAGAAAGATGCACCCCCAGAAGCGAGATCAAAAACATGGCCTCGACCACATAGTCCCGGTCCGAGACGGCATCCAGGGAGTTGGCAAATGGTGTCCCGAACCCGAGAGCGGCCGCCGTTTGGGCAGGATCGATACCGAGAGAACTGCCGGCCAGCGCGCCGGCCCCAAGAGGACAAACGTCCATCCGCTCAAGACAGTCAAAGATCCGGTCGACGTCTCGAGACAAGGCCCAGCCATGAGCCAGCAGGTGATGAGCCAGGCTCACGCTTTGGGCTTGTTGCATGTGGGTGTAGCCAGGGACATACGCATCACCAACCGCGTCTGCCTGTGCGGCCAGAGTGGCTTGAAAACGTAGGACTAGGCCCGCGAGCTCGCCGAGTTCTTGGCGAGTCCACATCTTGAGGTCGGTCGCTACCTGATCATTGCGGCTGCGGGCGGTATGGAGCTTGCCTCCAGCTTCGGGGGCGATCTCGGTGACCCGCCGCTCTACCGCAGTATGAATGTCTTCGTCTGAGGCAAGGGCGACAAACTCACCAGATGCCATCTCGGTTTCCGTTGTGTCCAAGGCGGCCAAGATCTGGTCGCGTTCCCCCGTGGTCACCAGGCCAACATCACAAAGCATGCTCACGTGGGCTCGTGAACCTTCGATGTCATGACGAAACATGCGCCGATCAAAGGGCAAGCTGTCGTTCAGCGCCTGCAATGCCTCGCTGGGGCCGCCATCAAAGCGGCCCTCCCACAGTTCGCCGGCCACGCTAGTCCAGGCCCTCAAGACGAGAAGCCAGGGTCCGAAGCCGCAGTGCATTCAGCTTGATAAAGCCGTCGGCATCGGACTGGTCATAGGCTCCTTCGTCGTCTTCGAAGGTCACGATCTTCTGGTTGAAAAGCGTGTCCTCGCTTCGTCGGCCGAGCACATCGACATTGCCTTTGTAGAGCTTCAGATAGACATCACCATTCACGTATTGCTGGCTGTAGTCAATGGCCTGTTGCATCATCAGCCGTTCAGGGGCGAACCAGAACCCGTTGTAGATCATCTTGGCGTACTTTGGCATCATCTCGTCCTTGAGGTGAGCCATTTCTCGATCCAGGGTGATCGACTCAATGGCACGATGGGCCTTGAGCATGATGGTTCCACCCGGAGTCTCATAGGCGCCGCGGCTCTTCATGCCAACGAAGCGGTTCTCGACAATGTCCAGGCGGCCAATGCCATTCTCACCCCCGACGATATTGAGCGCCGTCAGGACCTCGGCGGGACTCATTTCGACACCGTCGATGGCCACGATGTCACCATGGCGGTAGGTCAATTCAATAAACGTGGCTTCATTGGGCGCCATCTCCGGGCTCTTCGTCCAACGCCACATCTCATTGGGCGGACCAACCCACGGGTCTTCCAGCGGACCGCCCTCATAGGAGATGTGAAGCAGGTTGGCGTCCATTGAAAAGGGAGACTCCTTGCCCCGCTTCATCTCAATCGGGATGTCGTGTTTCTCGGCGTAGGCCAGCAAGCTGATTCGACTGTTCAGGTCCCACTCTCGCCACGGAGCGATGACCTGGATTGCCGGATTCAGGGCATAGGCATTGAGTTCGAAACGGACCTGGTCGTTGCCCTTGCCGGTTGCTCCATGACTGATGGCGTCGGCTCCTGTTTCGGCCGCAATTTCGACCAGTCGCTTGGAGATCAAGGGTCGGGCGATGGAGGTTCCGAGCAGGTATTCACCCTCATAGATGGTGTTGGCCCGGAACATGGGGAAGACAAAGTCGCGAACGAATTCCTCCCGAACATCTTCGATATAGATGTTCTCATCAGGCAGGCCCATGGCCTTAGCCTTGGCCCGGGCTGGCTCAACCTCGCCGCCTTGGCCGAGGTCCGCAGTAAACGTCACCACTTCGCAGTCGTACTCCTCTTGGAGCCAGCGCAAGATGATGGATGTGTCGAGTCCTCCGGAGTATGCGAGAACAACTTTCTTGACCTTCATGGGAACAGTCTTCTTTCTTCAGATTCCTGCGAGTGTTTCGAGATGTTTGCGAAGTCTTGCGCCATTGCCTTCGGTGGCAATGGCTAACAGGGTGTCATCGCCAGCCACGGTGCCAAGCATGTCGCTGACTGCTGACCGATCGAGGGCAGACGCTACAACATGAGCCGAACCCGGAGGCGTACGGAGGACAACGAGATCTCCCGACCGTTCGACATCGACCAGCCAATCACCGAGGACTCGTCGAAGGTGATCCTCTGGCGCGATCTGGTCGGCTGGCAGCTCCGGGATGGCGTAGACGGTTGCTCCCCCGGGGACGCGAACCTTTACCGCTCCGAGCTCTTCGAGGTCACGAGAGACGGTGGCTTGGGTGGCAACGATCTCCAACGCACCCAACAAGTCAGTGAGTTGGGCCTGGCTAGTGACCGCCTCCTCACCCAGGATGTTTTTGATGTGGTGCTGGCGCTGGATCTTGGTCATGATCAGTGATCGTTGTTCTGAGCGTGCAGCCAGGACAATACGGCGCGCGCCGAGGTCAACCGATGTCCGGCTTGGGACCAGATGCGACTTTGCTTACCATCAAGAACACCATCGGTTACTTCTTCACCGCGGTGGGCGGGAAGGCAGTGCATGAAGATGGCGCCCGGTTTCGCCAAGGCTATCATCTGCTCATTGACCTGGAACCCTTCAAAGGCCCGCAACCGCTCGTCGTGTTCGGCTTCTTGGCCCATGGATGTCCAAGTATCGGAATAGATGACGTCTGATCCTGGTACGACATCAGCAGCACGATCACCGGCTCCAACCGTGACGCCAACTCCGGTTAGGCGGTCACGATCAATATCGCTGAATCCGTAGCCAGACGGTGACGCGATGCGAAACTCACCGCCCAACATGCCAACAGCCAACCCCAGTGAGCGGGCGACATTGTTGGCGTCACCGACATAGGTAACTACTCGGTCCTCCAGGTCTGTGGCGACCTGCTTGCTTGTACTGAATGCTTCCAGCATGGTGAAAGCGTCGGCAATTGCCTGAAGCGGATGAGCCTGATCGCTCAGCAGATTCACGATTGGCACAATGTCTACTGCAGCCATGCGTTCTAGCACTGTGTGATCAAAGACTCGGGCACAGATTGCCTCGTGGTAACAAGCCAGGGTGCGGGTCACATCTTCAGCCGATTCACGGGTGTCGATTCCGACCTCGGGATCGGTGATGTAGATGGGGTGCCCACCCAGTTGCACAACAGCCATCTCGGTTGAGTTGCGGGTTCGGGCCGAAGGTTTCTCGAAGTAACAGGCAACTCCCTTGCCGTCAAAGATCTTCGTTGTTGTTGGGCTCTGGCCTAGAGCAATGATCTGGCTGAGTTCTTCGGGAGTGAGGTCATCTACTTCTAACAGGTGTCTCATGAGGCCACTGTCTTGATAGCGGCATCAAGGATTTCGATGCCTTCGGCGATCTGGTCATCGGTAATCACAATGGGGGGCGTGAGCCGCAAGGCGGTTGGAGTTACGGCGTTTAGCACCAGACCTGTTTCTAGACATTTGGCGGCAACAGCTTTGGCGTCGACGTCTTTCAGTTCTGCTGCCATCAGCAGCCCAAGTCCTCGGGTCCCGGTCACCGCATCAAGGCCCATCAGTGCTTCGGACAATGTCTGCGATGCCGCCAGCGCCATGGCGGGAGCGTCGATAGCGATCATGGTGTCCAGGGTGGCCCGTGCCGCGGAGGTGGCCAAGGGGCCTCCACCAAACGTGGTTGCGTGATCGCCGGGTTCAAAGGCTCTGGCGACGGATTCTTTGGCCCAGCACGCACCGATTGGCATGCCGTTGCCGAGGGCTTTGGCCATGGTGACAACGTCGGGCTTGATGTCGAAGTTTTGGAATCCGAACCAGCGCCCGGTGCGGGCTAAACCTGCTTGTACCTCATCGATCATGAACAAGATGCCACGTTCGTCGCACAGCTTGCGCACTCCGGCGAAGTATTCGACCGTGGCCGGATTCACGCCGCCTTCGCCTTGCACAGGTTCCAGCAATACCGCAGCAACGGTCTCGTCCAACTTGTTTTCCAGGTCTGCCAGGTCGGCCCACACCGCGTGTCGAAACCCCTCCGGGAGTGGTTGGAAGACTTCCCATTTCTGGGGTTGGCCGGTGGCGGCCAGAGTGGCCAAGGTTCGGCCGTGGAATGATTGGAAGGCGGCAACCACATTGTGTTTCCCACGACCACCGAATTTGCGAGCCAACTTGATGGCGCACTCGTTAGCTTCGGCTCCGGAGTTGGCGAAGAACACCTGCCCATCGGCCGAGGAGCCGTCGCCGATGAGGGTGTCGATGGTGGTAGCAACCTCCATCTTGTTCTCCGATCCAAACAGATTGGAGACGTGCAGCAACTTGGCAGCTTGGGCACTGACGGCTTCGGCTACCGCGGGATGGGCATGCCCGAGAGAGCACACGGCGATACCGGCGAGCCAATCGACGTAGCGCTTGTCGCTCTCGTCATAGAGGTACGCACCTTCGCCGCGCACAAAAGTAACGGCAGGCCGGTTGTAGTTGGGCATGAGTGGGTAGGTCATGAATGGTCCTCTTGGTCAGCGGTGATCATGGTTCCGATGCCGCCATCAGTAAACAGCTCCAGCAGGAGCACGTGGGGGATTCGTCCGTCCAGCATGTGGGCGCTGTTGGCTCCGGCCTCGACCGAGTCGATACAGGCGGCGACCTTGGGGATCATGCCACCAGCAATGGTTCCGTTGTCGGTCAGTTTCTTGAGCTCACCAACGGTTGATCGAGTGATGATGGAAGCTGGGTCCTCAATGTCGGCCAGCAGCCCGGCAATGTCGGTCAGGTAGATGACTTTCTCAGCCCGCAGGG
>JAJRQY010000077.1 GCA_024280015.1 Actinomycetes bacterium
AATCAATCCCCAGATCCGCCTCAAGCTCCATACCCATATTCAACATGTCCGCCGGATACCCCGTCTTCTCCGACACAACATCCAACAACAACACCATCAAACCATCACGCGACACCGCCCCAACAGGAGCAGCGACAGCCAGATCAGCAACAGCAGGCGTCGAGGCTGCAACTGGAGCTGACATCGAGGTGGCGATCTGACTATCCATGTAGTCAACAATCTGACCAAGCGTCACCAACTCAGCCATCACCGCCGTATCAACCTCGGGCAACTCAGGAACCTCATCCTGCATCGCCGACAAAATCTCAACCCGCTTGATCGAATCAATCCCCAGATCCGCCTCAAGCTCCATACCCATATTCAACATGTCCGCCGGATACCCCGTCTTCTCCGACACAACATCCAACAACAACACCATCAAACCATCACGCGACACACCAGCCTCAGCGACAGCCGGAGCAGGAGGCGTAACAGCAACCGGGGCAACAGCAGCCGAGGCCGCGACAGGCGCCGGTGGTGGGACAGGAGCGGCAGGGGCCGCCGCGACCGGAATGCTTGGGTTTGTAACAGGAGGAACGGCCTTCGCTACAGGAGCAACCGGAGAGAGTGCCACTGGCGCAACCAATGGCGCCACTGGTGCGGTGGCCAAAGCACTAGGAGCTGTTCCGTTGAGCTGTCCAAGAGCAGCAAAACCTTGCTGGGCCGTGGCCAAGAATGAGGTATGAGCCTGGGCCATGGCATTGAGGTAGGCGGCATGGGCTTCAGCGGTTTGCTCCTGCACGCTCTGGTACGCGGCCAACACACCGTCTGAAATGTCGACTGAAATACCATCATCCGCACCCGGGGCTGACCCGGTCGCAGCCACAGCCGAAACCTGGGCAGGTGCCACACTTGGTGGGACGACCGTTGGTGAGGCATGGTCAGCAGACACGGCGGCCTTTGGGGTTGGAGCTACAGCTTGGGGAATTGGACGGTCGGGGTTCGGACCAGCTAGATCGGCCAGGTCCTTGGGCGGGTAAGGCTTGTCGTGATTGGCGCCATTGATCGGGATAACCAGCTTCGGTTTCTCGATCTCGTGAGGATTCTCGAAGGTGCCATACTCGGCCCACAGGGGAGCAAGGTCCATGTCGACTCCGGCCGCAATCATGCGAGCGATTCCTCCCATGAAGGCAGCAAGGCCAGGCTTGTTCCGCTTGTCCATCTGGATAGCGGCGTGGTCGCGACCCTTGAGGATCTTGCCGATCAACCCGGTGAGGATCGACGATGGCCCGACCTCAACAAAAGTGCGAGTCCCCTCGGCGTACATGGCTTCGATCATCTCGACGAAACGAACGGGGTTAGCTAGCTGGCGACCCAGCTGTGATCGCATCTCGGCGACGTCAGAGGGATAGTGCTCGGCAGTTTGGTTGGCATGCACCGGCACCGACGGTGACTGGAAGTCGATGGTCTCCAAGAACGTAGCGAAAGCACTGCTGGCTCCACTGACGACTGGCGAGTGAAAGGCAGTGGCAACGGGAAGCCGTTTGGCCGTTACCTCTTGCTCGGCCAGCTTGACTTCGATCTGCTCAATGGCTTCGGTCGTACCGGAGAGCACGACTTGGGTTGGACTGTTGTGGTTAGCAACGACGACATCGACGCCCGATGCCTCCACCAGTTCGCGCACTTCTTCGATGGTCCGAGCAACCGCGGTCATCGAACCTGGGGTCTGGGCAGCTTCGGCCATGAGCTCGCCACGGCTACGAGCAACACGAAGCATGTCGGTTTCGCTCAACACACCAGCGGCATGCAAGGCGGTGATCTCGCCAAAGCTGTGACCGCCAACATGGCTGGGCGTGACACCGATGGAACGTAGGATTCGCAACATTGACAAGCTGGTCGAACCAATGGCGGGCTGCGCCCATTGGGTTGCGGTCAACAATGATTGTTGGGCTGCTTCTCCACCTTCTTGGAACGAGGTGATGGGGAAGACAACGTCTTGGAGTGGCTCGGCATCCCAATCGAGATCGGCGGCAACGTCCCAAGCGTCCATGGCTTCGCTGTATTGGCTGGCCAGATCCGCGCCCATGAATAGGTACTGACTGCCTTGGCCGGGGAAGACGAAAGCTATGTCGCCATCACGAGCGCCGACTCCATAGTGGATGCCGGTTGGCGTCGAGAATGCCCCCGTTGGGTCCTTCTCGATCCGGTCAATGGCTTTGCCCAACTTGTCAGCGAGATCGACCTCGTCCGTTGCGATCAGGGCCAGACGCGAGCCGGGCGATTCCGAATCAGTCGAGTAGGCCTGCTGGCTGGACTGGGCTAGCCAGGTTAGGTAGCCGGCTTCGGTTGAGGCACCGATATGGCTTCTTGCCTGGGTCACGATGTCGGCGCCATCAGTGCCGGTTAGGACGATCAGTTCAACATCATTGGTGCGAAGGCGCGGAGCCTTCGTGCCAGATCCGGTGTACTCCGACATGGCAACATGGAAATTGGAGCCACCAAAACCAAATGAACTGACCGAACCTCGCCGCTCGTGGTCTGAACCTCGAACCCACGGGCGAGTCCTGGTGTTGAGATTGAAGGGTGAGGCTTCTAGGTCGAGCTTGGGGTTTGGTTGATCAACCTTGGCCGTCTGAGGAAGCACCTTGTGATGCAGGGCCATGATGACCTTGAACAAGCCAGCGGCTCCGGCCGCCGCTTTCGTATGGCCGATCTGGCTCTTGACCGTTCCCAGCGAGCACCACTGCCGATCTTCGCGACCTGACGCATTGAATGCGATCTCGAGGCCACCGAACTCGGCGGCGTCGCCAGCAACAGTTCCAGTGCCGTGGGCTTCCAGCAACTCAACCGTCTCGGGCCCATAGGTGGTCTTGTCATAGGTGTTACCAAGGGCTCGGGCCTGCCCGGCCGAGACCGGGGCGTACACGCTCTTGGAACGGCCATCAGAACTGGCGCCGACGCCATTGATCACACAATAGATGTCGTTGCCGTCGCGCTCGGCGTCTTCAAGCCGCTTGAGGGCGACCATGCCAAGGCCCTCACCCAACATGGTGCCGTCTGCCTGATCGGAGAAGGGCCGGATGTCTTCGGACTGGGACAAGGCCGGGGTCTTGGAGAAGCACATGTACATGAAGATGTCGTTCATGGTGTCGACACCGCCAGCAATGACCATGTCACTATCGCCCAGGTACAGCTCGTTGATTCCCATGGACAGGGCCGAGAACGACGATGCGCATGCCGCATCGGTTACGCAGTTGGTTCCACCGAGGTCCAAGCGGTTGGCGATACGACCGGCAACGACGTTTCCGAGCAGCCCGGGGAAGGTGCTCTCGGTCCATTCGGGGTGCAGATCAGCAATCCGGTCACAGGCAGCCTGAGCTTCGGTTTCGGGAACACCGGCGCGGCGCATGCCTTGCAGCCACATCGGCCGGTTCATCCGGCTAGCCATTGCGCCCAACAGTTCCTGACCTGAGGTTACGCCGAGGATGACCGAGCAGCGTGACCGATCCATCTCGCTGAACTGGCCACGAGCGGCATCATCTAACACTCGCTGGGCCACGATGAGTGCCAACAGTTGAGAAGTATCAGTGGAAGCCAGCATGTTCGGTGGGATGCCAAATCCCATGGCATCCAGACCAACCTCGCCGAGGAAGCCACCACGGCGACCATAGGTCTTGTCGGTGGCCATCATGTCTTCGTCGTAGTAGTCATCCACCAGCCAATGGCTGGGTGGGACCTCCGTGATCAGATCGGTTCCGGCCAGAATGTCGGACCAGAACCCGGTTGAGGTCACCGAGCCCGGGAACAGGGCAGAGACGCCGACAACGGCGATGGCGGGGCGAGCATTCTGGGTTGGCTGGTCCTGAGGGCCTGGGTTGTCGGTCATCGGGTCGTCCTCATTATCAGTTCAAGAGTCTTGGTCGGTAGTCAAAGGCGAAGGCCGGGATGGCAACGCCATAAGTCCGGAGTTGCTGGGCGCGGGCGATCACCGCAGCACCCTCCATGAGATTGTTCGAAACTTGGGCGACGGTTCGGTTCTCGGGCTTAGCCAAGAAACTGCCAGCCGTCCACGCATTGAAGGCGCCAATGGCTGGACCGCACCAGATTTGGTAGTCCATCTTCTTGGCGGCATCGCCGACAATGGACCAGCGACTGGAAAGGCCGAGGTAAGCCCGGAAGACGAGCGCCATCTTGTGGTGTGGTTCGGCTTCGGCCCGGGTGACTTGCTCGGCGTCGCGTTCCATCCAGAATTCCCGAGTGGAGTCCCAACTCTGGGCCACCGATGCTCCCAGGATCTTTTCCAGTTCGGCGGTCTCGGCATTAGGAATGGCATCCAGGGAGTCATAGGCCCGGTAAAGGTCATAGAGCTTCTTGGCCCGGGGAGCAAACATGGTTCCCCGCTTTAGGACCTGGAGTTCGACACCGAGTTCAAACATGTCAGCAGCCGGGGCCATGGTGACGTCGGCCAGCCCAGCATTGGCCAGCATCTCTTTGCCGTCATCAGCCAAACCAGACTCGACACACGCCTCATTGACGGTTCCGGTCAAGACATAGGAGGCGCCAAGGGCAAAGGCGGAGGCAACAGCCTGAGGAGAGCCGATTCCTCCAGCGGCACCCAAGCGGATGGGACGGGTGTAGCCACGCTCAGCCACAATCTCATCCCGAACAGCCTGGATGGTGGAGAACAGAGGTGCCAGCGGCCGATTGTCGGTGTGGCCGCCGCTATCACTTTCGACGGTGTAGTCCTCGGCAACGGGAAGCAAGAGGGCAAGCTCGCCCTCTTCGGCGGTGAGCTTTCCGTCCGCAACGAGACCATCGAGCATGGCCTTGGGCGCAGGGTTCATGAAGTGGCGGGCCACCTCGGGTCGAGAAATCTTGGCGAACACCATGTTTGGTCGCTGGACAAGACCATCGGCATCGCGATAGATGCCGTGATAGGCGTAGCGAACAATGGCCGGCGTTAGTGCCATGTAGGCGGCGGCAGAGACCTTGCGAACACCTTGTTGGATGTACAGATCGGCGGCTGCTTCTTCCAGGGCGGGTTCGTTAGGCGAGTGGATCAGGTTGCAGCCCCACGGGGCACCGTTGTGGCCCAGGGTGCTGATCAGCTCCTCGACGGCAACCTTGATGCGCTCCAGGCCAAGCCCACCGGCGCCAAAGAAACCGAGGCATCCGTTCTTGGCCATCTCGACCACTAATCGGGTGGTTGCAATTCCGTTGGCCATGGCGCCAGCGACATAGGGGAAGCGGGTTCCGTGAGCTTCACCGAAGCTGCGGTCACCCAACCATTCCGGGTACATGGCCGGAAGGACGGCGGTGACAGGCCAGGATCGAGTAGTGCTCTGGTCCGGTTCTTCAGTGGTAATTGCACCACCAGTGGCCAGACCGAGTTGACCCGTTGCTGGGTCAAGAATGATCGAGACCGTTTCACGGATCTGCTGGGTCACCGAAGCAATGGCTTGAGCGGTGAACGCTGGAGGGTTGGAGCCACTCCAGAAGGCAATGGGCTTCATCGAACCCCGCCCTGATTTACGGCCGCGCGCAACCCTCCGCAAACCGGTCGATCAGCAACGGTCGCCCGACCGGGTTTGCTCTGGAACTGTGACCGCGAGAGCGGTTGTCCAGAGAGTATGGAGTTCAGCGTGGAGTCTTGGAGCATTCGATCCTTCTCGACAAAGTCACGGGTCTAGGAATCCTACAGACCACAGACCGAAGTAGGCCATCGGGCCTATCTCTTCCCCTAAGACCGGGACTAAGGATGGGGATATCCCCCATCAGCGACAACGAGCTGACCGGCATCCTGGTCAGGCGTCGGGTAGAAGCTCACGCAATGTGGAGGGATGCAAAGATGTCGAGTCAGGTTCGATCCAAGCTGAAGGTACTGGCTACGGCCACAATCTTCTTGTCAGCAGGCTTAGTCAGTAGTCCTCGCCCGGCATTCGCAGCCAACAGCATCGGAGTCACTACTTCTGGCGACTCCATCGACCCTAGTGATGGAGTGATCAGCCTGCGAGAAGCCTTCGAGATTGCCAACAGCGATGGGCAAGACTCCTTCATTTCTCTGCAGCCCAACACGAACTACACCCTGGCTGTTTGCCTCAACGGCTCGGTAGCCCACACCGCAACAGATGATCTGCAGATTGAAGGCAACGGCGCCTCAATCCAGCAAAGCTGCACTGACAGTCGCATCATCACCAACAGCGAGCCAGCCTCAACCCTGACACTCCGCAACCTTTCCTTGGGCAAGGATGGCTACCCCAGCCAGGCAATAACTGGGGCAGCAATCTGGGTTGACGGCCCATTGCGGCTGTTGAACGTACAGATTCGAGATGTGCATTCTGGCCCGGCAAACGGCAGTGGCGATTCAATCGTCTTTGGTGGAGACCTCTTCGGTGCTGGCCGACCAGACATCCAAGTCGTTGGTGGGTCCTACACCAGGAATAGCGGTGATGTTTTTCGCCAATCAGGCGGCGGCTTAACAATTTCAGGGCAGGCCAACGTTGGTGGTAACAGGGGATTTGGTGTCCGCCTCGTCGATGGCTCACCGGTCTCAATCACCGACTCCACCATCATCGGCAACAGCAGCGGAGGCGTCTTGACCACGGGCCAAGGTTGGACCAGCTTGGCCATCACTGACTCGACCATCGCCGACAATGGAGGTACCGGAGTCACTTGCTCAATGTGCAACGAGGTTCGCTTCGACAATGTCACCGTCGAGAACAACGGCACCAACCATGCAATCTGGGGTGGCGGCGTCTCAATTACCACCAACGATCATGCGCCAACCCGCAGTTTTCGCTTCCTGAACAGTTCGATCACGAACAACTACTCCAACCGAGCGGGCGGCGGAGTAAGGGTCCAGTACGTGGAGGCAGGTGGATCACAGATCGACACGCCAGTCGTCACCTTTGACAATGTCGTGGTGAGCGGCAATCAAACAGCCAACGAGTTTGGCACCAGTGGTGCTGGGATCTATGCCGAGTCCGTCAGTATTGCGATAGTCAATGGCTCAACCATTCGAGACAACATCGTGGGCGAAGGCAAGACAACATGGGCAATCGACGGTGGCGGAGTGCACGTCGGCCTCAACGCCAACGGTGACTTGCATCCGGGACTCACGGTTCTTGACTCCGAGATCACCGGGAACCAGGCCAGCGGGCGGGGCGGCGGAGTCTCTGTTCTGACTCAAGGCAGGGTCGACATCCAACGAAGCTTCATCGCCAACAATGTGGCCGACAGTGGCGGTGGAATCGCCGCTTCGGGAGCTTCGCTACATATTGACCAGAGTCACATTGCTGACAATGCCGCAAGCGTCGGAGGCGGCATCGCAATCCAGGAGTACGCATTCTTTGCTCCGGGCTGGTTGGAGATTGACAATACAACTCTGAGCGGAAATATTGCCTCTTCTCCATCCAGCGGCGGTGGCGGCCTGTTCATCAATGTTGGGGACGGAGGAGTCAATGCCTACATCCGGACTTCAACATTCAGCCATAATTCAGCCGGCAGATACGGGGGTGGAGTGATGGCCATGCAACACTCATCGGCGACTCTTCGCTTCGTCACCATGACCGACAACGCGGCCCCCTACGGAGCCAATGTATCCATCGCCGCCCGTCCGCTCCGAACTGAAGCCACGGTGTTCAACTCACCTCTGGTTGGGACCAATTGTGACCTCACGAGAACGACGAAGTCTGACGGTGACAGCTTCGCTACTGATACAAGCTGTGACCTTTCGACCAACGATGTCGTCGTGTTGAGTCTGACACCGACTCGGCAGGCCGAACTTCACGAACCGTTGGCCGACAACGGCGGCTTTGCCCCCACTCGAATGCCTCTTGCCTCTACCCCCTTCGGTGGGATGATCCCCAACAGTCGTTGTCAAGGGCGTACCGATGAGCGGGGCGTGAGTCGTCCCCAGGGCGGTGGTTGTGAGCCAGGAGCCGTGGAGATCGAGCAGCACACCTGCGTCAGACCGACTCCAAGTTGGGCCAAACCAATCAACCTGCCGGTGACCATTCCTGCAGACTTTCCCCAACAGCGGCCGCTCGGCGGGTTCGGTTTCGGTTTCGGTTTCGGACAGCAACCAATCACCCCAATCCTCTTACCTAGTTGCGCTCGTTAGAAGCAGCCTCCAGAGGAGGTGGGTTTGAGGGGTGAGCCACGGTCTACAATGGTTTCGTTGACCGGAATCCAAGACCGCGACTGGACAGTTCCATGACCCACAGCATCATCACTCGAGGATCAGCCAACGCTGCGCCCAAGTAGATGGCCAAGAACACTGAGTTGAAGGCAGCGCCAGTCGCCAAGCTGACCCAGGTTGCATTCTTGCGGGCCATCAATGTTGGCGGTCACCGGGTCACAAATGACGAGTTGGCTGACGTCATTGGTGACATCGGCTTCGCTGCGGTGACCCCATACCAAGCCAGTGGGAATCTCCTTCTGTCTGACTCCCCCGCTTCAGTCGCTGGTTGCGGCGCCAGCGAAGCGGCAATTGCTGAGGCCCTAGAAGCCACCTTTGGCTACGCGGTACCAACCATGATCCGTTCAGCCGCCGAGGTAGGAACAATTGCCTCGGCGACTCCGTTCTCCCAGGAGGTCCTGATCGAAACCAGCGGAAAGATCCAGGTCATGTTCTTCAAGACCCAGTTGAGCAAGGAGCAAGAGCAAACCATTCTGGGTATCGCCACGCCCGATGATCGCATTGTGGTCGATCGGACCGAGGTGTACTGGCTCCCGACCGAAGGCATCAGCACCAGTTCAGTCAAGATTGATGCCTTGAACAAGGCCATCGGTCCGTTGACCATCCGGACCCAGGGCACCATTGTTCGCATCGCCAAGAAGCTGACTAACTGACCAGCAGGTCAAAACAATGGCAAAGAAACATCCCCTCTACGGCGAGCGAATCATTCCAAGCGGTTCACGCGGACGGTCAACCCTGGGCGTCTTGTTGGTCTTCTTGTTCCCTCTCGTGATTGTTACACCCTTCCTTGTCCTGAGCTTCTACTTCTCTGCCCCAGGACTGGCGTTGATGGTCGGAGCTGTTGTCCCCTTTGTCGGAATCGTGAAGAGCCTGAGTGGGTCCCCTATGCAGAGCTGGTACGCGTTTGCCATCTTGGCGACATCGGTTCTTACCGAGCTTTCTTTACTTGCATTTGTCCTAGAACTTGACCCACCACCAAGCGTGTTCTGGGCCTTCGGCCTTGGTGGAGCGTGGGTCGCTGTACTCGTTGTCGCTAGTGCATCATTGATCTCTCAGATGCGATCTTGGGACGTTCCCCAGATTCCTGAACCACCACCTCCAACAGGTCCCGCTACTGAACTTGATGACATGCCTTAAGGGCCGGCGTCTGGCGATGCGACACCCGTCGAATCGGCCTTGACCGAGAACTGGCCGAAGGATGCAGGGCTCCTAGCCGAAAGTTCAATGTCAGGTGGTGGGCACCGGACGCATCTTGGGGACGCAACAATCCCTTCCTTCATTGGAGACACGAATGCCCCCGACCAGATCTCGAGTAACCACGCTCACAAGCACCCTGCTCGCTGCCGCCCTCGTGGCTAGCGCCTGCGGATCATCAGACGATGATGCAGCAGCGACATCAACCACTAATAGTCCATCAACAACCGCTGAGACACCAGAGGCAACAACCGAAGCCACCAGCCCCACCACGGAGCCAGTTGAGTCTGAATCTCGCTTCAATACCACCGATGGCTTCGAAGCCGTCGACTGCGAACTACTGACCAATGAGGTTGTGGTCACAGAGGTCTTGAGTGATGACAGCATCGAGTGCGGCTATGTCACGGTTCCCGCCGACTGGGAAACCCCTGACGGCGACCAGATCCAGATAGCCGCCTACTTAATCCCTACCACCAGTGACTCTCCGGCCGCGGATCCCGTTGTCTATCTCGAAGGCGGCCCCGGCGGAGCCGGAGTCTTAGCAGTTGGCGACTTCGCCCAAGGAGCAGCTTCGTATTTACGTGAGCGGGGTGATGTGATCGTGATTGATCAGCGCGGTACTGGCTATTCGGTTCCCGCCCTGTACTGCCCCGAAGTCAACAATGAGGAAGATAGTGACGTTGCCGGCCACCAGGCCTGCCGCGACCGCCTGGTCGCTGATGGAGTGAACCCGGCTGACTACAACAGTGTCAACAACGCCCGTGACCTCACTGCGGTTCGGGAGGCCCTGGGCTATGACGAATGGAACCTTTATGGCCTTTCCTATGGAACTCGGCTGGCCCTAACCGCCATGCGCGACGAACCAGACGGCATACGAAGCGTCATCCTCGACTCGGTCTTCCCCGTCGAGGTCAACGGAATCTCCGAGAGTGGCTACAGCCTGTATTGGGCTATCGATCAGATCGCCGCCAATTGCAAAGCCGATGCGGACTGTGATGTTGATGCCAAAGCAGCCATCGAGGATGGAATTCAACGCCTGACAGAAACCCCAGTCGATGGTCTGGCTCCACTGGACTATTTGAGTGTCATCACCGAGATGATCGCCGAACCCGACCTGATGCAGATCATCATGAATGTGGCGCAGGGAAGTGACGCGGACATCACTGAAATGGTTCAGAGCTTGAATCAGGACTCTGAGGAAGAGGAACTGCCACCAATCAGCGAGGTCGACCCGTCCTTCTATCCAGTGTTCGGTGACGCCATTGGCATGGGCTACCCGGTTGTATGTGCCGAAGAAATCCCCTACCTGGACGCCACCGCCGGTCCGACCCTGGGCGACGACTTCCGGCCAACAACACGAGAAGCCATCGAGCAAGCACCAAAACCCTTTGACCCAGCAGCCTGCCCAGTGTGGGATGTGCCCCCGGCTGGAGAGATCGCCACCCAAGCAGTAACCAGTGACATCCCCACACTGATTCTGGCGGGGACCGCCGACATTGCGACTCCACCGGCATGGTCCCGTCTCACCAGCGAAACTCTTGCCAATGCCACCTACCTGGAGTTCCCCGGCCTGACTCATGGCCTGGTTGGCAACAACGATTGCCTGAACGGCCTCACCGCCCAGTTCTTGGACGATCCAACGGCCGAACTTGATCAGTCGTGTGTGGCTGCATTTCCCACTGTGGACTATCAAGCAAACTAGGACGGGTCAAACCCACCTGCTCCGACCAGTTGTCCGAACCGGGCATGATCCTTCAGCGAGCCTCTCTCCCCCGCTCTAGGATCTGCCTGGTTCGGCCCGTACTCCCGAGACCATCGCGACGAAGGAAGACGTAGTGACAAAGAAGACCCAATGGCGACAACGCCTGTCCACCCTGTTGCTGGCCGCGACCTTTGTCTTGACCATCCTTGCCGGGCCCACTTTGTACGTATCTTCGGTGATCGATGATGAGGATGCTTTCGTCTCGGTAGCCGACCAGGTTTTTGCTCACCCGGCGGTACGAACCGTGGTAGCCGAACAAGCGACCACCCTGACCATTGATGCCCTGGAAGCAGATGAGGTGTTGGCCGAAGCCTTGCCCGAACAGGTGCGAACGTTCGCTGTTCCTCTGACCCGGATTGCAACCACCCAGATCACCCAGGCAGCCTTCACCCTGTTGGATACCGACATAGCCGTCGAGGTTCGAGATACTGCCTTGCGTGAAGTTCATGGCCAGATCACCGCCGATACCGATGAGGTCGTCTTGGATTTACGGGCGGTCCTGGTTCGCACCAGCCGCGAGATTGGAGGCCCAACGATCGGTGCCGGTGTAGCCAAGTTTGTGTCCGGCAGCGACAAGGGACGCTTCACCTTGGCTGAGGCAGGGAGCTCAACCGCCACCATGATCGCCGCAGTCCGCCTGGTCCCTGCTCTGGGCGCAATGGTCGCCCTAGCCTCGGTGCTCAGCCTGATCGGGGCCATTGTTCTTGCCCCTGACCGAAGGCGAGCCCTGGTCCGCGGTGGCCTGGCCCTTGCCGCTGGCGCAGCAATTTCGACTGTTCTGATCACCATTATCTTGTTTGTCGTCCTTGGGATCGCGGCCGGTGGCTCACCAGTTGGTACCGCGGTGGCCGAAGTGATCAGCGGTGACTTTGCTCAACAACAACGCGGTGCGCTCATCAACGGGATCATCTTGGCCCTTATTGGCGTCATCCTCGGAAACCGCCCGTCCGCCATCGCCCTACGATCTCTGCCCGCGAACCTGTGGCATCGACGCGAGGGGACAGCCCAAACTGTGGCCACCGTGGTTGGCGACAATCCGCCCCTCTCCCGTGCCGCGGTTTGGTTGGCTGGCCTGTTCACCGTGGCTGTCTGGTCACGACCAACAACACGAGTTCTTCTCACCATTGCCACCTTCACCCTGCTGGGACAGCTTGGAGTCTGGCTCGCTACATCGGCGAGCCCGAACAGCGCACAACTACGCCAACGCCTGGGGCTGACCATCAACACTCCAGACGGGCCCGAAGACTCAACGGCCAAACATCAAGCTTCTCGCCTTCGCATGAATGCCGCCCTACTCACGCTCCTCCTCCTGGTGTTCTTGCCAGCGTGGAATCGAACTCTGGTGGTAGTCGTCATCTCTCTCGGTGCCCTCATCCAAGCCTTGATCGACCTCCCTCAAGCCCGATCGGTTGCTCAAAGCAACCGGGCTCCGCTGACCGAACCGGAAGCGAAAGGAGTCAGCCGCCGGTACTTGATCGCTGGAGCGGTGGCCGCCATTGCCGCGGTGTTCGGGTTCTTGTCCACTGCGGGGTCTACCGACCGGGCCGAGGCCGCTACCGGCTGCAATGGCCATGTTGAACTCTGCGACAAGCGAGTGGATGAGGTTGTCTTTGCCGGGTCGCACAATTCCATGTCGTCCACCGATCTTGGTTGGGAGCTCGCCATGCAAACTGGCGACATCGTCACCCAGCTGGACACCGGGATTCGGGCCCTGCTGATCGACGCCTTGTACTGGGAGAAGAGCGGTGCTATCGAGGGCGGTGACAATGCTGCGGCCTCATCGGTCATTGAAGCCGCACTGAGTGAGGATGAACCCAAGCCCGGGACCTGGCTTTGCCACGGCTTTTGCGCCCTTGGCGCTACTGACTTGACTGGTGGGCTCACCGACATTGCCCTGTGGCTTGAGTCCAACCCCCGTGAGGTCCTCCTTATCGTGGTCCAGGATGAAATCAGCCCCGAAGACCTGACGGCGGCCTTCGAGACCAGCGGACTGCGCGACATGGCCTTCCTCCACCAAGCGGGAACACCGTTTCCGACCCTGGGCGAACTGATTGATTCTGGCCACCGAGTCTTGATTTATGGTGAGAACAATGGGGAGCCAAACTCCTGGTTCCAAAACGCCTGGACCACGGACTTCTCCGAGACTCCCTACACCTTTGCTTTACGGAGCGAGTTCTCGTGCGCCCCCAATCGAGGAGATCAGGACAACTCCCTCTTCCTCATCAATCATTGGCTCACGACGGGCATTCCGGTTCGGGAAGCGGCCTCGGTGGTGAACTCACGCTCCGCACTCCTCGACCGGGTCGAGGCGTGTAGATCCGAACGCGGCCGACTGCCAACCGTTCTCGCTACGGACTTCGTGCAAACCGGTGACCTGATTGAGGTTGTCGATGAGCTGAACGGTGTCGCCAGCTAGGCATCGTTGGCCAATCCTCGCTCCAGATACCACTCCTACCTACTACTGACTCCAGTTACCTAGTACCTCAAGCAAAACGTAAGGAATCCCCCGTGAGTTCTTCAACAAACATTGTTCGTGCGCCCGGCCGAGTATCCGATTTTGGCCGCTTCGGGGCAGTGCTGGACTCCCCGATCAAGGTGTTTGCCCTCTACGCCCTGTCCCTATCTATTCTTGGTGTCGGACTAGCGACCCTTGGGACCAAATATTCCAACATTGACTTCGCTTCTAAGTATCTCTGGACCGAAATCATCGTGACCGTGCTCTTTGTCGCCGTAACGGTAACGATGAATGAGCCGGGACAGATTGGCTTCCGCCGACCGCAGATCGGGACTTCTTGGAGACTATGGGGGCCGGTGGTGGCCGTTTCGTTGGTAGGTCTCTCCACCGCCCTTACCTGGGCCAGCCTTCCCGATGGGGCGTCGGTCGATACCACGGTTTGGTTTCGCACGTTCCTCACCACCATGTTGGTTGGATTCGCTGAGGAGTGGATGTATCGAGGCCTCCTTCTGGTCGCGCTAACCCGCTTACTCGGCTTGCGTCAAGGCGTTCTCGCCTCAGCCGTCGCCTTTGGGCTTCTTCACGCCCTGAATATTCTGGCCGGACAAGGTGTCGGTGCTGTTGGCAGCCAGGTTCTCCTAACCACCATCTTTGCCTTCATGTTTATTGGACTCGTAGTGGCCACTCGGTCTCTGTGGATTGCCATGGTCCTTCACGGCCTCTATGACTTCTTTCTTTTCAGCCACTCCATTCTGGCTGACGCCGGCGCAAACTCATCACCGGTAAAGGTCGCCGGGATTTTCGCCATCGTGGTCATCGCTATCGCAGTATTGGTCAGCCTTGTCCGCTCTCCAGAAGACTCGAGCACGGAGATCTACCCACCAGCCGAGTAGCAGCTCAGCGGGATCGGCTGAGCCAAAGACTCTCGGGACAACGATGACGCGGTCAGCCAAACGTTGCCGGTTCCGATCACCTATCGACAAGTGCTCCCACACATCGGTTCGCGGTAACTCGCCGTAGGTCGTCATACCCGAAACCTCAAGAAGGGTCACCTATTGTGACGAGGTTACTTCTATGAAGAATCGTCCAAGTCATGACGTGGAGGCCTGAACATTTCTGATCGGCCCAATCCTCGCTCACCAAGCGCCACCCAAACCCACGGTCGCTTGGGACCAACAACCTCTGGTGAGTCGTGGCGGGTGATTGTCTCCTGCGAGGACAGCAGCCGATTCGACCTGAAGATGGCAACTGCCCTTCAGGCAACAATTGGATTGAGCAGGCGACAGGCGTACCGGTTGACCATCGGCCTAGCTCACAGCCCTGGCGAACTCTGCCTTGCCGACGAAATGACCCAGTCCCAGGCAGTACGAGTGGTCGAGGCACTATCAGTTGGGCAGTTTGGAGTCCGATGCGAGGCAACAGAGCATGCTCCTTCGATGAGGGTCGTTACTCCTCCGACATTGGCAGGCACACTCAGACTTCGATGGTCTGGTTCTCCAGGTACAAGCTTGCGTTAATCCAAGAAGGGTCAAACGAAGGCACCACAAGCTCGACTCCATCGATTGTCGTCTCCACTGTTTCCTTCTCGGCAAAGAAACAGATGAGGCCGGCAAGCTTGGAAGCATTGGGCACCGGACGTTGATAGCCCCAAGCCACATTGGGAACAACGTCCTGGCCGGGTAGAGCCAGGTTCCACCATTTCGCTTGACCCTTGTAGCCGCACGATGATTGGGTTTCTGATGGCTCCAGTAGACCGAGATTGATGTCAACCCGCGGGATGTACCAGCGCCCGGGTAATCCAGTCTCGGTCACCAGTCGTGGTCGATCCGTTTTTGCCACCAAGGTTCCATTAACCGCAACTTCTACATGCCTGCTTGATTCGATCACGTCAACCCGGACGTAGGGGTCGCGGACATGCACAAAGAGTTGCTCTTCCTCTTCAAACCAGGCATCCATGGCCTTGAAATCAAAACGCACGAGCCCAGCGGCGGGACCATCACCAAATCGTTGGCCGACGATTGCCCCATTCACCCTGATGGCTTGGAAATCTCCAAGACCAGTAGCCAGATTGGCGTCGATGACCTTGCCATCATTCATCGTCACCTCTCTTGAGGGTTCACTACTGATCCCTTGTGGATCAAGAACAACGCCCGATCCGGCTTCGAGCTTGTCCCAGTCGACATCCTCATCGGGCACGTAGTACTCCGGGTGCCGCCCCTCGAGATAGATCAGCTTGGCCGTGAAGGTGTCCACCACCGTGTTTTGTCCCAGCGGGCCGGTTCCAAGCATTGCTCGAACTCGGTAGGGACTCGGTTCGATTCGAAGGCGAGGCATAAGGTGTGTTTCCTATTCGTTGTCGTGCACCTGATGAGAACCTGCGAGTCAGGCCAGAGATTCCGACCTGCCTGTTTCTTGTTCGGTAGGATCGGCGCCCATGTCCACCGTACGTATCCCCCACTGGTTTCAGGGACCGACTGGGTCGGGCCAGGGTGGCTGGACCACTGCTCGCTTCATTGACATCATCGGCCAACCAGCGACCGTGGCCATTCGAGCGCCTATCCCCTTGGACACCGACCTGACTGTTGTCAGCGTCGAAACCGGTCCGGGCCCGCAGCGATGGCAGCTGATCGACGACCGTCGGAGTCCCACCAACATCAACTCCGATTCTGACCCAACCCCAAGTGTCATCATGGAAGGCGAGCGCTGGACGCCTGACTTTGACTCGACCGATGCCGTCTCGATCGAAGAGGCCGCAGCGGCCCGCAAGCGTTTCCCGGTCCGTGAAGCCGACCACCCAGTCCCCCACTGTTTCTCCTGTGGTACCCAACATGACTCGATGGGTGTGCAAGCCGGTCCGCTCCCCGACGGTCGCTACGCCACCGACTGGCAAGCCCCCGGGTGGTCCGTTGGAGCTGACGGTTCTGTTGATGGAGCCGTGCTGTGGGCAGCTCTGGACTGCACAGCAGCCTGGTATGTCGGGTACGAGGGTGGGAATCGCCCTGCCTTCACTGTGCAGTATGCGGTCGAGGTTTCCGAAGCGGTCACACCGAATGAGTCCTACGCCCTTGTCGCTTGGGGCACCGCCACCGGCGACGGCATCGGCACTGGCTGGGACGGACGAAAACGTGCTGGCGCTTCGGCCGCCTTTACCAAGGACGGGGTGTGTATTGCCCGAAGCCGCTCGCTCTGGGTTGCCATCTAGGCCATCAAAGAATTAACGAAAGGTATTCCTTGACATATTTAATCCCAGGATGAATAGTTGAGGCCATGTCTCGATACTCACTGACAAGACCGTCAGGACCGTGACCAAGTACGGTCGCACTTCGGACTTCACCGGCATCAAAGCGTTCTTTGTTGCTTCGAGCAAGAAAGACATGCCAGCTTCCTCCAGGACCGTCTTTGTTGATGGATCGGGAGGCTCGGCATTTCGACCAGATCTCGACCTAGAGCTCAGCCATTGGGTCCCGAACACAACCCCACGGCATTGGTCCGCCGACACCTCGACTGAAAGCTGCCTTCGTTTTGTCGAGAATCCACCCGACCATGACTATGACCTCGTGGTCAACAACCATATTGATGTCGACGGGATCCTGTCAGTGTTTGTGCTGACGCACCCAACTATCGCTGTGGCCAACCGCGACACCGTTGTCGGGGCCGCTGAGCACGGAGACTTGCAAGCATCGGCCAGTCTGCAAGCCGTCCTCCTCGCCCAAGAACTCACCCCCCCTTGTAACCCGCGCCTATATCGATGGCGAGTCATTGCAGGATCTTTACCAAGAAGCGTTCGACGTCATCCCAACCATTCTCCAACACGATCATGTCGCGAGCATCCAGGCTCAGAATGCCGCCAGGCACATCGAGCACGGACACCAGCGCCTGGACGACGGTTCGGTCCAAGTCACCGAACACAGTGATCGCCTCGTTGGATTTGTACTCCCAGAGCTCACAGACTTGGAGCTGGAACGGGCGTTCACTATTCCCCCGTTTGGTGCCTTGATCGACGAGTCTGTTTGGCTCTGGCCTCACTCTCGAAACCGAGACCACGGGCAGAAGGTTCACCTTGTCTCTATTCCATCGGGCAGCGGCTGGTTTCATGACTTGTGGCTACCCGGCTATGTCTGGGCCGACACACCTGACCGCTGGGAGGTTCCCGGATTGCAACAAGGTGGTCGCGTTCTTCGGTGACAGTGACGGTCAGCCAACTACGAGCAGCTTGGCCCCAGAGATAGTTGGCGAAGCCCTCCATAGATCATTCGCCTGACCAGCGTCCTGACCACAGCACTTGAACCACAGCAAACACTCCTCACTAGGGTGAACGGATGGATCCGATCATCGCTCGCAAGACGTGGCGAACTCTTGAGCCCCTGCACGGTCTCATCTACTTCGCCCCAGAAGCACGCACCGCCTACGCCGCCCTCGGCTTGGAAGAGAGATCGGGTTACTTTGCTTCTCGTTCAGCGGCGATGGGTCCAGCCAGTCACGAACTCGTCATTGCTACCTTCTTCAACTTCAAACCCCTGGTCGTGCGAGAAGCCATGGCCGGTGTGTGGGACAAAGCCTCACCCAAAGCCATCCTCAACGCACGACACCAAGCTGCATCGGATGCCATCAAAAGAGCAATCGGTGATGCAATTCACAGTGACGAGATCGCCGAAGCTGCTCGGCTAAGCCGCCAAGCGGCTGTGTCAGCCAGCAACAATCCAGAAGGCCGGCCCCTCTTTGCTGCCCATGCCAGTCTCGATTGGCCAGAAGAACCTCATCAGGTTCTCTTTCATGCCCAGATGTTGTTGCGCGAGTTTCGTGGTGATGGTCACATTGCGCTTCTAATTAGCGAAGGGATCTCGGGAGTCCAGTCCCTGGTCCTGCATGGTGCTATGGGAACCGTTGCCCCTTCCATCTTGCGGCAGACCCGGGGGTGGGAGAATGCCGAATGGGCAGCAGCAGTTGACACGCTCGTCGATCGAGGGCTGTTGAACCCCGATGAAAGCTTCACCGATTTGGGGCGAAGCTTTCGAGAAAGTATCGAGGACCGAACCGATGCCCTGGCGTTACTCCCTTACGAAGAACTGGGAGAGGCAACCTGTCAACGACTGCGCTCCTTGGTCCGACCCCACGCCAAGCACATTGCCGAAACCATGTTCCCAGTCAATCTGTAGCGGATCGACTGGAGACAGGGCCTAAGACTGAGCCTAAAGACTGAGTCCGAAACACTCGAAGGTGCCGACGGCTTGCAGTTCGTCCAAGGTCAAGATGGTGGCGTCACTCGGGAACTCGACGAAGCTGAGACCTTCCAGGTTGTAGGGAGTAAAGCCACCCTCAAAGAATGGGTTGCCCTGACCATCTTCACCGGCCAGCTCAAAGAAGTACTGCTGCACGGACCCAGCCGAGCAATGCACACCGGAGAAGTTGGCGACACTGGCGCCACTGAGGAATGCCATTGCCAGTCCATCTTCGTTGGTGAGTCGCTCAACTTCGCAGCCGTCGGTCCGGGCGAAAGCAATCAACGAGGTGTAGGCGCCACCGGTCATGGTGAACACGATGTCCTCGCTCGCTCCGCCTCCAAAGGGGGCACCACCGACAACCCGAACACCGTCAAAGAGCTCAGCATCAACCACCGGCATTGCCGAGTACTCGTCACCGCCGAACTCGACAATGATCATCCAGACCGCCTCGAACCTGCTGGCATAGACCGTCTCATCGACCCCATCGCCGTCAACATCAATGCTGACGTGAGGACTTTCGTCCCCGCTCGGCACGTCACCAGACGAACAGGCCGAGGGTGCAGTGGTGGAAGTCGTCGACCCAGTCGTGCGTGGCAGAGCGGTTGTCGTGGACCCAGTCGTGATCGGCACCGTGGTCGGCCTCGATGAGGTCGAAATGGTTGTACTGGTGGTGCTGATGTCAACGATGGTGGAGCCTGGCAGAGAAACCGTTGTCTCCAGCTCAAACCCCAGGGTCACTCCGGGAGCCAGCTCTGCCGCGTCCGCTGCAGCATCGGAGTCTCCAGGCCCACATGCGGTCAAGGCCAAAACCCCGGCGAGGAGTGCAATACCAATCCTGCTTCTCATTGTTCAATCCCTCCAGATTGTGGTCGTTCGGCTCAGCAGAGTCCAACAACCGTTCTTACCTCGTCGGCACGACCGACTCCACCTTAAGCCGAAACCTGGAACCACTCACCGTCACTACCTTCGCCGAAACCCTTACTGGTCCAAGGAACGATGGGGAAGACCCCGATTCTGGAGAACGGAGAGTTACCTAACGTGCAGCTATGGCAGCACTCATCCTCAACCCGGTCATCGATTGGACAGCACCCGGCGTCCAGATCCCCCGCAGCCACCCCATCTATGGGGCCAGGCCATCTCTGCGGGGTCGGTTTCACCAGGTCGCCAGCTTCATCTCGCTCCCCCTCGGCTTGTATCTCGTGCTCGGCATCGCCCGGCCAGACGCACGACTTGAAGTAATGATCTACGCCCTTTCCTCAAGCCTCATGTTCATCACTAGTGCTAGCTACCACCGGCTGGCCCAGAGCGTGCTGGCCCGTTTCTGGATGCGCCGCCTGGACCACTCCATGATTTTCATCCACATTGCTGGTGCCACCACACCCATTGCCCTGCTCGGAGCGGGCGGGATGCGAGGCAAGGTGCTGTTGGCCATCTCGTGGACTGGGGCCCTGATCGGGACAGGTCTGAAGATGACCAGACTGACCGCCGAGCACGATCCATGTTCCTGGTTCTTTCCCTTCCTCGGCTTCTTGCCTCTTCTGACCATCCCCCGGCTGGTCTCCACCGTGGGAATCGCCAGTGCGCTGCTACTTGCTGGCTCTGGGCTCATGTACGTGGTCGGGGCTACTGTCTTTGCTCGCAAATCACCAGACCCCGTGCCCCGAGTGTTCGGGTATCACGAGGTCTGGCACGTCTTCACCTTGGCCGCTGGAGCCTGTCAGTTTCTGGTTACCGCACAGCTTGCGGGCTAAGCAGGTTTGTTAGACATCACGCTGGTTGAAGAGGCCGACACTGGCGACACCTAGAGCACCCAGCATCAGGGCCAGGGTCAACAGGGCGGTCCAGTTGCTGAGCTGTCCGACAGCCGATGCATCTCCGATCCATTCAGCAACCTGGTTGGTGACTGCTGCCGGTGTGTATTTCCCGAACCTGGGGACAAGGGTAAGCAACTGTCCAAAGATGGACATGATGCCCAGGGTGGTGATGATGGCATAGGTGTTGCTGCGAGTGACAATGCTCAAGCCGAAGCCAACCAGGAAGGTAACAAAGGACGGGAACCCCGACGACAACACCGTACGAAGCAGGTCGGTGTAATCCAAACTTTGTCCTCTCACAGCGGCACTTACGGCCGAGCCACCAACACCAATGGCGGCAACCAAGACCAGACCAGCTAGAGCGACCGCGCTGCCAACGGCGAGCTTCGTCGCCAGCAGATGGGAGCGCCTCGCATCGGTGGCCAGAACTCGACGGAGAGTGCCTTGCTTGTATTCATTGCCAACAATCCATGATCCGAAAATGGCCGCCAGGATTGACCCAGCAACAAAGTAGACCCCAAACATGACTTCGAGGTAGGCAGCAGGTTCCGTCGAAGGGCGGAATAGGAAATAGACCGGCCCGATCAGAACGAACAACGAATACAAAGCGGCCAGCATGCGCGGGGTTCGGTGATGACGTATTTTGAACAGTTCAGTACGGATCATGATTAGGTTCCTTGCAGGTTCGTCTGGTTGAGGGGCTGGCTTGTTGAGACGTCGTGGGCCACGGGTTGAGCGCTCACCAGGTCGAGGAATGCATCTTCCAGTGAGACAGTCGGTTTGGTGATTTCTGAGGCGTAGATCCCAGTCTCGACGAGGAATCGATTGATCAGATCGCCGCCGGTGTCGGCGGGTGGCGAAATCATCAGCGAGGAGGGCCCGGCAACCTCAACACGGTGACCGAGGCTGGTGAACAGTTCGTGTGCTCGGCTCACCTCTGCCTCTGCCAGCGACACCCGGAAGACGTGACTGGTATTGGAGCCAAGGATCTCATCCACGGTTCCCTGAGTAACCAAACGACCATTGGCCAGGATGATCAGCCGGTCACAAGCCTGCTGCACCTCGGCCAACTGGTGAGAGGAGACCAGCACAGTCGTCCCGTTTTCGGGTAGGCGCCGAAGGAGCTTGCGAATGTCGATAATCCCCATGGGATCCAGACCATTGGCTGGCTCATCCAGCAGAACGAGTTCGGGGTTGCCAATGAGGCTGATTCCGATACCGAGTCGTTGCTTCATGCCAAGGGAATAGGCCCGTGGTCGGTCATCGGCACGATCAGCAAGATCGACCAGTTTGAGGATCTCATCAATCTGCTGATCATCAACGCGGCCGACAACAGCCAGAGACTGATACTGGAGATTCTGCCGGGCCGTCAATCGGTCATAGATTGGGGGCTCCTCGATCATGGAACCGACTCGTTTGAGGACTGTGCCCCAACCCGACGCTCCAACCTGAGCGTCCAACAGCTGGATCTCACCCCCCGTTGGCTTCACCAGTCCAAGCAACATTTTCAGGGTCGTGGTCTTGCCCGCACCATTGGGACCGATCAGGCCAACAACACCTCCAAGAGGTATCGAAAAACTGAGATCATCGACGGCAACATGGTCTCCGTATCGTTTGGACAGATGACGGACTTCGGCTGCTGAGTTCATAGTCGTATCATCCAACACCAGATTCCAAACCACATCGGCCAAAGAGCTAGAAGTCATCCTGGCCAAAAGACCAATGCTTCGGTGCTCAAAGCCATCTAGATTCGTTACTAACCAGGATCTTCGAGAGCAACCATCCAACCACAGGTCGTTGCACAATCAGACAAGCAGAGATCTATTGATTGCCACCATAAAACTGTTACACGACCAAGTCACTAGTCTCGCGGTGGAAAGCCATGGCAGGGAACCCCAACGACGAGATTGGTTCTGGGTTCTTCTGTTTGGGGCAATCTCGGTGGCCGAACTCTTCTTTGCTGGAGGACCTTGGGTCCTTCTACAGGGCATCACCGCCGCCGCCCTCCTCGTAGCGCTGCCATGGCGGCGCAAGTTCGCTCTCCCCATCGTTCTTCTCGCCAGTCTTGTGTTCTTTGCCGCCGACATCGCCGCGGCATCAAAAGATGTCAGCTTCGAGCTGCTCGGCGGAATCGGTGTCCCGTTGGCGATGGTCTCCTACGCCCTTTTTCGTTGGTCGAGTCTCCAGCACATTCTCATCGGGGTACCTGTCGCCTTCGCCTCGATGACCGCTGGCTCACTGGCCTTGGGCGAGCGGCTCCTGGACACCTTGCCAGGAATGGCCTTCTGGTTTGGCCTCGGCGCCCTCGCAGTCGCCATGCGGTATCGGGCGACGCTCCTTCGAGAGCGAGAAGACCAGGTCCGGCTGGCCGAGCGCCACGACCTCGCTCGAGAACTCCACGACACAGTGGCCCACCATGTATCGGCCATCGCCGTCCAAGCACAGGCAGCTCAATTCGTTGCCGCCAGCAATCCTGAAGCTGCAGCCGAATCCATGAAAAATGTTGAGGAACTCGCCAATCGGACAATTGAGGAGATGCGTCGCATGGTCGGCATCCTTCGAAGCGACAACGGAGAAAGCCGCACAACTTCCCCAACGACCTTGCTCGACCTTCAAGATCAACAGGCCATGCCTCCCATCAAGGTCGAGAGCGGCCTCGACCTTGCCGAACTGTCCAGCCCCATCTCTGCTGCCCTCTACCGAATTGCCCAGGAGTCGATCAGCAATGCCAGACGACACAATCGCAACCTGACCTTCATCGATGTCACGGCTCGGAGGCATCACGACCACATCGAGTTGGAGATCACCAATGATGGGACTCCGACGGCACGCAACAGTGGAAGCGGCTACGGTTTGATTGGTATGCAAGAACGCATCGATGCTCTTGAAGGCACGTTCGAGGCGGGGCCCCTGCCGACAACCGGTTGGCGAACTCTCGTCACTATTCCGCTTCGAGGCAGTGCGTGAAGAATACAGGCCGATGAGTATTCGGGTTTTCGTTGCCGATGATCAGGACCTCGTTCGGGCAGGCTTCAAGCTGATTCTGGAGAACACTGAGGGGATCGAAGTTGTAGGCGATGCCGACAACGGTCGCGACGCCGTCACCAAGGCGTTGCATCTGAGGCCTGATGTCTGCCTGTTCGATATTCGTATGCCTGAACTTGACGGGATTGAAGCCACTCGAATCATCGCCGGACCTGATGTTGCGGATCCTCTCAAGGTAGTGATCATCACGACCTTCGACATGGACGAGTATGTCTATGGTGCACTTCAGGCTGGAGCGATTGGCTTCCTCCTCAAAAACGCCGGACCAGAATTGCTAATCCAGGCCATTCGTGCAGCTTCTGAAGGTGACTCGTTGATCTCACCCAACATCACCACCAGGCTTTTGCGAAATATCAACCATCCAGATCTGGCGGGGTCTGGAGATTCTGGATCTCCAGGAAACAGAGGGGACGGCGGCGATCTCACACCCCGTGAGGAAGAAGTCTTAGCTGCGGTTGCTGATGGTCTGACCAATCAGGAGATTGCCGAGAAGCTGTTCTTCTCACTTGGGACCGCCAAGGCCCATGTAGCCAGCATCATGGTCAAGCTTCATGCCCGCAACAGAGTCGAGCTGGTCATCTGGGCCTATGAGACTGGTCGCAAGAAGGGCGCCTAGACCTCGTACGACAATGACTTCCTCGTGCACTAGGTTTCAGATACCCATACATGAGGAGCCAACACGCGATGCAGATTCGACGAGTAGTGACCGGGCACGACAATAGCGGCAAGGCAGTCTTTGCTAGTGACGAGGTGGTGGAGCCCGTCACATTGGACCTCCTACCCGACACCGAATTCTTCCGACTTTGGGGAAGTGACCAGGTCAGCTCATTTCCTGATGATGGTTCCCAGCCATCCGCGGTTCAGTACTTCCCACCTATCGGTGGGTTCCGCTTTGGACTATTCACCGTTGCCCCCGATTCGGTCACCCTGCCCGATGACCTGGACTTCGA
>JAJRQY010000078.1 GCA_024280015.1 Actinomycetes bacterium
GGCGGTCAGGAATTTTATTGAGGTTTGGTATAATCGGCGGAGGTTGCATTCGGTGGTTGGGTATCGTTCACCGGCAGCGGTTCGTGAAGAGTTCGAGTTATTAGCAGTGGCTTGATGCCGCGAAATCAGTTACTCACTCCAGACCGAAGCGTGTGAAACACCTCACGAGCCGCGTAACGTTTGAGACACCGCATGATCTCAGGCCCCGAAAGACCCTCAGTAGTCCGCCGACGGTCATAGGCCTTAGTTCGTCCGCAGTACCGAAGCTTCACCACCACAGCAAGATTGTGAATGGCCAGTTCGCTTGACGATCGCCACCCCAATGAGGCCGATGCCTGGACCTGTTCCCGCCCGAAGCCGGGATCGGCGCCACCCCACATAACCGGGCGGACTTCGGATCGGACCGCATCCGATCGGGATTGTCGCCAGCAGTCACCAACAGCTGAGCAGCATGGTCAATACCGATCCCGACCAGCTCTAGGGTCAACTCCATCAACATAAGTCCGCCGTGATGAGATGCCTGTTCGGGGGTTCAGGTTTGATGGGGGTTGGTCGATGGGTAGGAGTATGAAATCGCTGACGGGACTGGTGGCGGGGGTTTTGATGATGGGGGTGTTGTCTTCATGTAGCCGTTTCTTTCCTGGCGAAGCAGACGACGATCCCCCAAGCCCAAAAAATCTTACCGTTGGTGTGGCTGGTGGGGGACGCCCCTCCGATCTGGGGTATGACGAAACCGGTATCCAGTTCTCGCTAGAATTGTCTGAACGCGACGCTGAAACACTAGGGGTATCTACGAATCGGCTGGTATCTGAGGAAGAGGATTACGACACCTTCAGATTGGAAACCAGGTTCTTTAAGTATTACGGCCTCCAGACTGAGGATGTGCGGCCGTGTATGGCTGATGATGTGGTGGTCACCAATCTGGGTACTGGTGAAGAGTTCGTGGTTATCGAGGCTGGTGATTGTGAAGACAAGTGGGTTTTCACGGTTGAGGGGATGTATGACTATCTGATTGATGCCGGGGCTTGTACGGGTTCGGTCACCCTTGGTGACGGTCGAGAGATCGAGACTCCTTGTCGTTAGTGAGTCTGGAATCGCCCCCGACTCATTGCTCTCAGGACAGAAGCTCACCGATTGGTACGCGAGGCGATCGTTTTCGATCATCTGGCGTGCCAGTGGTCGAGATCTAGGTGTGGGCTGCGACCTTTTCACTGACGACCTTGGATGAGCCGCCGGGCTTCATGCTGACACCATAAAGTACATCGGCGGCTTCCATGGTCCGCTTCTGGTGACTGACGATGATGAGCTGTGCTTCGCTCCGGAACTCTTGCACCAGGGCCAAGAATCGATGCAGGTTCATGTCGTCCAAGGCAGCCTCGACTTCATCCATCACATAGAACGGCGACGGCCGGCTCTTGAACACTGCGAACAGGAAGCCAAGCGCCGTCAACGAACGTTCCCCACCAGAGAGCAGCGAAAGTTTCTTCACGTTCTTGCCTGACGGCTTTGCTTCGATCTCGACACCAGTGTTCAGCAGATCGTTGGGGTCGGTGAGCTTGACCGCTCCGCGACCACCGGGGAACAAGGTTTGGAACAGGTCAACAAAGTTGGTGGCAACGTCGGCGTAGGCGGCGGAGAACACATTGACGATCTCGGCATCAATTTCTCGAATGAGACGCAAGAGTTCGCGCTTGGTGCTCTTCACATCCTGCAACTGTGCATCCAGGAACTCGTGGCGCTCCTTCAACTCTTCGAACTCTTCCAGCGCCAACGGGTTGATTGGACCCAGCAGTTTCAGCTCACGCTCCAACTCTCGCGTCCTGCTCTCTGGGCTGGACCCTTCGGGCACCTCGGGAAGTTCAGCTTCCATTGCCACTGATGGCTCGGTATCAAGATCTCGACGGACAGCTTCGGTGAGGGTTTCGAGCCGAACACCGTTCTCGGCATCAGCCAGATCCAGACGATTGCACTTCTCGCGAACTTCGACCAGCTCTCGTTCTGCCGCTCGGCGTTCCTTGCGACGCTCCGAAAGACTTTCTGCTACTTCCTTCGAAGCCTGAGACTGTGCTTCTTGTTCGGTTCGCAGAAGTCCAAGCCAGGATGTGAGCGTGATGCTCTTGTCGTCCAGTTGACCAGCAAGATCGTCGACAACACGCAGCGACTGCTCAAGGTCTTCACGGCGAACCTTGACCGCGGCGCGTTCGGTAACGAGCCGCTCCAGTCGTTTCTCGACCTCGCCCTGGCGAAGGATCAACGACTCGCGTCGGCTGTCCAAGGCAGCTGCGCGCACCTCGAGTTCGGTACGGGTATTGGCTACTCGGCGGGCGTGCTGTTCGAGCGCGGTGCGCGACTCATCCATTGACTTCGTTCGGTCGAAGTGTGCGGCTTCTGCTGCTTCCAGCCCTGGCAAGCTGAGCTGCAACTCGTCCAACTGCGCTCGGTCTTGGGCTTGACGGTCACCAATGGCCGCAAACTGTTCGTCCAGCCGTTCTCGGTCAGCGACCAGGTCATTGATTTGAGATGTGGTTCGTTCGACGGTAGCCAGCGCGCTTTCTAGCTTGGATTGGGCCTGGCGGAGCGACTCTTGGACCTCTCGCCTCTGGTTACGTCCCTCGTCCAGCTCACGGCGTGCCGCCAGCAGGATTGTTTGCGCCTGTTCGGCTACATGGGAGGTTTCGGCTGCCTTCGCAACCGCCTCTTCCAGGGCAGCACCGGTAGCGCCCGTTCCCGCCTGGCCAATACTCCATCCGCCAGGGCCGAACCGGTCGCCGTTTCGGGTGACGACGGTGGTGTCAGGGTGTTCGAGGGCCGTATCCAGGGCTCCTCGCCAGTCCGAATCCAGCGCTACGGCCCCGCCAAAGAGCGCATCAAGCAGACCCTCAACATCAGGACGAAGGGCTCGAACGTGGCTCCGCACTGGTTCGCCAACCGCAGGAGTTTCAACGTTCTGGCGAGAGGACCCGAGAGCAAGAACGGCTCCAGAAAGATCACGAGCGGATAGAGCTTCGAGCGCGGCCCGGCCATGCTCGACGTCATCAACGACGACGGCCAACATCGCTTGGCCAGCAGCAGCTTCAACCGCGGCATCCCAACCGTCATCGATGGCGACAAGATCCAACAGGGTGCCCAGAACTCCGGATGCGCCGACCAGAGCATCGGCACCAGCCGCACTCCTGGCGGCATCGAGGGCTTGGCTCAGGGCATCAGCCGTCGCCTTCCAGCGACTGGCTGCGCCGTCTGCAGTGCGTCGAGCTTCGATCGCTGACTCCACTGCTTCATCTTTGGCTATCCGGTCGGTGGCCGCGCCCTCAACCGACTTCGTCAACGTTGGGATTTCCGGCGTCAGCTTGTCGACGGATTCCTGAGCTTCGGCCCGGCTTTGCATGAGGCGATCGTGCCGAGCGCCAAGGGCATCCAACTGCTCGCTCAGCCTGCGACTCTCTTGCTCATCGCGTTGGGCCGCCGATTGCATCGCTGTGAGCTGGGTCCGAACCTCAGCTGCCTGAACTGGTGCTGGACCAATACCTTCACCCCAGGCTTCTTCGAAGGATTCCTGGTCGCTGCTCAGGCGACGCTCGACCACTTCGAGCTCGTTGAATTCCGGCTCAAGATCTTGGCGATCACTGACCGAAACAGTCAGCGATTCGACGATTCGCGCCGCTTCGGCTTCCAGGCTGGACACGACCCCGTCATCAACGGCTGATTGCAATTCACCTTGCAGTCGACGCTGACGCTCAGCCACCACATTCTTCTGTCCACGGATGCGTTCCTGCAGACTGAGGGCCCGCGACAAGACGTCGGCAACATCAGAACCACCAAGAGCTGCTAGTTCGGCTTCGGCCTCTAGTACGCCACGATCAAAGCTGGCCAACGACGTCTTTAGTTGGACCTCTCTCGCGTCAAAATCGATTCGTTGACGGCCAGATACCTCAAGCTTGGCCGTCAATGCCTTGAGTTCTCGACCAACCAGGTGAAGTTTTAGGGCCGCGAGTTCGGTAACAAGGTCGCCGTGTCGACGGGCGGCATCGGCCTGCTTTTCTAGCGGACGAAGCTGGCGCCGGACTTCTCGGACCAGATCAGCGAGACGATTCAGGTTCTCGTCCGTTGCGCCGAGACGGCGTTCGGCCCGTTCCTTACGCTTGCGAAACTTGAGAACACCAGCCGCTTCTTCGATGATGGCCCGACGTTCTTCGGGCCGAGCATTAAGAACAGCATCAATCTGGCCCTGGGACACGATGATGTGCTGCTGGCGGCCAACACCGGAATCGCTCAACAGGTCCTGAATGTCGAGAAGCCGGCAGGAGACCCCGTTGATGGCGTATTCGGATTCGCCGGTACGAAACAGGGTTCGGGTGATCGTGACTTCGGTGAAGTCGATGGCCAGCATGCCATCACTATTGTCAATAGTGAGCGACACTTCGGCTCGGCCAAGGGCGGGCCGTTTCTGCGTTCCGGCAAAGATGATGTCGTCCATCTTCTGTGCTCGTACTGCCTTCGGGGCCTGGGCGCCGAGAACCCACGCCATGGCATCAACCACGTTGGACTTGCCGCTCCCGTTTGGACCGACAACTACGGTGACACCTGGTTCAAGATCCAGCGTTGCCGGGTCGGCGAACGACTTGAACCCCTTAATTGAGAGTGATTTCAGGTACACGGCTGAATGCTAGACCTGGGTCGAGCAGAAGAAAACAGGCTTGCCTTTAAAGGTCGCCTTGGAGATCGGGGTCCGAGACCGAGGACTCAAATCACCCGCCTTGTCATAGACAGCCAGATGGTCGGCGAACTCTCCAGGAGTTCCACTCAGGTCCACGAACGGCCGCTTCTCCAGTGAAGTGCCCCGATACTTGATGGCGTCATGCAAGATGCCAACGACCGACCGGTACAAGCGACGAACCTCTTGGGTCGAAAGCTGGTTGGACTTGCGGTCATACCGCAAACCAGCGTCGAACAAGATCTCGTCGCTATAGATGGGGCCGATTCCCACAAATGAGGTCGGATCCATGAGGAGAGCCTTGAGTGGCTCTGTCCGACGAAGAACAAAGCGGCCAAAGTCAATCCAGGACATTGGCTGACTAAGCAAGTCAAGCGGGTGATCTTCGGCTGCTTCAAGACCGGCAACGAACTCTTCTGAGGTCACCAGAATAACTGCGGTAGCGTCGGCGATCCGAAGATCGCCACCCTGGGTAAAGGTGATGGTCACATCGATGTCATTGGCCATGCTGACGCGGCTGGCAACCCGCTCCATCCGGCCGGCTCCGCCAAGGCGGATACCGAGGACCATCTCATTGTCCATGTGGAAGACAATCATGGTCCCTTCACGCTCAACAACGGAGACTTTTGCTCCAAGCAAGGGCTCGGCGAAGGACTTCTTGGTGCGATACGCCTCCATTGGCTTCAAGGTCTTGGCGTCAACTGCCTTGACCTTGCGGCCAACAACATCTCGCTCAAGATCACGTCGCAGGGTTTCAATCTCTGGTAGCTCTAAATCGGCCATGGCGCCCATCACTCTTCCACTGCATTGGCGAGAACGATCCAGGCCGACCGGGCGGCCGCCTGCTCTGCTCTCTTCTTTGATGTTCCTTTTCCTTCACCCATTGCCTCACCTTTGACTACGGCCACCGCTTTGAAGCGGCGATCGTGATCGGGGCCGCTGCCCTCGATCTGGTAGGCGGGTGATCCGAGCCCAAGCTCGGCGGTTAATTCTTGAAGACGCGTTTTGTAGTCGTCTCGTCCGGGGCGCTCAGCACCAACGGTGATGTCTTCCAGCAAGAGTGCGAGCACCACGTCCTGGGTCGATTCCCAACCAGAGTCCAGGTAGATGGCGCCAAGGACCGCTTCGAGCGAGTCGGCCAGAATCGATTCCTTGTCACGACCACCAGACTGATCTTCGCCCTTGCCGAGCAGCAGGATTGAGCCGAGGTCGAGTCGTGCCGCTACTTCAGCCAAGGTCGCAGTGTTTACAACCGAGGCTCGCAACTTGGCCAGCTCGCCTTCTGAGAGGTCTGGATAGGTGGCATGGATGTGGTCGGTGACAACCAACCCAAGTACGGCATCACCCAAAAATTCCAAACGTTCGTTTGACGTGACATTCTCGTGCTCGGAGCAATAGCTCCGATGAGTCGATGCCAGCCGGAGCCGGGCAGGATCAATGAACGTGTAGCCAAGACGGCGCGAAAACGCGTCCGTCTCAGGCATCTGAATCTCGGTCGATTCGCTCGCCGATGGGGGGAGGGTGTCCGTATCGCTCAGGACTCCGCACCAACCTGGCCATAGACATAGTCAACGGCATCACGGACGGTCTTGAGATCTTGTAAATCTTCGTCTTCGATTCGGAAACCGACGGTGCGATCTGAAAGTTCTTCTTCGATTGCTTCGACCAGTTCGATCAGGGCGAGGGAGTCTGCATCAAGATCGTCAGCGAAGGAGCTGCCCTCTTCAATATTGTCTGGTTCCATTTCCAGGATGTCCGCTAGCCGGTCCCGTACGAGCGCGACCACATCGACTCGGCTCATCGGCGACTGTTCCATATGAGTTTCAGCGGGCATCGAAAATCCTTCACACGGGCATAGAACGTCGAAAGTCTAACGGATTAGTGACCGGTTTCTGGGCTAGGAACAGGAATGAGAAGATGCTCCTATTCGGCTCCGAAGGAGACCATGTCACGGATCCGTTGGACAATATCGACCTCGACCATGTCCGAAGCCGTCCGGATGGCATTGGCAATACCGTAGGGAGTGGCCGAACCATGGGCGATCATCGAAACCCCTTTTGTCCCAAGAAGGGCAGCTGAGCCACGAGAAGCCGAGTCGAACTCAGTCAGTAGTGGGGCAAGAACCGGATCGATAATTCCGGAGATTTCTGCCAGCTCTTGGGTGGAACGTAGGGCGGCACGAATTGCGCCGAGGGCAATGTCGAAGCCGCCTTCCAACGACTTCAGGATGATATTCCCGGTGAATCCGTCGCAGACAATGACATCGGCGGTGCCCGCCATCACGTCACCGCCCTCCATATTGCCAACATAGGAGGCGCCACAGGCGTCGGCCCAGTCAGTGTTCTCCAGGAGGGAACAGGTCTCCTTGACCAGCGAGTTGCCTTTCCCGGCCTCTTCACCAATGGTCATGACCCCGACTCGGGGGGATTCAATGCCGAACCGGGCACGGGCATAGACCGTTCCCATCTGGGCGAACCGGACCATCCATTCTGGATTGCAATCGGCATTGGCACCACAATCGAGCAAGGTGCTTGGCGTACTACCGAGTACCGGGAAGGGAACGGCAATTGCCGGTCGGGAGACACCCCGAATTCGCCCGAGCCTAAGGAGCGAAGCAGCCATGGCCGCGCCGGTGTTGCCAGCGCTCAGTAGGGCTGAGGCTTGGCCATCGCGCACAGCCTCGGCCGCCCGCACAATGGAGGAGTCCTTCATTTTGCGAACGCTGGAGGCAGGCTCAGCGTCCATGGCAATCACTTCGGAGGCGGCGATGACCGGGATCCCACCGGTGTCACCGATCTCGTCTGGCCTGCCTACCAGAACAACGGGCACGCCGAACTGTTCGACCGCAAGTTTGGCCCCCTCGACAATGGAGGCCGGCGCATTGTCTCCGCCCATTGCGTCAACGGCGATGGGGAGACGAGGTGAGGTTTCGCTCACGGGGCCGGGAAACTCAGTCGACTTCGATGACCTGACGGCCGTTGTACCAGCCGCAGCTGCTACAGACACGGTGAGGCAACTTGGCTTCTGCACAATGGGAGCAAAGGCTCCGTGCAGGCGCAGCAAGCTTCCAGCTCGAGGCTCGACGACTGCGAGTCTTGGACTTGGAGGTCTTTTTCTTTGGGACGGCCATGAGGAATCCAGTACTCGTTTTTCGATCGGGGGCGTACACCGACCGGTGGACGCGAGCGGGAAAGCATACCGCCTTCAGAGCCAAGCCGCGACTGCCTCCTAAGTCCGCCAAAATGCTGACATCCAACAATTCCTCCACGCTGGCCGTCTAATGTCCCTCTATGACTGAGGGAACCCCACAACCGCCACAACAACCAGGCCAATCGGCCCAGCCCCCTGGCGGCTACCCGCCCCCACAACCGCCTCCGACACAGGCCGCACCACCGGCCGGGGGATACCCGTCACCACAGACACCACCACCCCAACCGCCAGCCACTGGCTACCCCCAGCAGGGCTATCAACAGCCAGGCCAGGCCACGCAATACCCGCAGCAGAGCTATCCCCAACCGCAGCAGTACCCCCAGCAGGCTCAGCCTCACCAACCGCCAAAGAAAAGCAATGTCAAGAAGATCTTGCTCATCCTCGGGCTGGTCATTGGACTACCACTGATCGGTATCGGTGCCTGCACCTTCTTCTTGCTTGGCGCAGTCACGGGACCTGTTGATGAGTCCAACGCCATGCTCGCCTTATTGGATGAGGGCAAGTACCAGGAGGCCTACGACTCGTTTGATCCAACCTGCACCGGCGACTTTGGGGTCGAAGACATTCGGGCGATCTGGGCCGGTGTTGAGATCGACGGATACAACCTAAACGACGTCAGCGTACAAAATTCGAAGGCTGACGTCAGCGGCACTGTCTCCGTTAACGGAGGGATCTCCAACCCCATCAGTTTCGAACTCAACAAGCGTGACGGCGATTGGAAGGTCTGCGGCTTTACCGTCGAATAGTTCATGGCACCGTCAGCACTTGCTGACCGGCAAGAACTAGGTCACCGCCTGCCCTACTGTGGGTCGACACCCAAAGGACCACCACGAAGGTAGAACCGTGCCCGACAGCAGCCAGCCAAGAGCAGTTTGGACTCCCCCACCCGGTGCACCGATCGACAACCAGACTTTTGAGCCCTATACACCCACTCCCGGTCTAGCCCCAGCCTCGAGTGGCCAGTGGGTTGCTCCGCCAGCCCCGCCCAAGTCCAACAAGTGGAAGAAGACCCTGCTGATCGTCGGGCTAGTCGTCGGCTTGCCGCTCATTGGGATTGGTGCCTGTAGCTACTGGGCCTATGACTTGTTCACTGGGCCGACCAACGAAGCAAATCGGGTCGTCCAGCTGGTACAGGACCAGCAATACGATGAAGCGCTGAGTTCCGTCGACCCATCCTGTTCCGGTGGAATTGATGAGTTCGTTGAACAGGCCAAAACCGATCACTTCGCCGAGTTTTTCTTCATAACCTTTGAGCTTGCCACAGGAGGTGTTGCTGAATCATCGGTCCAGGGAAGCATCTTCTTTGAGCAACAAGGCGAGGTTGAGACTCGGATCGAACTCAAGCCCGATGGGGGCGACTGGAGAGTTTGCCGAATTCGCTTGGGCGTCACTGGTTTCCAGGACTGAGCCCAACAGCGTCATGCCAGATCAGTTGGCAAGTATCAGTCGTCAAAGCTCAGCTGACTGAGACTGTCCCAACGAGGGTCTTGCTGGCGGTCAGCGGCTCGTTCGGCTTCGAGCTGTTCTTCGGTCTTGGTTGGGTAGCGCTCGGGATCCGGGCCAGCACAATCGGTGCGACAAAGGGGCGCAAGAGGGATGGCCAGGCCAATGACGTCTTGCACGACCGGGACAAGGTCGATGGTGTCGTCTTCAAGCTCGACGGCATCAGAGCCTGTCGGTGCTTGGCTGAGGAAGGTCTCTTCGATATCGGCCGTCGCCTGTCCAACAACGATCTCCAGACACCGTCGACAGTCAGCCTCCCACGCGAAAGAGACCGACCCGAGAACCGATACTCCTTGCTCAATGGACTCAATCACAACCGATCCGGTGACAGGGGCCTCGGTGGAGCGACTGGAGATAACAGTGATCGACTCCAAGAAGTAGTCGATCGCCACCGCTCGCTGGGACCCCAAACTTCGACGCAGGTCGGCCACGTTGACCGGGTGCTTTCGAGTTGTTTTTGTTGCCGTTGACTCATCCATTGAACCGATCCTCCCGCGTGTTAGCCAGGAACCAGCCTAGAGCGGCTCAGCGAAAGGATCATCACCTTCGGACAGGTCAGCGTCGTCAATCGCCGCAGGGCCAAGCAGCTTTTCTCGACCAGTCTGAACGGTGCGTGTTGTCTTTTCCAGAATGATTTCGAAACTGGCGAGCTTCTGATCGCAATAGTCCTCAACCTGGCGACGCATTTGGCGCGACTCCACTCGAGCGTCTTCTACAATCTGGCGTGCCCGTTCCTCGGCCACTCGCATGACCTCTTGGCGTTCGACCATGCGAGTTACCTGGTCACTGCCCTGCTTGATGATGTCATCTCGTTCGGAGCGGGCTCCGGCAAGAAACTCTTCCTTCTCCTTTAGTAACCACTGGGCGGCACGAACCTCTTCAGGAAGTTCGTCGCGGGCTTGCTCCAGGATGTCCAACAGATCATCTCGATTGACCTTGACCGTGGTGGACATCGGTAAAGGACGCGAGCGTGCAACCAATTCGATGGCCTCATCTAAAAGATCTTTGATCGAGGGCGGTGGCCCTTCTTGTTCGTCTGCCTGGGGGGCAGGAGGAAGATCGGTCATGACAGTTTCCCCTCAGCAGCCTTGGCCGCCATGGCTTTAGCAACGACAGCGGGCACCGTATCGGAGATGTCTCCACCCATAGCAGCGATCTGCCGGACATAGGTTCCAGCAACACGAGCCGAGGGCCCGGTGGCCGGAAGGAAGACCGTCGGGATTGACCCGGTCTCAAGATTCATGTGGGCTTGAGCCATCTCATCACCAAGGTCTCCAGAGCCGCGGAGGCCCTTGACCAGAACCGTCGCGCCGAAGTCCTTGGCCGCGACGGTCACCAGGCCAGAGAAAAGGCGGACGGAAACATTATTCAGATGGGAGGTGCATTCCTCAATCAGTTCAACCCGCTCTTGGGGAGAAAACAATCCTGAGTTCTTCGTTGGGTGATGGCCAATACCAACAACAACTGCACTCATGATGGCGGCAGCAGATTCAATCATGGCGATGTGGCCATTGTGTACCGGATCAAAGGACCCCGGATAAAGGGCGACGGTCATTGGCAGAGTCTTTCCTGGGCGAGAAGTGTTCGGATTCTTACCGAGTTATTGACCGGACTGCGCAACACAGGAACTGCGAAACACAGGAACTGCGAAACACGGCCCGAGCCAGTAGCTCGGGTCTCCACCACGCTGAAACGCAGCCTAGTCGCTGGAGGGGACTTCGAGATCCTCAGGCCCGACTTCTGAGCCTTGGCCGGATCCGTCATCATTTTTTGGGCCGGGCTCGGCTATCAGAATTTTTGCCCTGCCGTACTCACGGCGCCGCAGTTCAGTCCATCCATGCTCCAGCTCGATGACACGGTCAGCGTGACCAACCAGAATGTCGGCCTTTACTCCAGCGAATAAGTCGTCCCAAACGTCAAGCTTGTACGGCGGATCACAAAAGGCGACATCAACATGGGGAAGGGCCGGAACTGCACCCTGAACCGAGGTTGGTAGGACTGTTGCCCGATCGGCGAAGCCAAGGGTGTCGAGATTCTTATTGATGGTGGCGACCGCATCGCGCCCTTGTTCAACAAAGGTGACGTGGCTGGCCCCTCGGCTGAGGCATTCCAAGCCAAATGATCCGCTTCCGGCGAACAGGTCGACAATGGTGCACTCTTGGACCCCACCGAGACCAACCAGCATATTAAAAATGCCTTCCTTGGCCCGATCGGTGATGGGTCGAGTGTTTTGTCCAGGAGGAGCAATGAGTTTCCGGCCGCGGGCCGTGCCAGCGATGATGCGCACTCCGGAACACTATCGGCGACAGCCTCTTTGCTGGCCCCTCAAGCCTCGTTAGGTCCGGGCTGGCTGCCTCTAGGCTGATCGTCATGCCGATACCAGACCACGAGATTGTTTGCGTCGACTGCCTGGGAACCTGCTACCCCCTGGGTTGGTACCCGGGGGATGGCCCGCTGGATCCCGGAACTATTCTCCCCTACCGATGCAAGGACTGTCTGGATCGCTGGGACGTCGTCGTACCCGATGAAACCGACTGAGGGTCGGATCCGTCACTAGCCCTTCATCAGGAACTCGGCCTCGGTTTCATCCAAGAAAAGGCCAAGCTCGGACATCAGATCTGGACTGTTGGCCAAACCTGGATCGGAGTCAATGAGTTCGATTGCCGCGCGACGGGCGTCGGCAACCACCGTCCGGTCGCGGCGCAAGGATGCCAGCTTTAGATCATTCCGGCCCTTCTGCCGCTCACCCAAGATGGTTCCTTCTCCGCGAAGGTCCAGGTCCACTTCGGCCAACTCAAATCCGTCGGTCGATGCAACCAAGGCTTCAAGCCGGGATTCGCCGTCTGGAGTAGTTGCCTCAGCTACCAGCCAGCAGGTCGAGGCGTGTTCACCTCGACCGACCCGGCCCCGGAGCTGGTGGAGTTGGGCGATCCCAAATCGGTCGGCATCCAGAATGACCATCACCGTTGAATTCGGGACATCGACCCCAACCTCAATAACCGTCGTCGCCACCAACACATCCAGCTTCTGGTCGCGGAAGCGCGTCATTGTCTCGTCCTTGTCATTGGAATGCATGCGACCATGCAGGAGGCCAACCCGAAGGCCCTCGAGTTCAACCGCCCTGAGTCGGTCGAAGGTTTCTTCCGCCGATGCAACCTCCAGCTTCTCCGATTCATCTATCAGCGGACATACCACATAGGCCTGGCGGCCATTGGCGATCTCAGAGCGAATCTCTTGCCACATGGATTCCAGCTCATCAGCCCCATCCAGGCTGCCACTCTCGTCAAGTGATCCCGGGGCCTGGACCCAGCGGGTCACGATCGGGGTCCGACCCGGTGGCAATTCATCCAGGACGGAGACGTCAAGATCGCCGTACACCGTCATAGCCGCTGTACGCGGGATCGGTGTCGCCGTCATGACCAGAACGTCTGGGATCAATTCACCATCGGTCTTGTCTCTCAATGCTGCCCGCTGCTCAACTCCGAAACGATGCTGCTCATCAATAACAACTACGCCCAAAGAGTCGAAACGAACCTTGTCTTCAATCAGTGCATGGGTGCCAATCATGATGTCAACCTGGCCAAGCAATAATTCGCTCAGGATGCGGCGGCGATCAGCAGTCGATGTGCGGTTGCTCAACAGCTCAACCTTGAGGGGGCGCTCACCCATCAAGTTGCTCGGGTCAGGAACATGTAGATCACCGAGCAGGGCCCGAATGCCACTGAAATGCTGTTCCGCCAGAACCTCCGTCGGCGCCATGAGGGCCGCCTGATGCCCGCCATCGACCGAGGCCAGCATGGCGGCTACCGCCACCAAGGTCTTTCCCGAGCCAACATCACCTTGCAGCAAGCGATGCATGGGGATCGGACGAGCCAGATCGACGAATATTTCATCGATGGTTCGTGTTTGTGCACCGGTCAACGGGAAGGGTAAAGCTTCTCTGAAGCGGGCGATCAGGGGCCCGTCCACCAGATGCTCGAGCCCAACTTCGGTGGCTTCCAGCATTCGTTTCCTTAGCACCAAGGCCAGCTGCATCCGGAAGAGCTCGTCAAAGACCAGCCGCTTGCGGGCCGCCATTGCTTCGCCCATCGAGTCCGGGGCATGGATTCCTCGAAGGGCAGCCTCTCGGTTGATGAAGTCATGCTCATCAAGGATCCACATTGGCAAGGGATCCTGCAAGCCACGCCCTTTGGGCGGCAAGGTTCGACGCAGGGTCTCGGCAACGAAACCAGCAATGTCCCACGATTGCAGCTTGCTCTTCTCCGATTGGGGGTAAACGGGAATGATCTTGCCAGTTTTGTCTCCGACCAGATCAACAACCGGATTGGCCATCTGACGCTGTCCCCGGAAGTACTTGATCTTGCCAAAGATCATGGCTTCGCGACCCGCCGAGAGTTGCCGTTCCCGCCATGCCTGGTTGAAGAAGGTCAGCGCCAGGTTGGAGTTGCCATCGGTGACCGTGATGTTGACCATGACCTTGCCGCCACGGATCCTCCGAGATGTTGACTTCACCACGGTCACCAGCACCGAGGCTTCTTCGTCCTCGGTCATCTCGTCAATTCGGCGTTCTTTGGTTCGATCCAGATACCGGCGGGGATAGAAGGTCAAGAGATCGAACAGGCTGTGAACTTCGGCCTTAGCCAGTCCTTTGGATTTCTTGTCTCCAACACCCGTTAGCTTGTCGACGGGAATGGCATCGAGCTCAGCCAAGGTGATGAGGTTTTGCGGACCAGCCCCGCTGCCTCTCCCATCACCGTTTTCTTCAGGCACGGTTCTGCCCTAGGGGCCGACTCTCGAGCAGGGCCTCAATCCGAATGTTGAACGGGTTCAGCGGCAAGACTGCTTCGACAATGGGTCCAATGTCTGCTGCATGTACGTGGGCGGCAATGGTGTCGCCGTCGGTTCCAATCACCACGTCAGTTCCTAGGGCACTCAACAGCACCTGGACCTCAGCGGGGTCAGCTGATCCGGCAACCAGGTTGAACTGGAGCTCGTAGCCGATGACTTCACGATGCACCGTTGGCTCGGTATCGCCCTTACGTCTCGCTGGGCGAGCGATGACCCGATCGATGATGGTGAACTCGGGTTCATTGGAGACGACGTTGGCTAGTGCCCGTACAAAGAGCGACAAGGCGACGCCACCAGCATCGACCAAGCCAGCCTTGGTCAGCACGGGTAGCTGAAACTCGGTCTGCACCACTGCGGCGTCGGCCTTCTTGGATGCGTCTAGCAGGATCTCTGGCGAAGAACTACCGGCAGCGGTGGCTACTGCATCAGCCACACTCAAGATTGTTCCCTCAACTGGATCGCTGACCGCGGACCGCGCCTTGCTGGCTCCGGCCTTCAGTGCCGTCGACCACTCTTCGGGCCATGGGTCTTCCACCAGGGCAGAGCTGAACCCGGCAAGGTATTGACCAAGGATCAGACCGCTGTTTCCCCGCGAGGACATCATCGCCGCGTGGCCAATGTCTTTGGCTACTTGGTCGATATCACTGGCCGGATCTACCCCCACTCCTTGGGCAATGGCTTCAGCCGTGCGAAGGACGTTTGTTCCGGTATCGCTATCGGCCACCGGGAAGACGTTGAGCTCGTTCAAACGGTTCTCGGCTCCCTCGGCAAGAGTCACGAACTGCCATAGGGCATGTTGGAGGTGTTCAGCAGTTCGCACGCCGAGCACGCTAGCCCAGCCCACCGACAGACCCGCCGAGCACCGCATTTCGTCGGCCGACGTTTCATCGACCGGCGTCTAGTTGATGAGTGTTCTAGTGCGCTGGGCGACGGCTCCGCAGCAAGGTGGCGCCAACAAGTACAACCGCCACCGCCGCGACCCCCAGTGAGGTTTGATGTTGTCGAGTTAACCCGTCACCAAGCTTAGGTAGCCAGAAGGATCCGATCGACCGAACAGCCGCAACCACCAGCATTCCGCAGCTGACCACTAGAGGTGATGAGACCCTATATTGAGCCAAACGGTGCAGGGCAACTGCTCCAAGAACAACGGCGATGCCCATAACGATCCCAACTGGGAAGAGACGAGCACCCAGTCCGTCGGGCCGCAAGCCAATACTGCTGACCGGCCCAGCGCAACCGGAGCGGAAGACACAGGATGATTCATAGACGGCGTAGCCGACCATGGTTAGTGGCAGCAGTGCCGCGACGCGAATCAGCGGTCCGACTCCAGCTCGTTTTGCGGCAAAAGCCGACCAGGCGGCAGCCGCAGCCACTCCGGGCCAGAACTCAACCCCGCTGCGGATGATCAGCATGTCCTGGATTTTCCCGATGGCTGAAGGGTCATCGAGGGCCAGGGTGGCGAGACGACCCACCAATACCGCAGCAGCGCCCGACGCCAAGACGGCATCAATGAAGGTGATGTGTTGTCCAGACTGCGGCGAGTGGCTTTCGGGACCGGCCTCGGACTGGTCACCTGACAATTCGCCGAACGAAGCAATGGGCCAGCGTTGGGCCAACAGGCTCGGGACGCCAAAAGCCAAGATCACACTCAGCAACAAGCCGAAGTCAATCAACGCAGCGCATCCTCAATCAGCGCCGCAAGCTGTTGCTCGGTAACGCCAGCTTCCACCTTGGCTCGCAGCTGGCCATCACGGCCAAAGATATAGGTCGTCGGGAATACCGACATGTCCAGTCGGCGGCGAATTTCGCCCGAGTCGTCGATCACATTGGGATAGCTGATATTCAGCTGATCCAGGAACGCCACCGCCGATGCCGGATCATCATTGGAGATCACGCCAAGGATCACCGCCTCACCAGCAAAGGTCTGGGCTGCGTGGTCAAGAAGCGGCATCTCTGCCCGACAAGGGGGACACCACGATGCCCAAATGTTCACCACGACCGGCTTGCCCTGCTGTCCAACCAGTAGTCCTTCGAAATCCTTCAAGGAGACGGCTGGGACTGAGCCGTCGTGTGGCAAGGGTTGAGCAATCCCGGTCGGCGTGAACTCAGGAAGGGATTGGGAGCCGAATAGTGACACGTAGGCCAGGAACGCGACCACAGCGGCACCCACCAGATAGCTCACGATCTTCTTCGGCCTCGACCCGGACGCGGTCGGCCCTTGGGGTTCAGCCATGATCTGCTCGACACAATTTCTGAGTCATCACCCAAGTATGGCAGTGCGAATCGGGTCCGGGCGAACAGCGATCAACCAGCAACGCAGGTCCAACCAGTCATGTCTAGGACCAATAGGCCCAATTCGAATCGGTGATAGTTGGGACCTTTGCCTTTCCTCCACCACCGTCAATGACCTACTCTGTTGGAGATCCGTTCTAGGATGGCATTCGGAAATCGCAACCGAAGGAAACGTTTGTGCAAGGTGTTGTCAAGTCTTATGATCCACTGACTCTTGATGGGGTTGTGCTTTGCGACTCCGATTTGTCAGAATTCGACATCGCCCCAAACGCGCTTGCCGGTTCTGTCTTCCGAATGCTTCGCCCTGGGCAACGGGTTGTGTTTGATCTCAATGAGGACAGGCTGGCCACTGGCCTTCGTCTGGGCTCTGAGGTCGACATGGGAACCCCGACCTGGTTGGACGACCCAAAGTAGACAAGCAACAGACAGCAAACAGTAGACAGCAAACAGGGGAAGTACATGCTGGATTTTCCAGCACGACAGCCGCGGCCGGGGACCACCGCTCTTACTGTCATCCATCGAATTCGACAACGATGTCGGGAGTGACATGACACGAACAAGCGATCAAGTATTAGGTGAGTTGGGTCAGGCCTTTGGTCTGAACAATGTCACGCTCAAGCACGGTCTCAGCCAGGATGAACTATTCCAAGCTGCCATCGACAACGATCGAGGCCACGTCAGCTCTGATGGCGACGGTGATGAACAAAAGGCTTTTGCTACCGCTCTGGGCCTAGACGGACCACTGGTTTTCTATACCGATCCGACATGTACCGGTCGTCCCACCAAAGACACCTTCGCTGTGGCTCGTCCCGAAATTGAGGACGAGGTTTGGTGGAAGCCAGATTTTCAGAAGTTCGATCCAGACAAGTTCGATGGTCTTTTGCCACGAGTGATCGAGCACCTCAATGAGCGGAACGCGACTCTCTATTCCACTGATGTGTTTTGTGGTTGGGATGCGGAGTTCACTGAGCCATACCGCTTCATTGGCGAGTACGCCACCCACGCCTATTTCTGCAACATCATGTTCCCTAAGGATGTCCGAGATGACTCTGACCGGGTTGACGCCGGTTGGACACTGATCAATGTTCCCTCCTTCCGCTGTGTTCCTGAGCGTGACGGAACCAAGAGTGAGCGCGGTGTCATTATTGACATCAAGAACCGGATTGCTCTTGTTCTTGGCCGGGCCGACTATTGCGGTGTGAACAAGAAGACCATGTTCACTCTCATGAACTTCGTGCTTCCATCCAAGGGCCAGCTTTCGATGCATTGCTCGGCCAACGTTGGAAAGAACGATGACTCTGCCATCTTGTTTGGACTCTCAGGAACCGGCAAGACCACCTTGTCTGCTGACCCGAATCGCCTCCTTATCGGTGATGATGAGCATGTTTGGTCCGATACCGGAGTCTCCAACTTCGAAGACGGCTGCTACGCCAAGCTGATCGACCTCGACAAGGACAATGAGCCAGTCATCGCCGCCGCTCTTTCTATGAAGGGCACCCTGATTGAGAATGTGCCTGCCCTGCCCGGCAAGGCCATTGCCGACACCGATCCCCAAGAGTTCGACCTGTTCGACGGTTCGGTTACCGAGAACACTCGTTTCGCCTACCCGCTGACCTGCAACCCGGGTGTTGCCGAAGGGGCGAAGGGCCCGCATCCCCAAACCATTGTCTTGCTTACTGCAGACGCTTTTGGGGTTCTGCCTCCCGTTTCTATTCTTGAGCCCGAAGAGGTCATGTACCACTTCGTCACTGGTTTCACCTCCAAATTGGCGGGTACCGAAGTCGGGATCACCGAGCCTGAAGCCACCTTTAGCGCCTGCTTTGGCGCACCGTTCATGTCGCACAAACCCTCTGTCTACGCCGAGCTATTGGCCGACCGCATGGAGAAGCACAAGACGCGCTGCATCTTGTTGAACACCGGCTGGTCTGGTGGCGCCTATGGCACTGGTTCGCGCATGTCACTCAAGGCCACCCGCGCCTTGCTGGACGCTGCACTGAATGGCGAACTCGATGATGTCCCAACCGAGACTCAACCAATCCTCGGTCTGAAAATGCCGACCACCTGCCCCGGGGTCGACGACAATATCTTGAATCCGCGAAACACCTGGGCTGATCCGGATGCATACGATGTCGCTGCTAACAAGCTGCGGGACATGTTCCAAGCCAACTACGAGGCAAAGGGATTTGCCGAACTCGGTATCAAAGCGGCGATGTAGTCCATCCGGACGCCAGCCCCTGCCGAATGGGGATTGAGTAGTCCTCACAAAATGTCCCGCATAAGGTCGCTGTTAGGTGACTGGCTGCGGGACATTTGCGTTCACCGAAGTCTTCAGCCAACATCGTTGAGTAAGACGTTGTCTTCCTTTCCTCTCCGGAGCAGTGCATGTCTCAGAATCTTCGATCCGAAATGGTCACGTTCTCGATCGCAAATACCTTTGAGCCTGGCCGAGCTTTTGTGGTCTACCCCGAGGGCGAAGGCCCCCACCCGGCGATACTGGTCTTGCACGAGGTTTTCGGCCTCAACGACGACATGGAGCGTGTCGCCCGACGCTTCGCCTCCGAGGGTTATGTTGCTATAGCCCCCGATCTATTTGGGCCCGGTCTACGACTAGCTTGCATCATCAAGTCTTTCAAGTCTCTGAGCAAGGGCGAAGGAGAAGCCTTTGTCCGGCTGTCTTCCGCTCAGGATTGGCTGACGGATCAAGACGAGGTTGATGCAGAGCGGATTGGAACGGTCGGGTTCTGCATGGGTGGCGGTTTCGCCCTTTTGCATGCGGCGAAAGAAGAAGTACATGTCGTGGCCAACTACTACGGCGAAGTCCCAAAGAAAGCCGTCAAGCTTGAAGGAATCCCGCCATGCTTCGGTGGATTCGGAGCCAAAGACAAGCTATTCGGGCCAAAAGCCAAGGTCCTCAAAGGCCATCTGGACGAGCTTGGGGTTGCCAACGAGATTGTTTCCTACAACGACGCCGGGCACGGCTACATGAACAATACCGAAGGCATCATGATCAGGATTGGAGCCAAGGGTCCAATGCGGGTTGGCTATGACCCAACATCTGCGGAAGACAGTTGGAGTCGGATGCTGGCCTTCTTCCAGGAGCATCTCACCGGCAAACTCATCGTGCTCGATGAGTCGATCGATCTGGCTAGCCGTAAAACGCCCGAAGAGCCAGCCCCATCAAGAACAGATGACCAAAGCCATACAACAGATACTCCCACTGCTTGATTTGCTGCCGGTAGCTATAGATGATGCCGACTGAGGCAAAGGCAATGAAGCCGTAGAACTGGTGCAGCGGTGTGGCGTCAAATCCATCGCGGTTCTGGAGCGCAACCCCGAGGATCACCTGGACGGCAATGGTGAACTGGGCGGCATGGGCAACGAGCCACATTCGAGGATGGCGAGCTGATTCTCGCCAATGGCCAGCCAAGAACCAGACACCAACGGCGGTATTGCTGACAACAACAAGCCAGGCCCAGGTGGTGTGCAGATCATGCAAGGTCACAATTTGAGGCTACAAGTTCCGAGCTAAATCCTGTCGCAAGCGAATAGGGTTTCGTGGTGCAGTACCGTCGTTACTACGTGTCCGAACTCATTGTCTCCGAGCGATTGCTTCCCTCTCGAGGGGGCGACCTTGTCGTGGTCAGGCGAGAGAACAGCGACGATCTGGATTGGGAACTTGTCCATCGCACGACCGAACGGGTCACGGTTGACCAGCTCCCCTACCACCTGCAGATTCGAGGGCCCGAGGCCATCTTCGCTGGCGATGCGGTATTGGTTCGAAGCGACGGCATTTCCCACGTCTTCCGTGGGGTCGGCGAGCTGGTCGGTTTCTCCGCTGATTCTTTTGACACTGATGTCTAGATTGCCACCAGTTATTCCAATCCTGGAAGTAGCTCGACCAGAACGGGGCCACCAGTATCGGTCTCACCGGGTCGGTTGAACCACTCGGATCCAAACGACATGGCGAACGCTTCTTCTGGCAGGCTGAGAAAGAATGAGTCCGGCCCGATCTGGCTGCGGTGGGCCATCATTGAGCGCCGTTTCTGGTCAATGTGCACGCCGACATCGACGCTGTAGGCAATGTCAGACTCCGGGGTGCCGAATCCGTCAAACTCTTCAGCTGTCGGCTGATTCTCCGGATCACCAAACTCATCGCCTGCCGCCGCCGCAGCCTTCAACAAGGCGGTGATGAGGTTGCGGTTCATGGTTGACTCCAGCACGATTTCGGTACCGGCAAGAGCCGCGGCTTTGAGCCCAACGGAATGAACTCGAAGATAATCGGGATGTCCGTAGCCACCGTGATTGTCATAGATCGTCAGCACGTCGGCGTTGGCAGATTGCAGGATCCCGGCCAGCCGCTCGGCTGCTTCGTCCTCATCCGCTTGCCAGAAACAGTCGGGGTTGTCGTTCTCTGGCTCACCCATCATTCCTGAATCCACGTAGCCCAGAAGAATCGGCTCTTCCGCACCGAGAATCTGCGCCGACTCAACCAGTTCCTTGACCCTCCGGTCCCCAAGGGCCTCACCCTCCTCAAGGACACCTTCGACCGGTTCACCTTGTTCACCACGGGTTGCGGTAACCAGGATCACACGGTGACCGGCGGCCGCCGCCTTAGCCATCAGACCGCCGGTTGCGATGGCCTCGTCATCCGGATGGGCGTGAAAACAGACCAGTGTTGCCATCGGAGGAGCCTAAGGGGCACAGGGGCATTGCTCACCCTTCGAGCCATTTGGGCTAGCGGCCGGGGGCGACCAGGGGCCACGGTACCGTTCGCTCAACTGCGGCCGCCAGGTCGAAAAGGTAGGCATCTTCTTGCTGGCGACCGATGATCTGCATGCCGACCGGTAGTCCGTCAATGGTTCCGACTGGGATCGAACAGGCCGGGTTGCCCGAGATGTTGGCTGGGATGGTGAGTGCTCCATTGTTTCCAGCCGGAACCTTCTTCGGCCCGACGCGAGTATTGATGGCAACATCGACCGGACAGGCCACATCGGGATTGGTGGCACAGATCACGAAGTCCACCTGGTCAAAGACATCAGCCATGAGCTCATTGGCGTTGGTCCGTTGTTGCTCGGCCTCCGCCGCCATCTTCAGGTCGTACTTTTCGACCGCCATTTCCAATCCGATGGCGATCTGTCGGGTCATCAGATCCAGACACTCCGGGTATGTGTCCATCAGGGTTGCATACAGGGACGCCATATTGGCCATGGCCCAACTGAAGCCCAATGCGGGCAGCTGGATGTCCAGATCGATGACTTCGAGGCCGAGATCGCCAGCCAGGGCTCGCCCCGCGGAGGTCACTCGGCTGGCGATCTCGGGCAGAACAACGGCATTGCCCAGGGCGGGAACAATGGCCACCTTCATTCCTGACAGATCGTGGCTGCCGAGGTTGGCTTCCCAGCCGTCTTGCTTGGGGAGGCTGTACGGGTCGCGACTGTCAAAGCTGGCGCAGACGTCATACCAGCGGGCAGCATCACGTACTGATCTGGCTTGGCAGCCAGCGACAACAGTCATTGGCGCGATGCCGGTGTGTGGTCCACGAGGGATGCGACCGGCGGTGCCTTTCATGCCGAAGAGGCCACAGAACCCGGCCGGTATCCGGATGGATCCACCACCGTCTCCCCCGGTCGCAATCGGGACGAGACCACCAGCTACGGCCGAGGAACTTCCGGCCGATGATCCACCGGCGGTCTTGGTGATGTCCCACGGGTTCCCGGTTGCCCCGTTGAGTCGGGTCTTGGAGACATTGAGGCCACCAAATTCGCTGGCGGTGGTGAGCCCCAACAGGATGGCCCCTCCTTCGTCTCGGAGCCTGGCATTCATGAGGGTGTCGTAGTTGGCAATTCGATCCTTGAAAACAAGGGATGCCTCGGTATCGGGCCAGCCCTTGACCGAGCTGAGTTCCTTGACACCCATCGGCACACCACCAAAGGGCAAGGAGATGTCCGCAGCCCTAGCCGCCTCTCTGGCTTGTTCCGCCGCCACATAACTGAAGGCATTCAGGTCGCTGTCCTCAATGGCAGCCAAGCTGGTATCGACCTCATCGATGGGCGAGCGTTCTCCAGACCGGTAAGCCTCCACCAGCCCGACGGCATCACCCTTCCATGTTTGCTCATCGTCAACGTTTTGGGAGGTGGCCATTCAAGCAACGTAGTACGGGTCCGTTAGCCAGGCCATACCAAGGCTTTCCCGCCACTTGTGATTCTGGCATCGAATGACCAAGAAGCCGCTCGCACTGACCGCAGGGTTAGGCTCATACACGAATAATCGTGAGACTCCTTCAGGAATCTCGGCGACCGATTGGCCTCAGGCTTTGTACCGAAAGTTTCTGGATCACAACCTTGATCTGGTAGTGGCATTCATGGCTATCACCGCTCTCGGCTTGGCCTACGGCTCCTTCGGACATAGCCGGTTACAAGGTGCACGCCAGTTTGCGGATCAGGCATTGACGAGCGAACATACTCTTCGGTCTTCGTTTTGCCAATCAGCCGATGGTCAGACGAAAGCTGTCGGACTCCACGACATCGAATCGTTTCAGCGAGACCCTGCAATCCTGACCGGGTTGGGCGGTAACACCGCCAGAGTTCGTTTGAGGCAGCGTCGCCCTCACCGGGCTGAGTATCACCCGCGCCGCGGTGATTTTGAGCCTCGGATCTTCTTGGTCGAGATCTCCCTTGATAACGAAGACTGGTGTGTGAGCGAGGTTGACGAACAGTCTTGATCAACGCGAGTTTGGGAGGCCACCCCTCGAAGGTGGCCATTGCGATTGCCCCGGTGGTTTGTGGGCGGCTCTCCGGCCAATCCGCTTGCCAGGCTTGATCCTCATTCGACCAGGTCACGGACCCGTTGTTTAGCTGCGTCCAGATCGACGACGGAGCGTTCGATGGTGCCGCCGGTATTACAGAAAACGAAGCGGCAGTCGATGACCTTCATTCCCGTTGACTCCTCCAGCACCACGGCATAAGAAGCTCCCTGCAGCTCGTACGCCGCAAGCTTCTTGTCAACCTCAGCTTCGGTCCGGGCTGAGTCGGTCTTGTAGTCAACAATGATCAAGCCATCTGGTGTCTCGATCAGCAGATCCACATAACCCTCGACCATCGTTTCCCCCAGCGGCGCAGCTACATAGATTTCCTTGTAGGCCTTGTGCTCGACCGCAAGTCGTACTGCTTCAGAACCCAAGGCCGACCGCACCAGGGCCAGCACCGTCTCGGACAACTCTGGAATCAGCTCCAGATCACACTGACGGGTGACTTGGCGTTCGACATCATCAGGACGAGCAAAATCCAGGTGTTCCAGTGTGTTGTGCACGGCCCGACCAATGGCCGATCCGGCTCGACCCTTTCGCCGTATGACTGGTGTGCCAGCTTCACCAATCTCGACTACTCCCTGGTCAGCCTGATCATCATCTTCGTCACCGGGATCGAGATCAAGCGCGGTTTCCTCCACCATCCTGGCCATAGCTGTGGCCGACAGCACCCGTTTCCTCCGCGCTGGTTCGAGCATGGCATCCCGAGTATCCTGCCAGTCGGCCTGCGCGGCCAGCTGAGCCTCATCTTCCAGCATTGGTTGCGAGGAAGACGAGCCATCGGCGCCGGCATCGACATCGACATCGACCACAAACAAGGCTCCATCCCCTTGGCAGGTAACCTCGTCTCTCCAGAGATCGCGGTAGGCGACGTTGCTGGCGCGCACAAGCCCAGGATTAAGTTCACAGAATCTGGCGATTCGAGATGCGTAGGTCTTTGCCTCGCCCATCACTCCGGTCTTCTTGTTTGGCGCCTCCGCCTTGTGATGGGTTGAGATCACCAGGTGATCTCGAGCACGAGTTGCAGCCACGTACAGCAGTCGCATCTTCTCATGTGAATCCATGGACTCTTCCAGTGCGGCCCGCGGACCATGCCCAGCACTGGACAGCCCCTCGCGAATCTTCACCTCGGGCTGACCATCCTCGTTCCACAGCACACTGACACCAGGTCGGGCCCGAGCGGTTATCTCCGTTGTCATCCCCGACAGGATGGTGATGGGAAATTCCAGCCCTTTGGCTCCGTGCACGGTTGAGATCTGGATCGCATCTTCATCGGTCTCGGGGAGCAGTGGCTCATGAACCCGTGAGCCGTCGGCACTTTGCAATCCGGCCCAATCGATGAAGCCACGGATACTGGTTCCGACCTGCTCTTCGAAGAGTCGCGCTTGATCCAACAAGAAGCGCAAGCGTCGCCAGACCTCGGCGGGACGCTCATGCCCAAAGGCCAGAAGGTGGGCTTCTCGATCTTCCAGAATCTGGCCGAGCAGAGCCACTGGCCCATTCCACCAGCGCTCCTTCCACAGGCCACGTAGGTGGGACATTGCTTGAAGAACACGATGCTCTGGGCTCAGCACTGCGTGGTCCTGCTTCCGAAGGTTCCATTGTCCGCCGGCCGCACGGAACTGGAACAGATCGACATCGGAGCAGCCATAGAGCGGAGAGCGAAGGGCAGCAACCAGGCTTAGCAGATCGGTTGGGTCATCAATGGCCCGCAGTACCGCCAATACATCACGAACCTCTTGGGTGTCATAGACCAGGGTTCCCGTTGTCAGCCGATACGGCAGGTCCTGACTCTCCAACGCCGTCCGCAGATAGGGCAGGGAAGTTCGGGTTGGGATAAGGATGGTGATGTCACTCAGGCGAGCTGGGCGCCACTGGGCTTGGCCAGCTTCATCATCGGGCAAGCCAACAGGCCACTGCTCGGGCTCCTCGCGGATCATGTCGATGAGGGCGGCAACCTCTTCTGCTTCCAACTCCCGCAACTCACCAGCCTTCACCTTTGGGTTGGGATGCTGGCCTCCAAGAATCATTGGCCGGTGGTCAGCGGGCTCGTCCTCGATGAGTCCCGGGACTCTCCAAGTTCCCAGAGCCTCATATTGGGGCTGGGCGTCGGGGACCTCCTCTGGCATGACTTCGGAGAACAGTCCGTTGACCCAGTCAATGATGGGCGCAACCGTTCGGAAGTTGGTCGTCAGCTGAACCGGCTGGGACCCTCCGGTAAAGCGGTCGCGGGCTTGCAGGAAAAGCTTGATGTCGGCTCGGCGGAATCGGTAGATGGATTGCTTGGCGTCACCAACGAAGAACAGGCGTCCCCCATCAACAAGGTGTTCGTCCCAGCGCTGTGGCTGAGACTCCTTGGGTGTTGCAGCAATGAGGGAGGCCAGCTCGATCTGGATTGGGTCGGTGTCCTGGAATTCGTCCAACAGCACAGCCTGGTAGCGCTCATGAAGAACCCGACGGACCTCGGCGTTGGAGCGAAGCACCCGCCGAGCCAGAACCAGAAGATCGTGGAACTCCAAGCCACCAGATTCCTGGCGGCTGAGCGCTCCGCGCAAAACTTCGGATGCGGTGAGCGCAGTCATCTGGTCAATCAGTTCTGCGGCTGAATCACCGACCACCGTCTCGGCCGCAGCAGTGACCGCCTTCAGTGTTTCCTTCGCATCCTTGACATCAATTGACCAGTTCTTGTTGATTCCGCCTGCCCCCGGGCCCCAGAAACGATCGGGAAGCGAAGCAAGGGTTCGAAGCTTGCGATGCGGATCAGAAATGCCGACCACCGTTCTCATTGACGGCAGGCGTTCATCCTCAATTCGCCGGATCAGCTTGTCTTCCGGATCGAGACAAAACTCACACATCGCTTCCAGTTGTTCCACCGCCCGATCAAAGACGGAAAAGTCCAGAGGACGAAGCAACGGCAGCTCGTCCGATGTTAGGGATGTGAGTCTGTCCCAGTTCTGGTTGAAACTGGCGGCCACATTCTTGAATGAAGCTTGGCCCAGGTATTGAGGCGAGAGGGCAACATTCAGCAATGACAGCCGAATCAGCAGTTCGTGACGGTCTGGGTCGGCATGGAGCTGGTCGATGAAACGGTCCCAGCGGTGCTCGTGGGCCAGTTGGGAGGCAATCTCATCCAGGACGGTCACTCGCGGCGGCAGGCCAGCGGCCGTAGAGAACTCGGTCAAGATTCGGCTGGCGAATCCGTGCACAGTGGAGATGGCGGCAAGGTCCGCATCAGCAATGGCTGCGTGGCACAAGGCCCGCGTCTTGTGCGGGGCCTCGTCGTCCGCGGCCAAGGTCTCAAAGGCCACTCGAACTCGAGCTTGCAGCTCTGTTGCTGCTGCCTCGGTGAAGGTGATGGCGGCAATGTCGGCCAGTCCAAGCCCTTGTTCCAACACCAGGCTGACAATGCGCTTGACCAACTGGGTGGTCTTGCCGGTACCGGCACCAGCCTCGACGAAGAGGGTTTGATCCAGTGCCACTGAGCTGATCAAGTCACGAGCCGCAGCATCATTGGGTTGGCGCGTGGCTGGTGATGGCTGGACTGATTTCGGATTCGGGGACCCGGATCGGGTTTGCTCGCTAGTCACGATTGCTCCTCCAGAATCAACTTGTGGCGAATACTCAGTTCGGGGGCGTCAGATTTGGCCGCCTGTTGGTCGCCTCGGGACCTGGGGCAGACCGAGTCGAACTGGCAGTAGGTGCAGGTTTCGTTGGTTTGGCGGAACGTGTCCCAGTCACCGGGATCGGCGGCAAACATGCCGTCGGCGATCCCGTCAGCAATGGTGGTGAGAACGTCGATGAATCGATCACGCCGGTCTGGCGTCCAGTCATATCCCTTGCGGGTGTTCTTGGCGTCCGCGTCCAGCATCCAATACGCCGCCGCCGCATTCTCGATCCCGGTCTCGCGTCGGGCGGCTTCGGCGTAGAGGCCAAGTTGCAAGGTCTGGCCAGCCTGCACCGGGTCAGCCTGCAGATCCTTGTATTTCTTTACGCCCCCCGATTTGTAGTCGCTGACGATGACCCGTCCGTCTTCGGTCGTGTCGACACGATCGGCTAGACCACGGAACCGGAGCGTCTGACCGTTGGGTAACTGGATAGGCAACGGCTCGCTGTCTTGCAAACCGAAGGGAAGCTCGACTCTCACCGGTGTAGCTCGATTGCTTCGCCGAAATTCATTGTCATCAATCAGGAACAAATCAAGAACAGCAAGCAGGTCCTTCTGCATGACCTCCCAATGCACGGGTCGACCGGTTCTGCCGCGGGCCTCATAGTCGATGAAGGTCTCGGCCGCTATTTCATGCAGTCGGCGTCGATGGATCTCAGTCCATTGCTCATCAGGGTTGGGCATGTCGGAAGCGGACTCGGGGTCCATGGCTTCGCTTATGAACACCTCCAATACGTGATGGATCAGACTGCCACGATCCATGGCGCTGATCTCTTCCACCGATTCTGGGTCATCGCGGTCGGCCAGCTCAAGAACATGAGCCAGGAAGTACTTGAATCCACAGGTTGCCCATGCTTCAAGTCGGGAGGGCGAAAGTGGCCGCTTATCTGTCCCGGGTATCACTTGGCCAGCCAGATTGCCATCGAACTGGGTGAGATTCACCGAGGCTCGGTCGAACTGCATTTGCAGCCCTGATCGGACTCGGTGGGCCAAAGGATGAGTTATCGGACGATTGCCGCGCTCGTTGTTGTCGTCTTGTGAATTGGCGAACTCGACGGCGTTGGCAACGATTTGTAGATCACGATCGGCACTGGTTGTGGGTTCCAGCTGACGTATTCCGGTGGCATACGACGGGACTACGGTCACCCCGTCATCCTGACCGACCTGGGAAAAGTCGGTGCTGTGAATCAGGCGGCCAGACAACGATGAGGCCGTGTCCAGCAGCCAGCGCGAGGGCAAGGCATGTCGACTGGACCGCAGATCTCCCCGGGGAAACACCAGGGTTCGTGCTCCTTGCGGCGCAGCAGCAAGAGCAGCCAGGAATTCACGATGCTGTTGATGGATCCGGGCAGTTTTCAACTCCAGTTGATCGAGGGCCAGCATGCGAACCCGATCGGGCAGGATGGCATCGTCTCGACGCGGAATTGGTAGCAGTCCTTCGGTGCAGCCAACGATGAAAACGGCATCCAGATCGTGCCCAACGGCCGAACTGAGCGGTCCGTACATCACTCCTTCACCAAAGCGTCCCTTACGACTGCGGGCCACGTCCAGCTCCGAACGCAAAGCCCGAAGGAAGACTGCCGATGAGGGCTCTGGCTCCATGCTGTCAAGGGAGGCAAATCGTGTCAGTGCATCAACCACTCGAGCGTACGCATCCTGTTCGGCTTCCGGCCAGGAGCTGTGACGATGCTCTTCTCCCAGTAGGGAGATGAGCAGGTTCTTGGCCCTTTCACATTTGTCAGACCAGGTCGTCGCGGCGTCGACTGCTTGGAGACTGCTTGCTAGTTCCTTTACAAAGCCGTCCAGCTGCTCAACATCTCGCATGCGGTCACCCAGCCGGCGCACCTTCCAGGCATCGTCTCCGTCTGGGTCATCAATCTCCAGCAGTCGTTGCTGTGAATTTTGCTGGTCACGGGCAAGTTTGCGGTCCCAATCGCTGAGATCTCGTAGCACTCCCGCTTGGCGGGAGATGCTCTCCCAAGCCGATGGATGGGTGAGCGTGTCTTGGTAACGGACAGGGGCACCACTGACTAGGGCCAGCACCTTGTCCCGCCGCCAGCGTTCGGCCGGTAAGGCTAGGGCGGCCAGAAGGGTTCGACCCGCCACTGAGTCACCCAGGCGATGCCGGTCTGGCCCGTTGGCCGGGATGTCGGCGGAGGCGAATTGCTGTTCGATGATCCGGACGTAGGGATCAGGGGTCGGGTAGAAAATGCCAATTCGGTCGGCCCGCACACCCTCCTTGATCATTGCCAACACATTCCGAATGACGGCTCGAACTTCTTCGTCGGCATCGGTAACTGAAACGATGGAGTCGGCCACCTGGAGCTGGCGATCCGGAGTCTTGGCCGGCACGACCACATCTGCCGCATAGCAGGCATCCAAGATTGGTTTGTCGGCAAGTTCGTCGCCGGTAAGTCCGATGATGGCGCCGGAGGTGGTGGCGTCATTGAGTACTCGGCCGATGAGACGACTGATAGCTGGCGAGGTTGGTGCTGGCAGATACCAGATGATGTGGCCGAGTTTGGCCACCATCTCCGGCAGGTTAGAGCGGTCAGCGGCGGCACTGGCTAGCTCTTTCTCGGTATGAAATCCTGCGAGCCGTTGCTCAATCGCCCGGTAAAACTTGACCGCGATCGCTCCGGCCTGCTCCCCTTCGGTGGCGATGGACTCCAGGCCTTCATCATCCACATTGGAAAGTTCGGCGAACAGAGCAGCCAGGGCCATCTCGGTGGCTTCGTGTTCTCGAACTTGGAAGTACGGGCCAGGATCCGCGGCCAGAGCTTGGCGAACGGCAGCGCCCAAGGCGGGATTGGTTAGGGGCAGCTGGTCCAGCAAGAGATCGCTGGACAGTTGCTCGGCCAGGCGGAATGGGGTGACGAACGAGACGTTGGCGATACCTGGGTGAGCTGTTGCACCAGCCGAGCCGATAAGGCCCGATCCGAGCAATCGTCTAGCCGACAGGCCAACGAAGTTGCTGGGGACGATAACGGTCACCGGCGACAGCGGGCCCTTCTTCTTTGCCTCGGCAATGGACGCGGCAAGCCGCTCACTAGCCTCTCGTCCATAGCCCACCATCTCCGCAGATTCAATCACCCCAAGACTCTAGTTCGGAGGTCTGACACCCACCGGCACAACTGGAGTGTCAGGCGGTCGAAAACGGCGCCCTGGCCCTCCAGTTGACAGTGCTAGCCGGCCCTCAGCTGATGGCGCCGGAGGCTCGAAGTTCAGCAATGCGGGCTTCAGCAAAGCCGAAAGAGGCCAGCACCTCGTCGGTGTGCTGGCCGGGGTGAGCGGGCGGGCCTTGGATCTTGGCCTTGGTCCGGCTGAATCGCGGGGCCGGACCGGCTTGAGTCACTCCCCCAACTTCGACAAAGGTGCCCCGCTCCACCATGTGTGGGTGCTTGGTTGACTCCTCCATGGACAGGACCGGGGCAAAGCAGACGTCGGTGTGCTCCATGATTGTGCACCATTCATCTCGGCTTTTCGCCTTGAAGACCGCAGCCACTTGTTCCTTCATGGCGGGCCATTCAGCGCTGTTCATCTGCTGATCAAAGCCGGCAACATCACCAAGGCCCGATAACTCCAACAATTCGGCGTAGAACTGGGGCTCGATGGATCCGATAGAAACGAACTTCCCGTCAGAACACTCATACACGTCATAGAAGGGTGCACCGGTATCCAGCATGTTCGTGCCGCGATCGGGGCCCCAGAAGTTCATGGCCTTCATACCCCAGAACATGTTCATCAGCGAGGCTGCTCCATCGACCATTGCCGCATCGACGACCTGGCCTTCACCCGAGCGCTGTGACTCGAAGAGGGCACAAGCGATGCCGAATGCGAGGTACATGCCGCCACCGCCAAAGTCTCCGACCAGGTTGAGGGGAACGGTTGGCTTCTGTCCAGCGTGGCCAATGGATTCGAGTGCCCCGGCAAGAGCGATGTAGTTGATGTCGTGGCCCGCAGCGCTGGCATAGGGGCCGTCTTGGCCCCAGCCGGTCATCCGGCCATAGACCAGTCGCGAGTTGCGAGCCAGGCAGACATTTGGGCCTAGTCCAAGCCGCTCGGCGACACCGGGACGAAAGCCCTCCATCAACACGTCGGCATCCTCGACCAGTGAGAGCACCGTCTCGACCCCATCAGGGTTCTTGAGATCGACCCCGATGGACCGACGGCCCCGGGCCAAAGGGTCTAGCGGAGGGGTAGCTGGATCGCCCCCACGAACAGCGCTGGAGCGATCGATGCGGATTACTTCGGCCCCCATGTCTGACAGCATCATTGCCGCAAACGGTCCCGGCCCAAGACCAGTAAGCTCGATGATTTTTACGCCTTGCAGAGGTCCCATGGCCGCCTAAGTTAGATGCGGCGGTGACTTCTCGCAAAGTCTCAAGGCAACTCCCCTCAGGTACCAGCGAAACCGGCGACCTCACTAACCAGGCGGGGCCACATCTCCGATGGAAGATCGTGACCGAGGCCTTCGATCTCGACATAGCTGGCGTCGGGAATGACCTCGGCGGTGTGGCGACCGCCGTCGGGGCCGATGAGGTTGTCGGCCGAGCCGTGCAGAACAAGGGTCGGAGTACTGACGTTGGCCAACGCTTCATCACGATTGCCCGACGCCAAAACTGCCCGATACTGACGAGCAGTTCCCTTGGGGCTGACACCATAGTCAAACATCAACTCACCCTTGGCCCGTACCCGAGCCGGGTCCCAGAGATCGGGTGAACACCACAGCTTCTCCGCACTCACCATGACGTCCAACCAACCCTCTCGTTCAGTCGGTGGGACCTGGACAATCGCTTCCATGGCTTCATCTGTCGGTCGACCAAATTCTCGGTTGCCCGTGGTCGACATCAGCGAAGTCATGCTCAACAGACGCTCGGGATGTGTCACGGCCATCTGCTGAACAATCATGCCACCCATGGATTGTCCAAAGACATGGGCTTGCTTCCAGCCAACGGCATCCATGACCGCAATGGCATCGCTCGCCATAGCAACCAGGTCATACCCGGGCTCAGCGCCAGTCGTTTCGGTCAGCGTTGACTGGCCGGTATCGCGATTGTCGAAGCGGACCACGGCGAAACCGGCATCCACAAATTGTTGGATAAACCCGACCTCGTAGGACACCATTGGCGACCCGAGCCCGTTGACCATAAGGAGCGGTATTCCCGAGCCATCAGCAGCCCCCCACTGCTCCCAAGCCAGCTCAACACCGGCACCCTTACTGTCCAAAGTGCTGGTGTAGGTAGCGCGTCCCGACCGAATCATGACCACATTGTTAGCTGCGCCAGTCTGCGCAGGCAATTCAGGCTCACTTCCGGGAAGCCCGTGTCAGGGTCGCTGACGGAGTTCTGGACATACTTGCTCTAATTGATCAGAACCTGGACTCCCACCGCTTGCGGTCAGAACTGTTTCCAAGTCGCCAGGTATTGTCGTGCCTCGTCCCCGGGCATACGGGTCGAGAGAAGGAACAGATCAACACCGTCCACCCACCTCAAGAAATAGAGCCCTACCTCGTTGGTGAAGGCACAGTCGGGAACCCCATCGCCCACCGTGGTCTCCTCTATCAACTCTGGCGGCCACCCAGCGCCTGACAGAGAGGCACAATCCAGCGGTCTAACACCCGCACCGCGCTCGATCTGTACCGTCAGAAGGCCACCGTCCGGGCCTAGTTCGATGTCGTCGCTCCAACGAACGGTGATGTCAACGTGGGGCTGAGTTCCAGCAGCAAACTTGCGAATTTCGATACTTGCCACATCACCAGCGGGCGCACTTGCGGGCAAGAGGCCAGGAAACGTCAGGTCAAGTCCTTCAGGCATTGGCTCATCGGTGGACCATGCGAACTCTTCTTCAATCATGAGCAAGGTAGGACTCGGAGCTTTCGAGACCTCAGCCGTGATAGAGGACGCGTCGCTCTCGTCCAATTCCGAATCATTCGAACAAGAGACAAGAACCAGAGCCATTGCTGCCGCGAGTTGAAATACCTGCTCAAGTGACCTCATCTTCGCACCACCTGTCATGCAGCTTCCATCCTCACAGGCTAATACCTCGCCCCGCTCACAAGCCGCCACCTCTTGAGCGACAACAGGACCAGGACAGAGGCCTTACAGTTGAGATCAATGACTATTGCCGACGCTCTTATCGCTCTTGCTGCCTCTAACCGACCAGCGGCAATCGACATACTTCTTGGCGTTTTGGGCCGACTACCAGATGACTCCCTGGCCAGTTCACTGCTCGCCTACCTCAAGGCTTCGGATCGAAGTGGCGTCTATCAAGAGCCCTCGAGCTTTCAGGAGTTCATCGACAATGGTGACAATCCCAACCTCTACGCCGCCACCATTGACCGCCTTCGGGCACTCCACCAAGAGACCAACCCAGATTCGGTCCTGGACATTGGTTGCGGCGATGGTCGTGTTACTGCCACCGTCCTTGGGCCTGGCATCCAGAGGGTCGATCTGGTCGAGCCATCTCAAGACCTTCTCCGCCAAGCCAAAAACCAGACGGGATGGCCGAGCAACGTCATTGTTCAAGGGCATCCAACGACCTTGGACGGCTATCTGGACAGTCTCGATTCCGGAGCAAGGTTCTCATTGGTGCAATCCACTTTTGCCATGCACGCGACCCTCCCCGAGCAGCGACCGGCTCTCCTAACTCGCCTCGCCGAACACACCGACCACGTGGTAGTGGTGGACTTCGACGTTTCAGCCCCAACCGATCGATCCCCCGAGCATGCGGCATACGCCGCAGCCCGCTACCAAAATGGTGTTGCCGAATACACTGGCCATCCTGTGGTGATCGATGGGTTTCTGATGCCCGTTCTGGTGGCCCAGTTCGATCCCGCCCAGAAACCAATGACCTTCGAGCAGTCGGCCAACACCTGGAGCACAGAGTTCGAGCAAGCCGGTTTCGATGTCCGGATCAGTCACGTCACTGACTATTGGTGGGCACCGGCATTTCTGCTGGATGCCACCATTCGTTAACCCACTCGCTGGCCGAATTAGCAGCGAACTGGCACCAGATTCAATTCTTCTGGAACTTTCGGGAACCACAGATGGAGAACCGTCGTCATAGCCCCCATGAACAAGAACGCCACACAATCGACCCTCGCCAATAACACCTCTTCACGCCGCTGGATTCCGGCCATTGGCCTCGCCTTCGCTCTGGCACTCACCGCCTGCGGAACCAGTGATTCGCTGGATGGCGCTACCGACGCTGGGGATCCAGCCCTGATCGCCGATGACCCGTCGGCCCCAGTGAACGATGGGCTCCCGAGCGAACCGGCACCCGAGCCTCCCGACGTCGTAGCCTTTGCTGACATGGAAGGAACCCTGATTGGCAGCGCGAACATGGGTGGCGAAGTTGTCGACCCAAAGCCAGCCGAGATTGACGGCTTCGAGATCATGGAGTCCGCCCCCGAGCAGATTGCTATCAGTTTCACCGCGGGGGCCGAAGGCTGCACCGCAGCAACAGCCCAGGCTTTTGCCACCGATACTCAGGTCATCATTGCCTTGGAAGTCGGCATCACAACCGACGCCCTGTCAAAGAGTTGCATGAGTGGCGACTTTGAGCACCGCCTCACCATTGCATTGGATGAGGGCTTGGGCGGCCGAGAAGTTGTCGTCGTCCAACGCTAGCCACTCATGTAGCTGCCTGCCCGGGAATTAGTGTCGAACCGTACTCTCCGTCGCCAGTAGCCCAAATAGCGAGGCCAACACAGGAAGATAATGGAGTTGACGACCCATTAGTGGGTCGTCAAGTCCATTAAGTTCGGCCGGTTCAGCTACGGGGTCGGGATGTTCAAGAGTCGGCTGGCGTTGCCGGAGTAGAGCTTGGGCAGAATCTCAGCTGGCAGGTCTAGGGCTGATACTTGCCAGCGACCTTGCGGGGGAATCTCGGCCTCAGGAGCATAGTCAAAGCACTCGTCGTCGGTTTCCAAGAACCGGTACCAGTGGCGGTAGTCCTCGGGCCCAATCGGAAAGGCGTCAGTCCCGAACAACACTCGATCGGAGTACTGCATTATCAACTTGGCCGCCGCCCGCGGCTGGCGACCGAGCTCGGCCATACGCCCACCCAGGTCCACCGACAAATTGGGCAACCGGTCCAACAAGCGCGCAACCAAGCCCAGGTCCTCCGCCGCTCCCCCGACATGGGCACCGACGAACTGTGTGCCAGGACAACTCTCGATCAACGAGGCCATTGATCCCAACAACTCGTCGAACCCTGGCAACCCCGGATCTCCAAACCACCAGTCCGGATGCTTAGCCAGCTCCTCAATTCGTTCATTGTGCTCATCCAGTGGCTGGAAGAACGCCAATGGGTCAGCGGTATGAATCAGCACTGGCAGTCCAAGCTGTCCGACCCGAACAAGAGCATCGTGCAGCCTGGGATCATCGGGCATGACAAGCGAACCTTGACCGTCGCGAACCGTGAGTCCCAGGTCCTTCCAAACCTTGAACCCTTTCGCTCCGTGATCAGCTGCTGCCTCGACCTGTGCAACCAGGGCTGCCGATGCATCACCATCCTTACTCAGCACCCGCCAATCCAGGTGGGCGAAGGTATGAAACCGGCCAGGGTGAGCCAGGTCATAGCGTTCGAGGTTCTCGGCCAGCTCAGTCCCCCAACGCCCATCCAGGTTCACGATTGAGGTCACATCGCAGGCATCCATGGTGGCCAACAACTGGCCAACGTCAGGGGCCATCCAGCCGCCATCGCCCGACAGCCAACGACCAAGGTGGTTGTGGGCATCAATGACCGGCAGAGCCGGTCGGTCCAGCAGCGTTACGTCTACCCGCGCGCTGCTGCGGGGGCGAAAGTCCTCCAGTAACAAGTCTCCGAGTCCAGAATCAGTCATTGTTTCCCTCCTGTCGCGAACCTTCAACCACTACAGCTAAGCGGGTCAACTCGGCGACACTATCTGGCTCGACCATTCCAGCGGAAAGATGGGCTGCGTTCGACGCACCACAGGCCAGAGCCAAGCGAAGGGCTTCAACCGGGCCCTCCTCCCACGCCAAGGCCAAACCGGCGAAGAAGCTATCTCCGCTCCCCGTCGGGTTCAGAACCCGAGGGGCATCAACCTTGCCCCACCACCAGGCCTGGCCACCGCTCAAAACTGCTCCACCCGAACCCAGGGTCACAACGGCGGTGCCATCAATCCGCTTCGCCAATTCGGTCGCGGCACGAGAGCCAACCACTCCAGCTTCAGGCAGAACCAGGTCTGCTCCGAACTTGTAGTCTGATTCTGGCAATACTGACTCCTGCCAGTCGTGTCCCAGGTACTCCAGCGCTTCAGACAGGTTGACTTTCAGCACGGTGACAGATCGATCACCGTCGATGATCTCGGCCAGCGCAGCCCAACTGGTGTCAACCCAAAGCTCAGCCGACGACTCAATCGATCTCGTCAACTCGCCCATGAGTTCGCCCGCTTCCCGAGCACCAACCGCAGGCAAGCTTCCGCTAAGCAGCACGCGGGAATGGTCGACTCCTGGTGCGGTCAACTCAGCGACGAGCTTGAGGAACTCGGACCAGCCGGCCTCATCGATCGCTCCCGGCTCGTTGAAATCGGTCACGGTGCCACGTTGAACGTTGTTCCCGTCAGCAGTCTGAGAAGCGTTCACCTCAGCAGTCTGAGAATCGACAATGGTGGTGCAGACCCGGGTTGGCAGGCTGGATTCAACCCACCGACAATCCAAGCCAGCAAGCTGAGCCAAGCGCTTGATCTCGTCCCCCGTGCCTCCGCCGACCGGCCCACAAAGGACGGATGCACCCCCAAGTGCAGCTACCACCTTGGCCACATTGGCTGCCTTGCCGCCGGGCTGAGCAATGACTTGTTTGGCCCGGTTGACTGAGCCCAAGGCAATTCTGTCCAGGACCAGTGTCCGGTCCAGCGACGGGCTTGGACCTATGCAGAGTACCGACGGTGATCCTGTCATTGTTCGCCGTTGGCCTCTGCCTGGCGCCCCGTTTCTTGAAAGACGTGTACCTGTTCCCTCGAGGGTTGTGCCACCGTCCCGCCTCGACCGCCAACCGACAAGGACCCAGCAGCCAATCCAAGGGCAAGTGAGTCCACTTCGTCCAGTCCGGTGAGGACACCGGTTAGGAATCCGGCGTTGAACGAATCGCCTGCTCCAATGGCATCAACAACTTCGACTGTTGCCGCCAGACGTGACCAGCGTTGTGAGCCGTGAACCACCAAGGCCCCGCTCCGACCGCGCTTGACCACAATGGTTTCGACCATGGTGCAAAGGTGGTCAATTGCCGACTCCAAACCGTCATCACCAGCCTTGCCCGCCAGCAGGATTGCCTCCTCTTCATTGGGCAGCAAATAGTCACACTGGGCCAGCAAGTCATCTGCTTGCCAGGCCTCGGACGGGTCCCAATTGGTATCCATGGAGACCGTGCAACCAGCAGCCCGAGCCTCCTTCAGTAGATCAGCCAGAACCGTTCGTATCCCAGAGAGCAGGAACACTCCAGCAAGATGCACATGACGAGTCCTGGCGAAGATTGAGCTCTGGGTGTGCTCGGGCAACAGGGCCGCCAACGACCCGGCGTAGGTCAGGATGGCTCGGTCATCGCCATCAACGAGATGCACACTGATTCCGGTCGATTGAGTCGGGTCGGCCACAACCAAGGACGTGTCAACGCCGCACTTCTGGAGCTGACCGATACTGACACGACCGAGATCGTCATCTCCGACAACAGCAACAATGCCGGTTCGCAATCCGAGCTTGGCCAATCCACAGGCCGTGATAGCCCCAGAACCACCAAGAGTCAGCGCACCGTCGTCGACCAAGGTTTCTGCCTGGCCGAAACGTGGGGCGATTCCTTCGCCCGACAAGATCAGGTCCGCGTTGAGATCCCCTATGACCAAGACGTCAAACTCAGGAGTCATCAGTGACCCTTCGATTCTCAGGAGCTACGGACCAGAGCCTCACGCTAGTAGGCCTCAAACCAGCGCTCTGCCACCGGCTCTGGATCGGCATAAACCGACCAGGCCGATCGCGCATGCTCGGTGACAATGTCACGCAGTTCCAGCATCCGGTCTACACCCATACCCGCGAGGAAACGTTGCCGAGCCTCCCCATCCACCTCGGTCGCTTCTCGCCAAACCGCTCGCCCGGCCAGTACCCCGCTCGCACCGGCATTGCAGGCAATCCTGGCCTGAGCAGCGAAGAGGTCAAATCCGACCCCAGCACTCAGCAACAGCCAGGGAACCTCACTGGCTTCGGTGAGCTCGATGCAAGCCTCGGCCCAATTCTGACGATCGTGATCGATATTGGAGTCAACGGGAAACTCCGTCTTGAGCATGTCGATGTCCAGGGTCGAGAGTTGACGCGCCGTTTCGATCACCACACGACGTCGTTCCTCTGAACTCAATGGCATGCCAGCATCGCGGGAGAAGTGAAGGGGTTCGACCACGAGGGGAAGTTCGGCCTTGGCACAATCGGTAGCAACATCAGCCACGATCTGAATCTGGCTGGCGGCACGGTCAGCATCAGGATGAAAGTACAACAACAGCTTTGCTGCACTGGCCCCCATTCGAACGGCTTTGGCCGCATCGAAGCCATCGATGAGGACGGTGCGGCGATCGGTGCTGGCTTCTTGGTACCCAGTTTCTTCCACCGCCACGATGAGGCCAGTAGAGCCGGGGAGTTGCCCGGAGCGAATGATTTGAGCTGCGCCGAATTCAGGGTCAACCAGAACGCCAGTGACGTGAGGACCAATGGCTTCAATCACCTCACCCTTGAATCGGACGAGGTCTTCATAGGGAACTGATGATGGATCATCGGGCGCGAGTGCCCGACGAAGGTTGCCACGCTGGTCTGCCGCCACCAGGGCGAACCGGCCCTCCGAGTCAGCGATCTGGGCCAGTCGGCGTTGCTTGCCAATGGATAAGGCCCGTGGTCCCGGGCGAGCAGGGGTGGTCATGATTCTTGGCTACCAGTCTCACTGCCATTCTCACTCGCGGTCTCAGAAACAGTCTCTGATAAGTAAGCCGGAAGGTATTCCTTCTCTGCTTCGACCATCTCGTCGAACATGGCGCGAATCTCGGCCAAGGAGCACACCGCTGATGTCAGCGGGTCGATCATCAAGGCATGAACGGCAGCTTCTCGGTCTTGGTTGATGATCGAGTCCGCCACCAGATCGTGGAACGAGGTGTGCACATGGTCAAGGTTGGCCAGGTGGGTTGGCAAGGATCCGAAGGGCTGAGGGTGGATGCCCTCACCATCAATGACGGCCTTGACCTCAACCGTGGAACCAGACGGAAGATTGTCCACCAAGAGACCCGAGGGCCCGGAGTCCTGATTCGGCACGTTCACGTAGACCTCACATGGCTCGTCGTTCTCCATGGCGTCCATGATGTAGGACGCGTACTCGGCCCCGCGTTCAATCTCGATTGGCTCACCGCCAGACAATCCTTGCCGAAGAATCTCATCAGCTTCGGCTCGCCATGTCGGCCAATTGTTGGCGTAGAACCCGGACTCGCCCCGGTAGCCGGATCGGGCGTACTTCTCCACCAGATCGGGGCGCTTGCGGAAGTATTGGGTGTATTCGGATGAGTGACCGCTGGTTTCGGTGGGAAAGGCTCCCAGCTGCTTCATCATCTCAAAGCGGATCAAGTCCTGCTCGGCAATCTCGGAGTTGGCGGCCAGCTCACGAAGACGGGGGTAGACATCGACACCCTGGTGTTCGAGGTCCAGGATCCACGACAAGTGATTCACACCGGCTGATCGGTAGGTGAGTTCAGAAACCGGGATCTCCAAGAACCCGGCAAGCTCCTCCACCGTGTGGGTGATCGAGTGACACAGCCCATAGATCGGCTGGTCAGTCACACGGCTGCCGGTCAGGACGGTGAGTGACATCGGGTTGGTGTAATTGAAGATGGTGGCGTCGGGGCAGAACTTCTTGGCGTCGGCCAGAATCTCGATCCAGGCTGGCAGGGTGCGCAGGGCTTTGAACAAGCCACCAGGCCCGATGGTGTCACCAATGCACTGGTCGATGCCGTACTTCATCGGGATGTCATAGTCATGGCGGACGTTAGCCAGGCCATGCACCTCGATGGTGTTGATGAGGTAGTCGGTGCCAGGCATCATGTCGGCTCGAGCCATGCTTGACTCGACCTTCCAGTCCCGACCGGTTCGTTCAATCAGGTGCTCGCCAACCTGGTGAGCGAGCTCCAATCGAACCGGATCAATATCGACCAGGGCAAAGGTTCCACTGGGTAGGCCAGGCGTCGACAAGACGTCGGTCATCAACTCGGTTGAGAACTCGGCGCTACCAGCACCGATGATGGTCATTTTCACCATGAAGTATCTTCTTCTTTCTGAAACGAACTCTTGCCGACTACTCGATGCCGGACTTACTTGATGTTGGACTTATTTGATGCCGGGCTTACTTGATGCCGGTCAGCGTGATGCCTCGCACGATCCAACGCTGGGCAAGAGCGAAGAGGAACAAGACGGGCATCACGATGAGAACCGAAGCAGCCATGGTCAGATGAATCTGGTTGCTGTGCTGGTTGGAGTACCAGGTCAAGATGATGGGCAGGGTGCGCTTGTCCTGCTCGGTGAGCACGATGAGCGGCCACAGATAGGCGTTCCAATGAGTCATGAAGGTGAGCAGGCCAAGAGTAGCCATGGCTGGCCGCAGCTGTGGAAGCACGATTGAGCGGTAGATCCGGAATTCGCTGGCACCATCAACCCGTGCAGCTGCCAGCAGGTCATTGGGGATCGACTTGCAGAACTGGGTCATCAAGAAGATGCCGAACGCATCGATGAAGGCGGGAAGCACCAGCCCCCAAAGATTGTTCAGAAGGTGAAGCTTCACCAGGATCAAGAAGCCCGGGATCATGGTGACCTGGGCGGGGATCATCATGGTGGCCAGGATGTACCAGAAGAGTTTCTTGCTTCCTTTGAACTCGAACTTGGCGAAGATGTAGCCGAAGAGAGTGCTGGTGAACAAGGTGGCGAACACGTTGGCAAAGGCCACAAAGGCCGAGTTGCGGTAGAACAGGGCCAGGTTCAGATCTGGGTCATTCAGGATGGTCCGGTAGTTATCGAAGGTGAAATTTTCTGGCCAAAACGTTGGTGGCGATTGCCGAATTTCGGCACCAGTCTTGAAGCTGGCCAAGATGGTCCACACGAAGGGCGCAGCAGCAACAAAGGAGAAGAGAATCAGAACCAGGTAGCTGGGCAGTCGGAATGAGCGGAGACGTAGCATCTCAGTACTCCCAATCCGAACGAAGCAGTTTCGATTGCACCAGTGACAGCACCAGGACAATCAAGAACAGGACAACCGATACTGCGGCGGCCCAACCCATTCGCTGGAAACGGAATGCGCTCTCGTAGATGTCAATGGACAAGGCCCGAGTTTGGTCATTGGGGCCACCATTGGTCATGACCTGGAAGAGGTCGAACACTTGGAAGGCGGAGATCATGGTCAGGACTGAGGCCAACATGATGGTGGGCTTGAGCAGGGGGATGGTGACGTGGCGGAAAAGCTGCCAGGGCTTGGCCCCGTCGATCAATGCCGCTTCCTTTACTGATTGGGGCACACCCTGTAGCGCCGCAATGAAGATGATCAGGTTGTAGCCAAGGTCTTGCCAGAGGTAGGCGACAATGACAGCGAAGAGTGAAACCGGAATGCCAAGCACGGTGAGCGATGGGTCGCTGGTCCAGGCAATGATTGTCGTTTCGCCAACCACCTTGCTGATCAGAGCATTGAGCAAGCCCCGCTGCGGGCTCAAGATGAAGCCCCACATGATGGCGACACCGACAGCAGAGGTGAGAACCGGTAGGAAAAACAGGTTGCGGAACAACGGCCGCATTCGCTGGTGGACTGATTCGATGAGCGAAGCCAGGGGGAGGGTGATGGCCAGGTTGAGGGGCACAACCAGGAAAGCAAACAGGAGAGTGGTGCGAAGGCTGAGGTGGAACTGGCGAACCTCCAACGGCTTCTCGGCGGAGAAATCCGTCATCTTTTGGAAGTTCTCAATCCCAACAAACGGATTCTCGCCGCCAAGGCCAAGGATGGGTCCACCGGTTCGGCGGGCGCTGTAGTCAAAGAAGGCAAGGGCGACCGCCCAGATGATCGGCAACACGGAGAAGACCGCCATGTACAGCACCATTGGTGTGACCATGCCAAAGACAAACCGGCGCTCGGCACCTTTGCGTCCGGTCAGGAATGATGAGCGCCTGCTCGACGCCTTCGCCACTGTCTCTGATGATGCCTTACTATCTGATGTCTTGATTTTTGATGATGCACTCATCTGGATTCCTCTTGACGATCAGGCTGACAGACGACGGATTGGACAGGCTAGGGCTAGGAATGAACAGGTGAATCAGATGGATGGGAGGCGGGTTCGCCAGCTTCCAAGAGGAGCCGACAAACCCGCCAGGGGAGAGTTACACGAATCTCAAATGGCTACTTAGCCAATGGTTTCGTTTGCTTCACGTTCCATATTGGCGAGGCCATCGGCAATGGACTCATTGCCCTGCAACACCTGGAGGATGTGCTCGTAGGTGATGTCGTACCAGACCAGGTCGCGGTCGGGCAGATCGCCGACGTACTGACCATGCTCAAGCAGGGGAAGGAAGGCAGCAAAGTGCGGGAAGTCCGCTAGCAGGGCATCAGCATTTGCACCGGTGGCGTTGGCCTTCAGGGCGGGCAGGGTGCCTGCACCGGTATTCCATTGGATGGCATTCGCTTCGTTCAGAGTTACGAACTCAACGAAGGCCCAAGCTGCATCTTGTACCTCGCTACCACTGGAGACCGTGAGACCCCAACCGGAGTCAGCAACAAAGGTCGGCTCAGAGCCCATGCTTGGCAGGGCGACATAGGAGGTGACCTCTGCAACCTCGGGGAAGTCTTCGGCATAGTCAGCAATGACCCATGGACCAACGAGGCCGGTGGCGCAGAACTCTTCGAAGAAGCAATCACCAACCCAGTTGTTGAGGTCGTTGAACAGAACCGGATCAACCAGATCCGCATCAACAAAGGCTTTCATCTGTTCCAGAGCCGCCTTTCCTTCAGGGGTGTCAATGGTGAAGGCCGAACCGTCTTCTGCCAGGTAGGAGCCGCCCTGTTGCACGATCATGGAGTAGAAGGTGTAGGGGATGGCATCGCTGGAGGTGAACATATAGCCCGATCGGGTCATGTCGCCTTGACCGCCTACCGACATCTTGGCCGTGTCGGCAATGAAGGCGTCCCAGTCGGCCCAGCCAGCAGCGGGATCGATGCCGGCGTCGGCCGCCATGGTCTCATTGATCAGGGTTGCTCCGTACTCGATGTTGTATTCTTGGGGCATGCCATACAGCGAGTCTCCGCAGGTGTACCCATCGATGGCAGCCTCGAAGAAGATCTCCTCGGCTTTGTCCTTGGTCAGAACACCCTCAGGAACGGTGGCCAGATTGTCGGCGTAGCTGCAGGTCCAACTTCCAAACACCTGGAGCACGTCAGCTTCGGTTCCGGCTGGAAGCGATGTCTGCAGGGTCTGGATGTAGGTGTCGTAGTCGAAGGTTTCGAACTCGATACTGACGCCAGGGTTGGCGGTCTCAAAGGCGGTCGCAAGATCCTTGAGTCCACTATTGAACGCATCGTTCTGGTGGGTCCAGACCCGAATGTTCCCGCTGATTTCACCGGAAGCCTCGCCTCCGTCGCCGCCGCCTCCAGCAGAACTCGAGTCCGAGCTGGACGACCCGCCGGTGCAAGCAGAGGCGATCATCGCCAGTGCAAGGGCCGCCACCACCCAGATTGATCTATTGGTCTTACGCATTGTGTCTCTCCCTTTTGTCAGCCGACCCATATGGCCGGACTGGTTTGCTGTTCACTCTCTTGATCGAGATTCCTCTTGATTGAGATCGGTATTCGGCTGTTCAGTTGACGTGTGTTCAGTTGAGGTGATGTTCAAAATGATTGCTGGGGCTGAGGATGCAGCTCGCCGCTTCAGGAGTCGTCATCCTGCAGGATGACGACGGCGGAGAGGTGACGAGGCTGATCTGGGTTGATGCCCTTGCTGAGTGCGATTCGAAGGCCGAGTCGCTGCAGGATCGGAAGCATGAGAGGCAGATGACCGAGACCGTCTGGGTCGACATCGGCACTCAGGTAGGACCCCTTCGGAGTCGGCCCCATGGTCACAACGAGCATGGCAGCACCTAGAGAAGCGGCGTCATCAACTACTGCAGTGTCGGCCTCGGACGCTGAAGGGTCCAACAAGGCAACCACCAGGGTGGACGAGTCAACCATAGAAATCGGGCCGTGTCGGAAATCGAGAAGAACGTGAGAGGAACTATCAGTGAGCGCCATCTCATTCATCAGGAGCTGGCCTTCTTGGGCCAATCCAAATCCAAGACGAGTTCCAAGAACAATCACCCGTTCGAACCGTTCCAACGGACCTAGTTGGTCCAGGACGGAGTCAGCTCGTTCGATCGCCGCTGATCCAGCCACCTCAACTACTTCAGAAGTCTGAAGATTGCCGCCGCCGAGGATGGTGGCCAGCCCCTGGGCCATAGCTAGCAGGGCCGAGAATGAGCGGGTTTGCACCACGCTCGGTTCGTAGCCTTCGTCCGTCGAGATGACGAAGTCGGCCAGTCCGGGCAAGGTGCTTTGCGACCGCGTGGTGATACACCACACGTTCTGTCCACCGCGCGCTCGGAAGGCCGCTACCGCTTGGACCATCTCCGATGTCTCGCCCGATCGTGAGGCAACGATCAGGAGCGCCCGCTTTGGTTCCGCAATTGGCCAACCACCATCCCCGAGGTAGGCCGACCCTGGAGCAGCCGAGCAAGAAAGGCCGACCGCGTCTTGTAACAGCGGTGCTGTTGTTTGAGACAGGTAATTGACTGAACCACAGCCGGTTATGTGGACCTGATCAATGTCCAGGTCATTCCAAGCTTGGCGGATCTCATCTGCTCGGGACAGCAACATGTCATTGACGGCTGTCCATGCGTCAATCTGACCGCTGATGTCGGCTGAGGTTGCGAAGCCGAGCTGGTCAGAGTCAGACGAGGCAACAGTTTGGTCAAGGGCGTTCATGAAATCACGTCCTCGGCGAACAGGATTTGCACGCCCTTGTCACGAATGGCAGATAGGGCTGGCTCCGCGGCCTTCTTGGAAGTTATGACCACCGAAATATCTGAGACGGCCGCTACTTGGAAGGTGCTGACCTGACCAAATTTGGAGTGGTCAGCCAAGATCGTGTGATGGTCAGCCACCCGAAGGATGGTGCGGTCGGTGGTGGCTTCGTCGATCGAGCTGTTGGTGAAGCCTCGCTCGGCGTCCAATCCACGGATCCCCATGAAGACCCGATCGGCACGGATCTTGCTGATGGCTTCATCGGCCAATGGGCTCACCATCGAACCCTCGGAGTGACGAAACAGTCCGCCAATGATGATCAACTCGACGTCTTCACGTTCGACCAGTTGGAGGATGACGGGAAGTGAGTTGGTGATGACCCGAAGACCACTCCGCCCATGTAGGTAGGGAACCATGCTGGCCACGGTTGTTCCGCTTCCAAGGAAGATGGTTTCGCCGTCGCAGATCTGGCTTGCGGCGGCCTTTGCGATCAGGTCCTTCTCGCCGGAATTTGTCTCTTCGCGAAGCCGCCTCGGTGGCTCGTGATCAATGTCGACTCGAAGGGCGCCGCCATGGGTCCGCCGAATCCTGCCCTGGGAAGCGAGCTCGTCAAGGTCACGGCGAATGGTTGCTTCGCTGACATCGAGGGCACGATTGATCTCACTGATCCGCAGTTCTCCACGTTCGTCCAACAAGTCACGAATTCGGGAATGGCGCACTTCTTTCAGCAACCTCGACTCCTTTCCCTCATCGGTCAGTAAATCTTGCACAACCCGCCATGAACTAGGCAGGACCGTAACCAACCTCACAAAACTTGTCAAATATGTTGCACGATTGTGTTAGATTTTGTTGATATGCAGAATGATCAGCATCGGCCGTCCTCGGTCCGTCTCGTTGCTTCCCGTCCCAGTTGGGCGGTCGCAACCCAATTGTTGGTCCTGATTCTTTTGATGGTGGGAGGGCTCATGGCCTGCAGTTCGAGCAAAGACCAACCCAGTGGAGGACACGAATTCCACGTCGATCCAGGGGGAGACGATGCTGATGATGGGTCAACGGCAAAGCCTTGGCAGAACCTTCAATTCGCCGCCGATCAGTTGCAACCGGGCGACACCCTTGTTGTCCATGGCGGCTCCTATCCCGCTCCGCTGATCATCAACGCGCAGGGCAGCGAAGATGGCGGGATGGTCACCATTCGCAGCGCGGTGGAAGAGGTGGCCATTATTGACGGAACCGAAACCGAGATCGGCAAGGGCTTCTTCGGCCTGGTGCAGATTCGCAACGGCCACCATGTCCGACTTGATGGGTTCGAGATCGCCAACGGATCCACGGAGAAGTCCCGACGGAATCCAGTTGGCATCTTCGTTACTGGATCTGGCTCACACATCGAGCTGCTCAACAACGACATTCATCACATCGCAGCCCTGTCAACCACTGGACAGCGAGATGCACACGGCATCGCCGTCTACGGCACCTCAGAGGAAGCAATTACCGATGTCGTCCTCGCCGGAAACAAGGTGCATGACCTGACCCTTGGAACGAGCGAAGCCATTGTCATCAATGGCAATGTCGATGGTTTCGTCATTGAGGACAATGAGGTCTACGACAACGACAATATTGGCATCGACATCATCGGCTTCGAAGGCAAGGCCCCCGTTCCCGAATTGGATCGGGCCCGAAACGGCGTCGTTCGCAACAATCTGGTCTACAACATCGACACCGGTGACAATCCGGTCTATCCCGAGCGCAATGCTGGCGGGATCTACGTTGATGGTGGCTCCGATGTAGTAATCGAAGACAATGTCGTGCACCACAGCAATATGGGTATCGAGATCGCTAGCGAGGCGAAGTCGGGTGACACCAGCAGGATCATTGTCCGCAACAATCATCTCTACGCCAATCACCTGACGGGGTTGGCCATGGGTGGCTATGACGAGAATCGAGGGCGAACCGAAGGATGCGAGGTGACCGGCAATCGCTTTGAAGGAAACGACACCGACGATGTTGGTTGGGGTGAGCTGGTGATCCAGTTTGACGTGCGCGACAACATCGTCAGCGACAATCTCTTTATCGCCGGACCCAGTGGCCGTTTCATCAGTAACGCTTGGAAAGAGAACGCAGGCTCAGTCTTCAACAACAATGTGTATGTCTCGTCCGGCGAGACCTTCTGGGAATGGCAACAAACCGAGTACGAGAGCTTTGCCGAGTATCAGCTTGGAACCGGCAACGACGCCGACTCTGAGTTCCGCACCAGCGAATAGACGGTCCAACACGGCCTGACCCGAGCAAGCGTTCAAGCCGTGAAACGCATGCTCACACCGGCGCCGCAAACGAACAATGTCTTGTCGGTCATGACCTAGCCACGGCTTTCTTCGAAGCGGCGGGAGTGGCACTCAACAAGTCGAACCCCGGGCCGATGGAGGAGCAGCCACCTACTCCCCCCTCGGCCCCAGAGCGCCACCTCACTGAAGGCCTCAACCCCGAGAGACGACAAATGTTGACCGAAATCACTCAGGAGATATTGGCCGATCTACCCGACAGCGTGAAACTCAGGCAGACAGACATCGAGACCCTGCAGGGTGCTCGAGGGTTCATCTTTGACCGGCTGGACCTCATCACAACGAGCTTCTACGACATCTTGTTTGGGTTTGAGAAGACCGAGGCGGTCTTTCGCGAGGGCGAAAGGTCTGCCCGAGAAGCAAGTTTCAAGCATTGGGTTGAACTGACGCTAACCAAAGAGATCAACCAGGAGTACTGGGAATGGCAGGCCTACGTAGGCCTGATTCACGTGAAGAGGGGCATCAAGAACGACATCTTTGTTCGGATGCTCAACTACGTAACCGAATTGCTTGTTGCCGAGGTCGTGAACAACGTCCCCAAGGAGCAGGCGGTTCCTATTCTGATTGCCTGGCTTCGGCTCAGCTCCACTGTTTCCGCACTGATCGTGCAGGGCTACGAGCAGTTCTACCATCAAGCCATTGAAGGTATGACGGGGATTGACGAAACATTGCTTGACCGGTTGGTAGCGGTCCAAATCGATGACATGGTTGCCGCCAATCAGCAGTACCGGATGTAGGCATCGGGTGCTGGCGAAGTGGGGGAAGTTAGACGGCCCTTGTCATGCGGGTTTCGTCCTTGTCAGGATCAGACGGGAGCGGCTGGTGATCTCCGGTCTGTTCGAATCCCATTGACTGGTACAGGCCTTCGGCTGCTTCGTTGCCAGTGGTCACCCACAGGTCATCGCTCCAGGCCATCTCTTTTTCATAGCTTGAGGCGAAGGCCGATGGTGAGTCCAGCAGAGCTGCCAGCCTCACCGATTTCAACACCGCCATGTCATCTGACTGGATACGACGCACAACAATTGGCATGACTCAGTCTGACCCAAAGGCTGGCGGAAGGCCCGCCAATTTCAGCCGTCACCATTTTCCGTCATCCGGAGCGGGCGCCCCACTGGCCGCTACTCATTCACGATCTGTACAATTAGCCGACTAGAGTCTATACAATTACATTATTAGAAGGCGTACAATTATGTCAGTAGTGCTGAAAGAATAGGCCGACTACGGGTCTGCACGGAGCAACAATGACCACTGATCAGATCAAACGACATCTCAATCCCATGGTCACAAGCGCCATGGATTCATTCCGCGTCGTGGTCCTTCACGGTGCCCGGCAATGCGGCAAAACAACGCTTGCTCGCCTCATCGCGGCAGAAAAGAACGGAACCTACGTCACCTTTGACGATGATGCTGTTCGCGACGCGGCAACACTGGATCCTCGGGCCTTCCTCACCTCGTTCGCACTCCCACTCGTCATTGATGAGATTCAACTGGGAGGAGACCGAGTCATTCGCATGATCAAGCAGATAGTGGACGAGGACTCCACCCCTGGCCAATTTCTTCTTACCGGTTCCACCAACTTCCTGACGGTTCCGACAATAAGTGAGTCGTTGGCAGGTAGAGCCCGAATCCTTCGCCTCTGGCCTCTCTCAGAAGCAGAGTTGGCTGGTGAGGATCCACAAATTCCGGATTGGTTTGACGAGGTTCCAAACCACAGCCTCACCTTACGTCGGGACCAGTATCTTGAGCTGGTCAGTCGCGGTGGCTATCCCGAGCTCATTGGTCTGGAACCCAATACTCGCCGTGGTTGGATCGAAAGCTATGTCGAAACGGTAACCCAACGAGACATCGTTGCTCTCGCCGATATTCGGAATGCGAGCGCTCTACCTCGTCTCTTGCGCTGGGCCGCCGCGAACACCAGCGGCCAGATAAACATCGCCAGCGCCGCTCGCGACTTAGGCGTTAATGCTGCCACCGTCACCTCCTACCTGCAGTGGCTGGAAACTGTCTTTCTTCTTCACCAGCTTCCGGCTTGGTCACGAAATCTCTCGTCTCGAGCAGCACGCAAACCAAAATTTCACCTAACCGATAGTGGTATCGCCACTGATCTACTCGGAATGAGTCCAGACACTCTGCAGATTCCAACATCGGTTGCCACTGGGCCCCTCCTCGAAACATTTACCGTGAATGAAGTAGCCAAACAGTTAGCGTCGAGCCCCAGCCCCGCAACGCTGAGCCACTACAGGGACAACCACCATCGCGAGATTGACCTGGTCCTCGAACGCAGAGACGGAGCGACTATTGCCATCGAAATCAAGGCCACGACTTCACCAACCGGTAGCCACCTGAATCATGTGCGGTGGCTTCGAGACAAGCTGGATGAAGTCAGCCCTGGGACATTCAGAGCCGGCATCCTGCTCCATTGCGGGACTCAGTCCCTCACCATTGGCGACCGCCTCCATCTCCTCCCAATCAGCTCTCTCTGGACTTCGGCCCCAAGCTAAGGCCCGACCGCTGGACAGCTAGTTGACACACAACCCAACCCTGCCCTTTTGTGCATCCAGAGTGGCCATGCCGCCAACCGGGAGGGTCATGATGGGAAAGGTGTGGCCAAAGTCCATGTTGGCAACGATCGGGATTCCCTGGAGCTCACGCTTGGAGGCAATGATCTGCGCCAACTTCTCCCGGTTCATCTCAACCTGGATCTGGAAACGTCCAATCAAGATTCCAACGACCTGATCGAACCCGGGTTGCTGGATCAGCGAGGTCAGGTCCCGGTCAAACGTCGCCGGATGCGACTCATAGTCATCTTCAATGAAGACAATGCTTCCGCCAAGGTCGGGCATGAACTCGGTTCCTTGCAACAAGTTGAGGGTGCAGAGGTTGCCACCGAGCAGGGTGCCCTCGGCTTGCCCCTCAGACAAGATCCAGTAGCCATCATTGTCGCGGATGTCCCGGTTTTCTTGATCATCGAACCAGTGATCGTCGCTCCATGTCGGAGCTGGTTTGATGTCCTGAGGATCGGTTCCAAACATGACCGAGGTGAACCACTGAATCGTCTGCTCAGCATGCTTGGCCATCCCGAAGCTTGAGTAGTGAGGCCCGGAATAGGTGACAAGCCCGGTGCGAGCATGGATGGCGCAGCTGAGAGCGGTGATGTCGGAGTAGCCGCAGAAGATCTTGGGATTCGCCGCGATCAGATGCCAATCGAGGTAAGGCAAGAGCTGGTTGGCGTTGTAGCCACCGATGACGCTAAGGATTGCGCCAACCTTGGGATCGAGAAAAGCACGATGAAGGTCATCGACCCGGCTCTGGATAGTTGATGAGTCGAAATCATCACATTCGTTGACGTGTTCCCCAAACGACAAGCTCAAGCCCATTGACGCCAATCGTTCGTCAGCAATCTCGCGTACCTGATGGTTCAGAAAGGACAATGAGGTAGAGGGGGCAATGACTCGAACCTCGTCTCCCGCTGATAGTCGCTTCGGGATGATCGGAGGATGTTGCGCGCTGGTCATGTCCTCATCGTTGCAGGTCCTCGCCACTGGATCTGAGATTTCCGGCCAACAGCACCCGCACGCGCCTGGCCATCTGGTTAGCCTCCCGGGCAATGACCACGGCCACCCCAATCAACAAGTCGAAGGCCCTATTGGTCACCCTGCTGGGGGCTCACCTCGCCAACGACTTCTACGGAACGGTGCTTCCAGCCTTCTTACCGTCGGTGGCCGAAGAGTTCGACCTGAACTACGCCGAGCTCGGCGTGTTGTCGTTCGCCTTCACCATCCTGACCGGCGTTCTCCAACCAGTGATCGGCAACCTGGCGGATCGAACTGGTCGACGACGGACTGTCCTGGTCTTCGGGTTCGTTATTGGAGCCGTCGGTTTTGTGGCCATGTCCCTAGCCCAATCCTTCTGGTTTATCGTCGGAGTCAGCTTGTTGGCCGGATTGGCAGCTGCCACCTATCACCCTCAAGCAACCTCATTCATTGTGAACGCCTACCCCCAAACTCGGGGCAAAATGCTCGGCTTGCATGGCTGGGGTGGCTCGGGCGGCCACTTCTTAGCTCCTGCTGTTGTTGTCTTGTCCGTTGCCGCCTTCGGCTGGCGCGTTGCCATGGCCGCTATTGCCATACCCATGCTTGTGACCGCGCTGGTATTGCGTTCCCGGCTAGAAGAATCCGAGCCAAATCCGCAAGCAACCATTCGTGGGGCAATCAGCCGAGATCTCTTGCTCTTGGCCGCCGCATTCGGGGTGGTCAGCATGGTCGGACGAAGCTTCCTCACCTTCTTCGTCAAAATGTTGGTGGATGAGGGCTGGGAAGAAACCCGAGCAGGTGTCTTACTCACCATTGTCTTGTTGGTTGGAGTCATTGCTCAACCCTTGGGTGGCTGGGCCTATGACAAGGTCGGAGGGCGAACCGTATTCAGTGTGGCCATCGGCGCAACCGTCATCCTGATCGCCATCTTCGGGTTGACCGACGGTGCAGTGTCACTCATTGCCTTTACCGGTATTGCCTTCTTCCAGTTCAGCCTGTTTCCCGTGTCAATGGCTCAGGCCAGCCAGCTTGCCTCCTCGACCCAGACTGGGGCGGCAACCGGCGTGGTGTTTGGCATCTCAGGCTTGATGACAGCGTCGGCCCAACCCGTCGTTGGCGCGTTAGCAGAAGCCACCGGCGACATCCGTGTCGCCCTGTTCTGGCTACTGCCCGTTTCGATGGTCGGCCTGGTTCTTGCCCGACTCATGCCTCGGCCCGCTTGACTCAACGGTCAAGCAAGCGGCTTGCTGTTTCCAAGGGCTGTGACCAATTGGCGTCACCGGGTCCCGGAACCCGAAATCATGGAGAAGCGCTTGCCGATACCGAAGGCAAGCAGAC
>JAJRQY010000079.1 GCA_024280015.1 Actinomycetes bacterium
GGGAGCAGCAACATGGATTGTTGTTCGTCGGTGAGGACGGTGTTTTCCGCTGGGTAGGTAGGACTTGCGAGGGCTTGAAAGGCCATGATTCCTGCGATGGTCTCGATTGTTGTTTTGGGGCGGCGAAGCCGGACCCCAGCGACCACTGAGGACACTGTCGAATACACGTTGGGATCACCAAGTGTGATGAAGGCAACCTCGTCACCGGACTCCAGATAGTCAGAGACCTGATCACAAACGGCGGCCAGAGCACCAGCTCGTGCTTTGTGGTCAGTTGCCATCACGAACACCATCCGCTCGACTACTACTTCCGGAGCAGCTTGGCGAACGATCATTTCGGCGCGACCGATGGCGTCTAGAGAGGTACAGGGCGCAATGACTCGGTCCGCCCGGCGAAGGGCATGCAACGCTCGGCTAGTCAGGAGATCGGCGGGGCCTGGCCCAACGCCGACCCCGACCAGGTGTCCGGGTGTTGCCGCTTCGGGCCGGGGAGTCGGTTGATAGTCAGGGGCCAGTCGATCCTCGATAGCTTCGCGAATCAGCACAGCTTCGGCTATGCCGCTGGCGGCTGCTCGTTGGGACAGCCGTTCCTTGAGGCCTTCTGGAAGGTAAACCGACGTCTTGCGCACGGACGTAGGGTAGGACGTAGGGTGGTGTTCTTCAACCTGGTCTACTGGCCCAACCGGTCACTCGTCTGTTGCTCCGGAGCAGGAACGAACGAACCGTGCGGCTAGCTCAGGGTTTCCTCCAAGATGTTGATGAAGGTAGGTGGCGAACAGTGTTTCCGACGCGAACCCTTCCGCTCGGTCAACAAAGCGTGAATGGAGTTGCAGCGCGTCCCCTGTTGGCGTCATCTGGGTGTAGTGGAACTCGTGACCCCGCAGCCGTGTTCCCGCCTCGGCTACCGGGTTTGAAATCTGGACGGTTGCGGCTCGGTAGCCGAGGGTTAACTTGGAAGTCATGGCTCCGTTGGCCGGAATGACTCCGCACAGAGGCTGGTCATCTAGGGCTCGTGCTAGCCAGAGCAAACCCCCGCACTCTGCCCAAGTCGGGAGGCCACCCAGAACAGCTTCTCTCACTGATTCGAGAAGGCAAGTATTCTCCGCAAGCTGGTTCGCGAACACTTCAGGAAACCCGCCCCCGACAATCAGACCATCTACCGAAGGCGGCAAGCCGGAATCGATCAGGGGGTCGAACTCGACGATCTCGGCTCCTGCTGCCTGCAAGGCTTCGAGATTGTCCTGATACAGGAAACTAAAGGCCGGACCAGTCGCGACCGCAATGCGAACGCTGGATACCAGAGAAGGCAGCGGTGGCGGAGGCGCCGTCGTGAGCGGAGCTTGTTTCGCAACTTCCAGTAGACGAGCTAGGTCGCAGTTGCTCGCTAAGACCGAGCCGAGATGTTCGATTCGCTTGACGATCTCGTCCCCTTGTTCTTGAATGGGGACCAGTCCGAGATGCCGATCGCGCCAGGTCAGATCGTTGTCTCTGGGAACAGCACCAAGAACGGGAACATCGATCGTCGCCAGCGCCTCACGAAGAAGCGTGGTGTGGTGCTCAGAGCCGACCCGATTGAGGATGACCCCTCCCAATTGGAGTGAGGGGTCATGGTCCCGGTATCCCCGAACTAGTGCTGCCACTGAGCTGCTCATGGATGCGGCGTCGACAACCAGGACGACTGGAGCATCAATGAGCCTGGCGACATCGGCAGTTGATGAAGGCCGTCCATCGACTGCACCGTCAAATAGTCCCATGACCCCTTCCACGAGGAGCAGGTCGCCGTCTGCGCCGGCTCTTGCCGCCAAGGATGGAATCACTTCGGTTCCACATATCCATGGATCAAGGTTTCGGGGAGCATGACCGGTGGCAAGGGAGTGATAGCCAGGATCAATGAAGTCTGGGCCAACCTTGGCCGACCGAACCGACAGGCCCTGTTGGCGGAAGGCTGCCATGAGGCCGGTAGCGACTGTGGTTTTGCCGACGCCAGAGTGAGTGCCAGCTACAACAAGTCGCGGTCCAAGTTGAAGTTGGGGCGAACTCACCTAGAACTCGATGCCTTTCATGGCCTTGATTCCCTGGTCATACGCGTGCTTGATTTTGACCATCTCGGTGACAGTGTCAGCTACATCGATCAGCTCTTGGGGGGCGTTTCGACCGGTGATTACGACATTGGTTCCTTCGGCCCGGTTCACCACTGCTTCGACCACCTCGCTTACTTCTACCCAGCCGTATTTCATCGAGTAGGTCAACTCGTCAAGAATCAACAGGTTGAACTCGCCGCTTTGTAACTTCTCCTTGGCCACGGCCCAAGCGTGGCGCCCCTTGGCAATGGTCTCGTCCATATCGGTTGACTCCCAAGTGAAACCGTCGCCAAGCGTGTGCCACTCGATTCCCAGTTCGTCGGCAAGCTTGCGCTCCCCAACCTTCCACTTGCCGGACTTGAGGAACTGCACCACTCCAACATTCCACCCACGGGCCCACCCCCGCGTCATCACGCCAAAGGCCGCCGAGGACTTTCCCTTGCCATCACCAGTATTGATCAAGACAATCGATTTTCGGGCCATGTCAATAGTGTGCCCAATCGGTTCGTCGAGGCCACCTTGTGCACGAGCTTGTGAGTTGGGATAGAGTCGTCCCACTGGATCGGGGAACATCGGTGAGAATCCGAGGCTGTCCCGCAACTGTATAGGTCGTGCTTCTGTTGGAAGCGCTGCCAGAGCCAGAGCGCCGATCTAGAAAAACCACGAGGATGGAGAAAACAATGACTGCAGTTACTGCTGAATCGGCTTCAATTGAAGCGCTTCACGTACCGAAAGAACTCTGGCTGGCTTCCCTGCTGGCCCTGGTCTTCGCTTACTTCATGTTTGCCGAGAACGGTGCAGTCTTGACGCAGAACTGGGAGCTCTTTCACGAATTCTTCCATGATGGCCGCCACCTATTTGGTGTGCCCTGCCACTAGGCCACTGCTCACGTCGTTGAGCAGGAGAGACCCATGAAAAAGACAAGTATCCACATCATTCTGCGCGCCATGATGGCCGGCGCTGTCGGCGGCGTATTGGCAGCAGTCTTCGCCGTCACCATTGGCGAGCGAAGCATCAACGCGGCCATAGCCATTGAAGAGGCAGGGTTACCCGCTGGATCAGGAGCAGAGGCTGCCCCGCTCGTGTCGCGTTCGGTCCAGGCCTACATCGGGTTGCCAATTGCGGGAATCTTGTTTGGAGCGTTTGCTGGTCTGGTCTTTGGCACCGTGTTCGCCAGTATCCGCCATCGGCTGCCTGGTTCGGATGATTTTCGTCGATCCCTGGCTTTGGCCGCCATTGCTTTTGTCGCCATTGTCTTTGTTCCTGCCATGAAGTATCCGGCCAATCCTCCAGCTGTTGGTGATCCGGCCACCGTTGGCCAGCGCTCGATCTACTATTTCTCCCTTGTCGCCGCTGGGATTGTTCTGGCAGTGGGAATCTCGATCTTCCGAACCTGGTGTCGCAACCAGTTCGACCAATCGCTGGCAACGGCGGTAACCCTCGTCGGCGGAATCGTTGCCTACATCGCGCTGATCCTCATCTGGCCAAATAGTCCAGACACGGTTCCCGCCGACTTCCCAGCGACCCTACTGTGGGAGTTTCGCTTGCAGTCTTTGACCAGTCTGGCCCTATTGTTCAGTGGCCTCGGCGTCGGTCTCGGTGTCCTGCTGACCAGGTCAGACAAGGGCGCTGCTGGCGCCTCTTCCTCCCCTTGATCAGTGAAACTGCCGAGAAGGGTGACGCCGAGAGTCTTCGGCAGCGAATCACCGACACCGTCACCTACTTGCGGTTGCGATCAGTATCTGACGGTGAGGGAAGCACAGATGAACCATGGCACGACGCGTCTGAACTGATCGACAACGGCGGTCAACTCCTGGCACTTGTCAATGAGGCCAGTTCGGCCAGAGGTATTGCACGGGCTGATATTGGACTGTCCTTATTCGTACAGGCCTACGCCTTCCGAGTGGCCTCGGCTGCCCTTGTCGGCTGGATCCTGACCGGGGGACGGCATCATCTGGATATCTCGCCGAGCAATATCAGTATCCAACTCGGCCGCAATCGGCCGAACGCGATCCGGTTCAATCACGTACGTTTTGCCGAGGCTAAGGTCCATTCTTCGATCTTTGAACACCATCTGCACCCCCTGGTCGAAACGGCGCACCGCTCCTTCAATGAGGCTAGGACTGCGCCCGGCGAAGGAACCAATCTGCGGATTGGCAAGAAGCTGCTCTTGGGAAATATCGGAGCAAGCATCGCCTCGTCGTTTGGTGCGGTAGCTAGCACCATGTCTGATCCGGATGGCGTCCGAGGTCTGGCAAAGGAGTTCACTGCTGGTGCGCCAGCTGAGATCCAAGCGACTGGCCGGTTCGTTCTCTTTCAGGGAGAGAAATCGGAGCCGGTTTGGGCCTGGGAGCGCACGTCGTGTTGTCTCTGGTATCAGATCGAACCCGCTGACCCCAGTCAAGACCCGTTCAAATGCGCGGACTGCTCCTTGTGGACCGACGCAGAACGCCATACCCGATACGTGGCTGCAACCGGAGCAATTCATTGATCCTCTTTCTTTCCAATGCCGACACCGAGCTTCTGGCTGCTCGTTCCATTGTTGATGATCTTCCTGAAGAGTTTGGCGGCTTTCGCTGGGCCAACCCCGACCGGCTCCAGGGCTGTCCCGACCTCGCAGGCGTCGACATTGTTGTCTTGCGGCTGCTGGGCGGGAGTCGAGCGTGGGAGGACGGATTCCAAGAGCTGGTAGCGGCCAGCTCAGCCCAAGGCATTCCCCTGATCGCGGTTGGAGGCGAGGCCGTCCCAGACGCGGAGCTGGCAGCAGCATCAACTGCGCCCGCTGGCTTGGTGGCCGAAGCACACAACTATCTTGTCAGCGGTGGGCCAGCGAACACGGCGCAGATGCTGCGGTTCTTGTCCGACACGATCCTGTTGACGGGCTTCGGATTTGAAGCCCCGCGTGAATTGCCGCGCTATGGGGTTTGGGACGGAGCAGGCATCGGTCAGCCGAACGCGATCCGAGACGAAAACAAGCCCTTGATCGGTGTCGTCTTCTATCGAGCCCACCTGGTGGCAGGCAACACCACCTATGTCGCTGATATCTGTGCCGCCATCGAACGAGCAGGCTGCGACTCCCTGGCCATCTACACCTACTCGCTTCGGGTTGATCAGGACGGCGAAGTCCCCGCGCTACAACTCTGTGTTGAGCACAATATTGATGTTCTTATCACCTCGATGTTCGCTGCAGGATCCAGCGGTGGCGAAGATGGTGATCAATGGGAGGTACCGATGCTGGCCAGTCTGGATGTCCCGGTCATCCAGGCACCGCCAAGCAGCCGATCTCAGAAGATTTGGGAAGCAGATGAGGCTGGCCTGTCACCAATCGACATTGGTATGGGGGTGGCCATACCCGAATTCGATGGTCGAATCATTGGTCCGACTGTGGCTTTCAAAGAGATTGTCGAGGAAGGCACGACGGCGGAGGGCGACGAGATTGTCGCTACCCGAGTTGACCCGGAACGGGTCGACCGTCTGGCCAGAATGGCCCACCGCCAAGCAGTCCTGCGACGCAAGGGTGTGGCGGACAAGAGGACTGTCCTGGTTCTCTCGGCGTACCCAACCAAGCGCAGCCGCCTCGGCAACGCCGTTGGACTCGACACTCCGGCATCAGCCATCGAGATGCTGCAAGCGCTGCAGGCGGCTGGCTATGTGGTGGATCGGATCCCCGCAGATGGTGATGCCTTGATGGCTGAACTGGCTGACACGCTCACCTATGACTTGCCTTCACTAAACGCAGAACAGTTGGCGGCCGCCCCCGGGCGACTGGATGCCCAGGCATATTGCCGGTGGTTTGAGACCCTGCCTTCTCGAGCCCAAGAAGAAGTTGTGTCGGTATGGGGACCGGCCCCGGGCGAGGTGTACCACCAGGAAGGAAGCCTGGTCTTTCCCGGCATGGACTTGGGAGGCGTCCTGATCACGATCCAGCCGCCGCGCGGCTTTGGTGCTGATCCAATTGGCACCTATCACTCGCCTGACATGCCGCCACCGCACCACTATCTGGCCTTCTACCGCTGGCTGGCTGCGAGTGATGAAGAGGGAGGTTGGGGCGCGGATGCAATTGTTCACTTGGGCAAGCACGGAACATTGGAGTGGCTGCCGGGCAAGGCAACGGCCTTGTCAGCATCTTGTTTCCCAGACGCTGCCTTGGCCGACATCCCCTTCGTCTATCCCTTTGTCGTGAATGATCCCGGCGAAGGGACCCAAGCAAAGCGCCGGACTCATGCCGTGGTGATTGACCACCTCCCGCCGCCACTTACCAGAGCTGATGCTTATGACGACACGGCCAAACTAGAGCAGCTGCTCGACGGCTATGCCCAGGCCGACGCTATGGACCCTTCGAAGCTGCCAGCTATTCGTCAGCAGGTTTGGGATCTGCTCGTGAGTGCGGAGATCCAGCGCGATCTTGACCTTGGCGACACGGCGCCGAGCGATGATGCATTCGACGACCTGATCCTGCACGTTGATGGGTATCTCTGTGCCCTTAAAGACGCTCAGATTCGTGGTGGTCTTCACCTGTTTGGAACAGGGCCGCAGGGCAACCAGCTGGTTGAGACAGTGTTGGCGGTAACCAGGCTCCCGCAGGGCCCGGTTCCGGCGTTGCGCGACACCGTTGCTGCTCGACTGGGCTTCGGAGTGCAAGGAGCAAGTCGAGCCCAAACAGACCAGTTGGAACAGGAATGCCGTTCGCTAGTTGAAGGGCTGGCAGATTTGGGATGGGATGCCACGTCGACGGATGACCCAACATTGCAGTGGGTGGCCAGGCGCTTGATCCCCAATCTGGAACGAACCAGCGATGAGATCAGCAATCTCCTACTAGCTCTGGATGGTCGCTATGTGCCTGCTGGGCCCAGTGGCGCACCCAGCCGGGGAGGGGCTCATGTTCTTCCAACCGGCAGGAACTTCTACTCCGTTGATCCGAAGGCCATTCCCTCCCCTCTGGCTTGGGAGGTCGGTACTGCGTTGGCTGACGTGTTGGTGAACAAGCACATCGAGGAAACTGGTCGAGCTCCCGACACGGTTGGCCTCGTCTTGTGGGGTACAGCCTGTATGCGCACGACTGGCGACGATGCGGCAGAAGCGCTGGCTCTCCTTGGTGTTCGCCCAGTTTGGAACGAAGAGAGTCAGCGTGTCATGGGGCTTGAAGTGATCTCGTTGGAAGAGCTCGGTCGTCCAAGGGTTGATGTGACCTTGCGAATCTCCGGATTCTTTCGTGATGCCTTTCCGCATGTTATTGCCATGCTGGATGAGGCAGTTGACATGGTTGCTGCTTTGGACGAGCCTGTTGAGCAGAATCCGATCGCTACGACCGGATCTGAGGACCCACGGATATTCGGTCCACCTCCCGGTGGCTACGGGTCAGGAATTTTGCCGGTACTGGAGTCAAAGAATTGGCGTACTGATGCTGACCTAGCCGAGGTCTACCTCGCCTGGTCCGGGTTCGCTTATGGCCGCAACCGATTCGGAAGTGCTGAGCCAGCAGCGATGAGACGACGCTTTAGTGCCATTGATGTTGCCGTCAAGAACCAGGACAACCGCGAGCACGACATCTTCGACAGTGATGACTATCTCCAAGATCATGGGGGAATGATTGCCGCTGTCCGATCCCTCACGGGCAAGGATCCAAAGGCGTGGTTTGGTGACACTGCTGACCCCGCCAACCCCAAGATTCGTTCCCTTGCGCAAGAAGCAGCACGAGTCGTGCGTAGCCGGGTCGTGAACCCGAAGTGGATTTCCGCCATGCAGGAACACGGCTACAAAGGGGCATTCGAACTTGCGGCCACTGTCGACTACCTGTTCGGTTATGACGCAACAGCCAAGGTGGTGGAGGACTGGATGTATGACAAGGTGACCGAGGCCTATGTCGCGGACCCAGCGATGCGAGAGTTCTTCCAACAATCCAACCCCTGGGCCCTCAAGTCCATTGCCGAAAGGCTGCTGGAAGCTGATCAGCGTGACATGTGGGATGCCAGCGAGGCCTCACGCAGAACTCTGCAAGATGCGATTCTGGAGGCCGAAGGCTGGGAGGAAGCACGATGACAGTGAACCAACCTTCCTCCTCACAATGTGCCCCAACCGCACGCCGTCAGTTCCCCTTCACCCAGGTTGTTGGTCAGAGCGAAGCCAAACTGGCCTTGATGCTGGTCGCTATTGACCCCCTCATTGGGGGAGTGCTACTTCGAGGAGAAAAGGGCTCAGCCAAGACGACGCTTGCTCGGGGCCTCGCCAGCCTTCTTTCTGATTCGGCGCCCTTTGTTGACCTGCCGCTGGGGGCGACCGAGGATCGGCTTATCGGTACCTTGGACTTGTCCAAGGCGTTGATGGCAGGCGAATTCACCTTTACTCCTGGACTGTTAGCCGAGGTTGACCAAGGGGTCCTCTACGTCGATGAGATCAACCTCTTAGCCGACCACCTTGTTGACACCCTGCTGGACGTATCAGTCTCGGGGCAAAATCGGATTGAGCGTGATGGCATCTCCCACGCTCATGAATCTCGCTTTGTCTTAGTTGGTTCGATGAACCCAGAAGAGGGCGAGCTCCGGCCCCAACTCTTGGACCGCTTTGGTCTGTCGGTTTCCATATCTGCCAGCCAAGACTTGCGAGAACGAACCGAGGCCGTTCGACGGAGACTCGCCTTTGATCAGGAGAAGAAACCGGGCGAGGGCACCGGGGCCGGCAACGAGTCTGCTCAGGAAACCGCTTTGCGAAGCAAGCTGGGTCAGGCGACGCCAGCCGCCGTGCCCGAGCGCCTGATCGAAGATGCGTCTCGGCTTGCCCTGGCCGTGGGAGCGGAGGGCTTGCGAGCCGACATCGTGCTGTGTCGGGCAGCGGCGGCGTTCGCCGGTCTGGAAGGCCGCGCTGAAGCAACGAGGGATGATCTTGATCGAGTCGCTCCACTGGTCCTAGCCCACCGCAGTCGCCGCAATCCCTTTGACCCGCCGGTGCTCCCCGAGGAGCAGATCCAAGAGGCCATTGACTCGACCCGGCCCCGTGATGCTGAGCAACACCACGCCTCAGATCACACTCCAGACTCAGACCCGGCTGAGCCAGAAGATGGCGAACGCCAGGTGAACCACACTAAGGAAGAGTCATTGCCGAGCCGAACCACTCCCATGATGATTGGAGCGGATCGAGCTGTCGACAACACCTTGAATCAGCGCGCAGCAATAAACCAGGTTCCGAACTCACCATCGGGACGACGTCAACCGGTTGAATCTGCCCAGGGCCGCTTTGTCCGTGATGTTGCTTCGGACCCCGCCCAGGTGCGGCCCATTGCGGTAGCTGCCACGGTTCGGCAGGTGGCCACAAAGAAAGGGGCAGGAGGGGCCGTTGATGAGTCCGATATTCGCCACGCCATCATGGAAGGCAAGGCTGGCAGCTTGCTTATTCTGGTTGTGGACACCAGTGGCTCAATGGGGTCAAGCGAGCGAGCTGAGGTTGCGACCGGAACCGCTCTTGGTTTACTAACCGACGCCTACCAGCGACGCGATCATGTCGCACTCGTTACCTTTCGGGACCAGGGAGCCGAGGTTGCTTTGCAGCCGACTGGGAGCATCGAGGTGGCGAGAAACAGGCTCAGTGATCTGCAAACGGGAGGTCAGACGCCCTTGCAAGCTGGTCTGAGGACAGCCATTGGGGTGGCCGAGCAGCGACGCGATCAGTCTCGCTTACCGTTCTGCGTCGTGCTAACCGACGGACGTGCCAGCGGTGAGTCTGACGCGTTGGACAGTGCGTTGGCTGAGGCGGCTCTTTTCAAGAAGGCGGGATATCGCGGTCTTGTCTTGGACTGCGAAACCGGCAGCCCGAAACTTGGTTTGGCTCGCCGATTGGCTGAGGCCATGGGTGTTGACTGCATCTCCGCCACAGATCTTGACAGCACACGAATGGCAGGGGCCATTCGTCTTGCCGAAGAACAGAATCAGCCAAGCCAGCCAGGAGCGTATTGATCATGTTGGTTGAACGTGTCACATCCATTCCGATTGGAATGAAGACTCCTCCAGAAGCCGGTGTCCTATCCGCCCACTACAACCAATCAAGGCCAGTCCCTCGCCAAGGGATGTTGATTGTTGGGCATGGCTCACACTGCAAGATCAGCGCTGCCCAAATGTTCGCTATTGGTGACCATGTCGCCGCGGCCTTCCCCGATGTTCTTGTTGAGGTCGGCTTTCTAGAGATGACAAGTCCGCCAGCTAACCAGGTCCTAGACGCCATGGTTGAGGCGGGTTGCATTCGAATCGTGGTTGTACCGCTCATGCTCTTGGCTGCTACTCATTCCAAGAGTGACGTCCCCGCCATCATTGTGGAGGGACGTCTGCGGCACCCACAAATGGAGTTGATCTTCGCCTCGTCACTGGGAGTCGTGCCCGAGCTGATCGAGATTGCCGCCGACAATGTCGGTCAAGCTGGCGGTGATGGCCTGCCGCTGCTGGTTATCGCCCGCGGGACCTCAGACCCTGATGCTAATGGTGACGCGGTGAAGGCCTCCAGACTGTTAGGCGAGTGGTTGCACACCGGCGAGGTCTCAACTGGTTTCACCGGGATGACATGGCCGCTCACCCCCGAGGCGTTACGAACCATGGGCCACCTTCTCACTGCCAAACAGCAGGTAGCCGGATCAACCAAACCACTCCGCATGGTTCTGTTCTTCTGGTTCATTTGCAACGGAAAGCTGATTGAACGAGCACGACGGGAGATTGCTGAGTTCACCGCCAGTACCGGGATAGAAGTCATCGACGCCGGGTACTTTGGACCGGACCCCAGACTGGTTGACATCATCGCCCGCCGCTATAGCGAGGCCTTGGAAGGCAAGCCGGCAGTGAACTGTGACACCTGCGCCTACCGAGCTCCATTTCCAGGGCAGCTGGACAAGGTCGGAAAACCGATTGGTGAGGGACATTCACACTTTGCCGCCGAGCACCGCGCCGGACACCCGCATGGTGATGACAACACTCACGATCACAGTCACCACTAGATCTGCATCAGACAATCTGTCCAGCGGACCTGTCTGATCAGGCAGCGTCCCCAATGGCTGCCTCTAAGGCGAGGCTGGATTCCTCCAAGACCCCTTGATGGGCTTCCATCAAAAAGAGAGCTTCGAACGGAGATGGAGGGATCAGTACTTCTCGCCGAAGGGCACCCTGGAAGAAGCGAGTGAATCGCTCTCGATCAACATGCACCGCGTCGTCCCATGACCGGACCTTGCTCGGTCCGAAGAAGACCGTCAGCATTCCGCCGACTCGCTGAACAGTTCCGTCAATCCGATGCCGGCTGAGGGCAGCGCTGAGGCGCGCCTCCAACTCCGCACCAGTCTCTTCTAGCCGTCGGTAGAAGTCATCCTCAGAAGCCAGCTGGTTGAGTGTTGCTGTCCCGGCTGCCACCGAGATCGGGTTCCCCGACATGGTGCCAGCCTGATAGATGGGTCCAGCAGGTGCGATTTGATTCATCAGATCCCGCCGACCTCCATAGACGGCGGCTGGAGTTGCTCCGGCGACGATCTTGCCGAGCGTTGTCAGATCCGGAGTCACACCGAAGCGGCCTTGGGCGCCGCCGAGCCCGACTCGGAAGCCCGTCATGACCTCATCAAAGATCAGCAGACTCCCGGCAGATTCTGTCAACTCTCGTAGCCCTTCAAGGAAGCCCGGCTCTGGAGGAATGACCCCCATATTTCCAGCCACCGGCTCGAGGATGACGCAGGCAACATCGCCAGGCGCAAGTGACAACTTGACTGACTCCAAGTCATTGAATTGGGCGATGCGGGTTGATTGAGCAACACTGTCCGGGACCCCCGGACTGTCCGGCACCCCAAGGTTTGCTGCTCCAGAGCCAGCCTTGATCAAGAAGGGGTCGGCGTGGCCGTGGTAGCAGCCTTCGAACTTGACAACGACTTCGCGTCCGGTGGCTCCGCGGGCCAGACGTAGAGCTGAGGTGGTGGCTTCGGTTCCCGAGTTCACCATCCGCAACATCTCAATGGAGGGGACCAATGAGGACACTAATCCCGCGTAGTCGACCTCGCCGACCGTTGGCACTCCAAAACTCGTCCCTTGACTGGCGGCCCGAATGATGGCCTGGACAACAACTGGCGATGCGTGCTCCAAAACTATGGCTCCCCACGAGCAGATGAAGTCAATGAGCTTCCTTTCGTCGCTCGTGATGAGATGTGGCCCCGAAGCGGATTGAGCGAAGACAGGGAGGGCGTCAACCGAGCCAAAGGTTCGGACGGGGGAGTTGACCCCGCCCGGGAGGAGTTGCTGAGCCCTGGCCCAGATGGTGTCGTAGATGCCCTGACTCATTGCTGGTCTCGGATAACTCTGGCAGCGCGAAGAGCAAAGTAGCTGATGATGATGTCGGCCCCAGCCCGCCGAATACCGAGTAGGGATTCCATCATGGTGGCATCCCCATCGATCCAACCCAGCTGAGCTCCGGCAACAAGCGAGGAGTATTCGCCGGAAACCTGGTACGCCACTACCGGCAAATCCGTGGTGTTGCGTACCTGGGCAATCACATCCAGGTAGGGCCCAGCAGGCTTGACCATGATCATGTCGGCACCCTCCGCTACATCAAGTGCGACTTCTCTCCTGGCTTCGCGAAGGTTGGCGGGATCCATCTGGTGGCTTCGCCGGTCACCCTCGGCCAAGGACGAGTCAACGGCATCTCGAAAGGGACCGTAGAAGGCCGATGCATACTTGGCTGAATATGAACAGATGAGGGTCTCCTCGAAATCAGACTGGTCGAGGCCGGAACGGATCACACCAATTCGAGCATCCATCATGTCTGACGGAGCGATCACATCGGCTCCGGCTTTGGCGTAGGCAGTAGCGGCGCGGGCAAGGAGAGGTAGGGTCGCGTCATTGTCAACGGTTCCCTTCGCCAGTACTCCGCAGTGTCCATGGGTGGTGTACTCGCAGAGACAAACGTCGGCCCACACCAACAAAGACGGCGCCAGTTCTTTGATGCGTGCGATGGCTAAGGGAACGGGTCCGTGAGGGTCCCAGGAAGAGCTACCAACGGCATCCTTGTCTGCCGGTATCCCAAAAAGAAGTACCCCGCCAATACCGAGTTCATCGGCCTCGCCAACGAGGGCATCCAGCTGATCAACTGACCACTGATAGGTGCCAGGCATTGAGCTGATTTCTTGGCGAACCCCGGACTCTGCGACTACGAAAATGGGCAGCACGAGCATTGCTGGGTCAAGGCGGGTCTCGCGCACCACATTTCGAATGGCGGCAGTTCGGCGAAGGCGCCTGGGTCGAATCGTCGGACTCATTCTTGTTCCTCGGGTAGCGATTGAATCAGCTTGGTTAGCTGTGTGACAGCAGAAACAAAACTCGGGATTGTGGAGATGAGGTCGGGGGTTACTCCTCGGCTCCGCACAGACTGTGCCGGTTCTTGGCCAAGAACAGCAACTTGAAGACCCCGAAGATCTCGACTCAGATACCAACCTTCGACTGCTGTCGGAGAGCCAAAAATGACACCTTCGATCTGGGTTTTTGGTGGAGCAATCGCAAGAGTGGTGTAGAGCGGCACGGAAGTTACCGAGGCCCCTGCCTTCTCAAGACTCCTGGAGCGTTCCTGCAAACGATTGGACGCTCCAACAACAAGGACGCGCCTGGACTTGATCCATCGTCCGGCCTCAGTTGCTAGCTCCGCCATACCCCCAGAACCTGTCCACGTCACTTGCGCTCCGGCTTGCTTGGCGGACGCAGCTGTTCGAGGCCCAACAGCGAGGACCGGTATCGAGTCCAAGCGGGAGAAGTCGATCAGTGAAGCGGCCCGGGCTGAGCTAAGCACGATGGCCTCAGTCGAAGCGCCTTGTGAATACAAGTCATTCAGAACTTCGGGTCGGAGTTCGATTTTGATGCACGGCAGCGAGACAAGATCCAGATCCAAGCCCAGTCGATCGAGTTCAGGAGCCAGCTGTTCAAATCGGTCGATCGTGGTTGTAACCCCAAGAACAGGTTTCACAACCCGGACTCCTGGATTGCGTCGCGAACCAATTGTCCCGGGTCCTCTGACTCCACGGTGATTTGACGGTTCCCCGTGCCGTCAGAAACGAAGATATCCATCTTCCAGTCCGAGCCAACTCGCTGCACATGAGCCCCGAGGGCTGAGCGACAACCAGCACCAGTAAGAGCGAGCAGCTGTCGCTCCGCCTCGACTGCCACTCGAGTTGGACAGTGATCGAGAGCGACAAGTAGCTCGGCGGTCTCGCTTCCGGTGAGTGACTCAACCGCCAGGCATCCCTGGCCGGGTGCTGGCACCATGGTTGAGTGGAATCGGTGGGTGATCCTGTCGGCCAAACCAAGTCGTTCGAGACCGGCAGTGGCTAACACCACAGACGAGACATCTCCGGTGTTGGTCATGCCAATTCGAGTGTCGACGTTGCCCCGGACCTCGACGGGCTTGATGCCAGGAATCAGGTCAAGAAGCTGTGCTGCCCGTCGGGGACTACCAGTTCCAACGAGATCACCCGGAGCCAGCTCGTCGGCAGGCTTTCCGACCAAACAGTCATAGGGGTCAGCCCGTTTTGGATAGGTGGAAACAAGCTGACCGGGTCCAGCAACAGGTAGGTCTTTGGCGGAGTGAACAGCAAGGTCAGCTCGGCCATCGAGAACCGCAAGCTGAACGGATCGGACAAAAGCACCCATCTCCGTTAGCGCGGTCACTGGGCTCACTCGGTCGATGTCACCGGTCGTTTCAATGGTGAGAATCCGGATAGCTATTTCAGGATGAGCCCGCTGAATCTCGTCGGCCACGAGCTTGGACTGGGCCAAAGCAAGGCGTGATCCTCGTGTGGCCAGCACGAGTTCACGCATTGGGTTCAACTCCAAAGGCTTGAGCCACCGTTGCCACCTCAGACTCATCGGCCTCGGCAAGGAATTGCACAGGATGGTGGAGGACCTTCCGAGTAACGGCTCGGGTTGCTTGCTCGAGAATGGCGATGTCTTCCGGGCAGGACAATCGCTTGGCCAGACGTCGTGCAGTGTCCTGGGCAGCGCGGTCAGCCTGTTCAAACATGGTCCTGATGACATCGCCGGTCTGGCCACGCGAGCCGCGTCGACGCAGGAAGCCGGTTGCTGCATGATGCACTTGTTCTTGAGCGGCGCGACTGGTGCCGTCACGGTGTGCTTGGTCAGCAATGTCGTCGATGCTGAGATAGGTGACCTTGGGGTCCGAGAGTGCTGGAAAGTCTGGAGGCATGGCCATGTCAACAATGGTCAGGGTCTCGGTTCGACGTGCGAGGATGTCATTGATTGTGGTCGGGCTCAGAACGGTTGAGTCGGCTGCGGTAGCGGAGATCAGCGCGGGATACTGGCCGAGTGCTTCGCCTGCTTGGTCCATCGAAAGCACAGGCACGGCCTGATTCGAGATGGCCGACGGGGTGCGAACAAAGACAGTTACCTCTGGCTTGCTTGGTAGTCGGAGGAGGGCATCAACCACGGCCTTACCCATCGCCCCGTAGCCAAGAACGGCAACGCTGTCGGCCGGTGCTGTGAAATCAGCAGCAAGAGAGGCCAGAGAGTGACGCGGATCGGGTAAGTGGCCTCGGTGGATGAGTCGAGCGGTCCCAATTGCGGTATCAGCAAGGTCGCGAAGGGTCGGATCCATCAGCCCGTGATCCGCAGTCAATGCGACGCTGGTTCGGAATTGGGTCAGGACCTCTCGCTCGCCAACTACCGCTGACTGCAACCCGGCAGCGACTCGCAGGATGTGTTCGATCGCTTCCAAGCCATATCGGTGCGTGGCTGGGGTTAGATCGGCCTCAGGACCGAAGAGTTGGGCTAGCCCCGCCTGGGTAGTGGCGCGAGTACCGATCTGGATGATCTCGGTCCGGAGACAGGTTGAAAGTATCAGGGTTGGTACACCAGAAGCTCGAGTCTTTAACAGAGCTGGCTCCAATGGCCCAAGGTTCCCAAGAAGGGCAACTCGGTGTTCTCCTGGCACAGCTGGGTAGGCCAGAGAGGTTGAGCGTATTTCGAAGTCTGCTCCAGCAGGTGCTGGTGCACTGGAGAGCAGATTGGACACCCATGGATTGTAGCCAACAAAGCGCTGACAAAGCCGCTGGAGACTATGGATGATGATGATGACGAGAGGACGATGAGCCGTGGGAGATTGGAAATTGACAAATTGTTGATTGTTTGGTCTCTGTCGTTGCTGGTGTGGCTGAAGTCTGGGAAGATGAGCACCTTGCCAAACAATCGCCTTCCGGAGAGTCAATGACTGTCTTTGCCGTCCACGACGTGCAGCTGCCGCCCCACCGGGCAACAACCCATATCAATGCAGGTTCCATTGAGGAAGTTCTGCGCATGCTTACCGAGCACGGACCGAAGGTGAGAATCATCGCTGGAGGAACCGACCTCATGCTGGAGATGGACCGACGGGTCCGGACCGAGGTCGAGATCCTGGTCGACATCAGTCGAATCGAAGGCATGGATGCGATATATGAAGCCAAGGATCGCGTCAACCTTGGACCGTTGGTCACCCACAACCAGGCGGCGACGAGCCCGGTGGTCATAGCCAGCGGACTACCTCTCGCTCAAGCCTGCCTCGAAGTCGGGTCACCGGCCCTTCGCAACCGGGCAACCATTGTTGGCAATATTGTGACTGCCAGCCCGGCCAACGACACCATCTCCGCCTTGCGGGTTCTTGAGGCCGACATCACTCTGGCGTCGGAGCGCGGGATTCGATCTGTGCCTTTGGCCGAATTTCATACCGGCGTGCGCCGAACTGTCATGGCTGATGACGAGATGGTCACCGGCATCTCCTTCCCATCTCTTGCCAGCAATGCTCGTGGCCTCTTCGTCAAACTCGGCCTTCGTCGAGCCCAAGCCATCTCAGTGGTGCACCTGGCCGCCGTTCTAGAATTTGATGACGAAGTCGATTCCGAACAGGCGACTGTGTCCGGTGCTCGGATTGCCTTGGGCAGTGTTGCGCCCACCATCGTTCGTCTCCCCGAGGTCGAAGAGCTGCTGGTTGGCCACGAACTCACGTCGGAACTGATCGAGCGGGCCAACGATGTTGCCCAGAATTCGGTGAGTCCAATCGATGACTTGCGAGCGACCGCTGACTACCGCATCGACCTCATTGGCGTTATGGTCCGTCGAACATTGCAAGCCCTGGCCGCAAACGAACAGCAAGCTTCATTCCCTGATTCGATACCCGTTCTCGGCGGACCAATCGTCGCCGCGGATGGGGTGAGCGGAACTCTGAGTGAAGGCGATGACGTCACCGCCTCAATCAATGGCGAAACCGTGACCGCATCCTGGGTGCCTGGCTCGATGCTTGACTGGCTACGCGACGAGGTTGAACTCACCGGCACCAAGGAAGGGTGCGCCGAGGGGGAGTGTGGTGCCTGCACCGTCTACCTCAACGGCACATCAGTCCTCAGCTGCCTGGTCCCTGCCGGACGCGCCGATGAGGCAACCATCACCACCATCGAAGGTCTCGCTAACGGCACTGATCCGCACCCCATGCAGAAAAGCTTCGTCGACAAGGCCGCGGTGCAGTGTGGCTACTGCATCCCCGGCTATGTGATGGCCGCCGCCTCCCTGCAAGAAGATGCTCAAGCCGCCGGCCAGAGCCTGCCATCGGACAAACAGATGAAGCTCGGACTGTCGGGCAACTTGTGCCGCTGTACCGGCTACTACGCCATCGAAAAAGCCGTCGGGACCGCCCAACCCGTTGGGGGAACACGATGACCCTCGGCGATTCACAACTCAAGCCCGATGCCCCTGGCAAAACCACCGGTGAAACCCTTTATGCCGGTGACTACAAACACGACAATTTCCTTCACGCCAAAGCGGTGTTCACTAACGAACCGCATGCCCGCATCACCAAGCTTGACACCTCAGCAGCCGAAGCGCTCGAGGGAGTCGTCCTGGTTCTGACTGCAGCCGACGTGCCGGTCAATGCGTACGGGCTCACCATCGCCGACCAACCGGTCCTTGTCGGGCCGACCGGTAGCGGCGATGGTCAGCCTTCCCATGCTGCTTCTCATGATGCGGTCTCGCCTGAGTTGGTTTCCCACGATGTGTCGCGTTGGGAAGCCGATCACCTAGCCATCATCGTTGCTGAGACAACCGATATCTGTGACCAGGCTGCCCTATTGATTGAGGCCGAGTGGGAACAGCTTCCCCTCATCGCTGATCTCGACGCTGCGCTGGCCGATGATGCCTACCTGGTTCATCCCGAAGCGGATGCCGAGTCCAACCTCTACCACAATATTGTGATCCGCAAAGGCAACGTGACCGAAGCCTTCGCCAAGGCCGATGTGATCATCGAAGGAAGCTACGAGCTGCCCTACCAAGAACACGCCTTCCTTCAGACCGAGGTGTCGGTCGGCTCGGTTGATGATGAAGGGCGCATCACGGTTGAGACGGCCGGGCAGTGGACCCACGAAGACCAGGAGCAGATCGCTCACTCACTCAATATGCCCATGGACCAGATCCGCGTCATCTATCGAGCCATCGGTGGAGCCTTTGGGGGCAAGGAAGATATGAGCCTCCAGATTGTGGTGGCCCTGGCGGTCAAGGCCCTGCGAGAAGCGGGCATTGCCCGGCCGGTTCGTTCGGAATGGAACCGAGAAGAGTCCATTGTTGGCCATCACAAGCGTCACCGGGGCAAGGTCACCACCCGGTGGGCCGCCACCGCTGACGGCATGATCCTGGGGGTCGAAGCCGACTCGTACTTGGACGCCGGTGCCTACAACTACACCACCAACAAGGTATTGGGGAACCTGCACCTGTCGGTGTCTGGGCCCTACAACATTCCCGCGGCCAGAATTGATTCCAACGCGGTATACACCAACGCCATCCCCGGAGGCGCCTTCCGCGGCTTTGGTGGGCCACAAGGCTCCTTTGTTTCTGAGTGTCAGATGAACAAGCTGGCCCAAGCCTGCGGGATCGACCCGGTGGAGATCCGACGCAAAAACCTGTTGAGCGATGGCTCCATTGGCATTACCGGAACCGAACTCCCTTTGGGTGTGTCCATTGCTGAAGTGGTTGACGCTTGTGCCGAAGCGGCCGACTGGACCAGCCCGCTCGGTGACCCGAAGCCAAATCCTTCCTTCGCCTCGCTGCCCCCAGCCACCGGCTCCATCCGTCGGGGCCGAGGCATGGCATGTGCCTACAAGAACATTGGTTTCTCCTTCGGCTTTCCCGAACGGTCCGAAGCGAAAATCATTCTCCACGCCGACCCTGGCACTGACTCAGATTCTGACCCAGGTGAGTCCGGTGATGGGTCGAGTGAGATTGCGCCAGCGTACGGCGAGGTGTTCTTGGCCGGTGCCGATGTTGGGCAGGGCGCCCACACCGCCTTCGTGCAAATGGCGGCCGAAACTACTGGCCTGGCGTTTGAGGACTTCAGTGCCGTCTTCTCCGACACAGCCACCACTGGTGACTCAGGATCGGCCTCTGCCTCTCGACTCAGCTGGATGTCGGGCAACGCCATTCTTGGTGCGGCCGAAGAAGCCCAGAAAGCATGGCTGGCCGGTGACCGCCCAGCCGTTGGCGACTTCCGCTACGTGCCGCCGCCAACCGAAGCCCTGGACCCCGAAGGTGCTCCGAGCCAACCCAACTTTGCCTACGGCTATGTGGCCGAGTCAGTCGATCTCACCGTCGACATCGAGACCGGCCACATCACCGTGCATGACGTTGTTTGTGCCATCGATGTAGGTCGAGTTATCAACCATGACCTGGTGGTTGGACAGGTCGAGGGAGCCATCATCCAGGCCCATGGGTATGCCATCTCGGAGAACCTGATCGTGGAGGAAGGCCGGGTCAAGAATCCGCGACTCAGTGGCTACCTCATCCCCGGAATCGGGGACATCCCCGAAGAGGTGCGAACAGTGCTGCTGGAGATCCCCGACCCCCGAGGCCCCTTCGGTGTTCGTGGCATGTCCGAGATGCCATTCATCCCCTATGCCCCAGCAATCGTGGCGGCGATGCATGACGCTACCGGAGTCTGGTTTGATGAATTCCCCCTCACCCCAACGCGGGTGCAGGCCAAATTGAAGGAGGCAGGAAATGTCTGATCCTGTTGCTGTCGATGGAACCGACAATACAAACACTCCAGAGGAGGAGCCGCTGACGCCAATTCCGCTTGGCACCTTGCTGGACCGGATCCAGCGTGAGTGGACAACGCGTCAACGCATCTTCGACCTGCCTTCTGCTCGGATCTATGACGTCGCCGCTGGTCCCGACATCTCAACAGAGTTTTTGGGGCACACCATTGCTACCCCCATTGGCCCTGCTGCTGGACCCCACACTCAGCTGGCCCAAAACATTGTTCTGGCCTGGTTGGGAGGGGCACGACTCTTTGAACTCAAAACCGTTCAGGTACTTGATGACCTGGTCATTGGTCGACCATGCATCGATATGGAAACCATTGGCTACAACATCGAGTGGAGCCAGGAGCTCCGGGTTCCCGACTCGATTGAAGAGTATGTCAAAGCCTCGATGCTGATCGAGATTCTCCGTCAATGGGAGCCGCTTCGAGAACATGTCGGCGAAGACCCTGGCCCGCATGTATTTGACCTCTCGGTTGGCTATGACCTGGAAGGAATCAGCACCGACAAGGTTGCCAACTTCATTGCCTCGATGATGGATGGCAGTGAGATCGTCGAACGGCTTCGGTCCGAATTGACCGGCGAGTGGGCCCAATTCAAAGACTATGAATTCAGCACCCAGTTGTCGGACACGCTGACTCTTTCAACCTTCCATGGTTGCCCACCAGAGCAGATCGAGTCGATCACCAAACACCTGATCACCGAGCACGGGCTGAACGTCATCGTGAAGCTCAACCCGACCCTGCTCGGCCATGACCGGGTGAAGGCGATCTTGCACGACACCCTTGGCTACACCGAGCTGCAACTCCAGCCCCAGGCCTTCAAGGATGATTTGCAGTTTGATCGAGCCATCGAGCTGATTACTGAACTCCTTGCGTTTGCCCAAGATCACGGCAAACAGTTTGGAATCAAGCTGACCAATACGCTTATCTTGGACAACCATCGAGGCTTTATGCCTGATGACTCCATGTATATGTCTGGCCCACCACTCCATGTTCTGGCCATGACGCTTCTGAGTGAGCTGCACCGAGCGCTTCCCGGCAAGCTTCGGATTGAGGACCAGCTTGATGCCCCGATCCAGGTGAGCTGGTCAGCGGGAATCAACCGCGACAACCTGGCAGCCTCGGTCGGTCTGGGGCTAGTGCCGGTCACCATCTGTAGTGACCTGTTGAAGCCGGGAGGATATGGCCGACTTGTGCCAATGCTGAAGAAGCTGGCCAAGGCCATGCAGGATGCTGAAGTCGAGAATCTCGCCGGCCTCGTTGCCGCCGGTGGTAGCGGCTCAGTGGAGCGCTATGTGGCCTCCCTCTACTCGCCGGAAACCAACGGGATGTACCACAAGGACGGCAACTCCAAGCTGCCGCGTTCGGTGGATCATCAGCTGGAACAGTGGGGCTGCGTTGCCTGCAATTTCTGTGTCACGGTTTGCCCGAACGATGCGTTCTTGAAGCTGCCCAGTCCAATTGAGGGCAGCCGTTGGGAGTATGTTGTGCTCGGTGAGTCCTGCAACGAATGCGGCAACTGCATGACCTTCTGTCCCGAAGACGGCGACCCCGCCCAGATCAAGTCGAAGCTGTACCTCAATCAACGACGCTTCGACGACGCCACTGGTCCAGCATTCTTGATTGGCGGGGATGATCAGAACGTGGTCACCCAAGCTAAGGACGAGGTCACCGACCAGGTCGACACCCTCGTTTCCATCCTGGACGGCGCTGACGGCCTGCCCATCCGACCCTTGGGCTAAGCGAATCGCTAATCGACTAGCTGGGGCGAAAGAGCTTCACGACATTGTCCATGGTTGTGGGTAGCGAGTTGCCGTCAATCTGAACGATAGCCATTGCCTGTGATCCGCAATCTCCGAGAAAATTACACTGAAGGGATCCGGTGAGCCCCGCCGATTTTGCCGACTCCAGGTGAGTCCTCAACATCGTTCGGTCAATCACCAGCTCATCTTCCTTGGTGACCGCCGTTGCTTTGATGGCTTCTAGAGCCAGAATCGAGGCGTCGTAAGCGGACGCGAAAGCTAGGTCGTTCTCCGGTTGTTCGCCAAACTTCCGAACATACGCGGTAGCGAGTTCCCCAAAGGTCAGTCCCGTTGCTCCCGTAGCGGTCTCTGGCGGTCGCAGTGGTGTCACGACAAAGACATTGACCATCGCTGGAGTTGCCACCACCGCTCGGGAGAGTACGGCATCGATCGCTATCCGGTCGATCGATCCAGCTGAACTCTCAGTAATGGCAATCGCCAGTTCGGTAGCGCGAGCAGGGCCAAGGACCCAGAAGGTGACATCTGGGTGAGTCTCTTGCAAGTTCAAGGCCACCGTCGCTACGTCTGAGGATCCAGATACTTCGACATTGGACACTTCGCCACCCTGTTCAAAGACGGAGCTGAACGAGTCCGCTATCTCGGAATGGCCGGGTGAAACGCCTCGCACGATGACAGCTGACTGGGCCCCAAGTTCATCAAGGGCGAATTGGGCGGCAATCGCTCCTTGAAAGTGATCATTTTGAGCCGTTCGGAAGAAGCCGTCTACATGGTTGACACCTGCGGATCCGTCGACCACTGCGGTGAGGTCTGGCAACCGTAGGTCCGACGAGATCCAGGAGAGGCTTGTTTGATTGGCTGCTTCGACGACTGACGAGACCGATTGGGGGCAGGTGGAGCCAATGAGGGCAACAGCCTCAGTCATCTCAAGTGCCGAGCGGACAGATTCGTCGATCTCGGCCTCACATGCGACCGGGAACATCGGCAGGAGTTCCACGGCGAAGTCATCAATTGGGCCGAAGTCTTCGATCGCTAGCTCGGCCGAGCGGCGTGCTTGAATGCTTTCTGAGGAGAGAGGGTCAACCGCGAGCGCGAGGAGCTGAATTGTTTGTCCTGGCTGGAGAGTGACGATGTCGGATCCAATGGCAGTCTCCGTTACTGCGGGAACCGCTGTGGCTTCGGGAACCGGCGTCGCTTCGTCCCCGTCTGGTCGAAGCGTTGTAAAGGCGATACCACCTCCGATGAGCGCCAGCATGGCCGCAATAGCAATACGGGATTGCCCAGTGCGTCGAGGGCGCGATGAGTCTTTTGGGACCGCAGGCTTGGACGCCACGACGGTCTCGTCGTCATAGGAAGGCGGTCGCGCCGGCGATAGGGAACTGACGATGGCTTCTCGAAGCTGGTCGGCAAACGCCCGTCCATCTGCTGGGCGCATGGTCGGATCCTTCGACATCGACCGTTCGATGAAAGCTGCGACTGGCGAGGGAACTCCTTCTAATGGACCCGGGGGCTCGGTCAAAACCCGCTTGAGAACCGCTTCCATTGGCAGCAAGGTGTCTGAGTCGGTAAATGGTGGCCGTCCGCGGACGAGGGCCCAGAACGTTGCAGCCAGTGCGTAGGTGTCTGCGCGTGAGTTTGGTTCGGCTTCATCTAACACCTCCGGGGGACAGTACGCAGGAGTAAAGGCCACGGACGTCGTGTGCACACCGGTCCCATCAGAAACGAGGCGGGCGATACCAAAGTCGGCCAACAGCGGCTTGCCAGAATTGCTCAAAAGAATGTTGGCTGGCTTGAGGTCTCGATGGATGATGCCTTCGTCGTGAGCACGTCCGACCGCCTCAGCGACTTCGATGAGTATCTCGGCTGCATCTTGCCAGGGGATAGGGCCCTGCTTCTCTGACCAGTCCTTGAGAGAACCATCGGCATAGAAAGGCATCATGATGTAGGGGGCGCCGTTGCTGGTGATCCCGGACTCATACACGGGCACGATCCCTGGCTTGTTCGACAGTCTGCCCATTGCCCGTTGTTCCCGGTCGAAACGGCGCGCAACGGATTCATCCCATGAGCTGTTCAGCAGCTTCACCGCGACAACGCGCTGCAAGCTTGTCTGTTTCGCCTTGTACACGATCGCAGCCCCACCACGACCAACGAACTCCGCCGCCTCTAGACCTGGGATACCGATCTCTGTCGTTTCCCGGCGCTCCGGCTCAATCGGCATGCTTCTACGGTACTCACGAGTTGGGACGACACAAAACCACCTACCGTTGTGTGTAGTTGCGGGCGGCGGTGGGCGAAGGAATGCCGGCATTTCTGATTCGGAGCTTCCGCCTGGCGACACCAGCTGGGTTCTGGTACCGTCCGCCCTTCGGGTGAGAGTCGGTGGAGGGCGTGCGCAGTGGTTGACTTGGGGATCGAAGGCATCAGTGATGCCGAGCAAATTGGTCGTGGAGGCTCGGCAACGGTCTTTCGGGCCAGGCAGGAACAACTTGACCGTGACGTAGCGGTCAAGGTGTTGCACTCGGCATGGGACGAGACCGTCCAACGACGCTTCGAGCGTGAGCGTCAGGCCATGGGACAGCTGTCGCTTGAAGAGGGGATCTTGACCGTTTACGAAGTTGGGACCACCTCTGATGGTGCCCCCTACATCGTGATGCCCTTTGTCGAAGCTGGGTCGCTTTGGGACATGGTTGAGACTCAAGGCCCATTGGATTGGTCCGAAGCGACTGAGCTGGTCATCAAGGTCGGGCGAGCCGTCTCAGTCGCTCACGACGCTGGTGTAATCCACCGAGACCTGAAGCCGGCGAACGTGCTCATGCTCGACTCATCGACTCCGGTCGTCACGGACTTTGGGCTTGCCAGACTGGCTACATCGGAGACGGCCTCGCAGTCTGCGGTGGCCAGTTTTACTCCTGCTTACAGTGCGCCTGAGTCCCTTGATCCGAACAAGCCGACAACGGAACTCGACGTGTACGGCCTGGGTGCATGTCTTTGGTCGTTAATTGCGGGTCATCCACCATTTAGCGCAACGGGTGAGAAGCAGACGGTCTCCTCCTTGCTTCGCCGGGTTCTGCAGGACCCACCGGGTGATCTTCGGAACTCGGCGCCGACCGAGCTGTGTCAGGTGATCGAGAAGGCAATGTCAAAGGATCCAGAGGATCGGCAAGCGGATGCTCGCGTTTTCGTTCGCGATCTTCAGGCCGTGCTCGACGGTTCGAGTGGAGCCGCGGCCTCGGTCACTACTGGCGAAAATGACGACATGACCGTCGTGGCGACAAGTGCTCCAAGTGTTCTTGGTGATGGTGCGGAGTCGCTTGATACCGAAACAATGCTACGTCCAACCGGAAGTACTGTCAGCACTGATGATTCTCCATCACCGTGGCGGCGTGTATTAGTTGGTGTGGCCGCGCTCGCTGTCTTGCTCATGACAATTGGTGGCGCCGCGGCATTCATAGGCTCGGATGACTCGACGAATGAGGCAGCTTTCAGTCTGGTCTTCCGAGATCCGGCTGATCCGAGTGCTCAGCGAGGCACCGTTAACGGGATTTCGTTTGTTTCGAGAGATCCCGAGACTGGCGATTTCATCGACGAGTCGGGGAACGTCGTGGCGCCGGGAGATACGCCATTGGAGAACATTGAGTACTCGGAGGCTCCGAGCAAAGCGATCGTTGCCGCCAATCCCGGAGTCAAATTTGCGCCGCTGGGGCCGGAGTTAGCCGATACTGAGGATGTTGAGATCTCGACGGGTGATGTTGAGATCTCGACGGGTGATGTTGAGACCTCGACGGGTGATGTTGAGACCTCACCCGTCGAAACCGAGTCAGCCACCTCGGACCCGGCGCCGGTGATTTCGGGGTTGACGGGGTCAAGCGTGACGGAGACGAGTGCTCGGGTGGTGTTCACTACCAGTACTTGTACGACGGCGCAGTATTCGGGTTCGATTGGTTCGCATACGTCGCCGGGTTGGCCGGATGCGAATGCTCGTTGTTGGACGAGTCATGGGACGACGTTTACGGGGTTGCAACCGGGTCA
>JAJRQY010000080.1 GCA_024280015.1 Actinomycetes bacterium
GATGTCACTCACGGCTCGTAGTTTGCCGATCGAATCTCGAACCATGCCTACTCAGACGCTTTTGTCGCACCGAAACGTTGCACCTAGGCGTAGATTTCTCACGGTCGCCATCAGAACGGTCTCCATCAGAACGGTCTCCATCAGAACGTTCGCCGTCAGAACGGGCTCTTCAACTTCGGATCCTCGGTAGGGAGAGCGCAAACCGCACCGACTGAACACCACACAGATAGTGTTCCCGCTGATGTCCGCACGCCTCCCCCAGCATCTGATCAGATTCCGGAACTGGACCGGCTTGTGGTTGACAATCGTCGTTCTCACCGCTGGATGCGGTGCTGCCAGCTCGGGTGACGTCATAGATCCCGAGGATCAAGCGGCATCCTCATCATCCCAGCTGGCTGTGCAAGTCCCGGGTGGGGGCATTGGAGTGTTCGACGGTGACTGGGTACTAACTGAGGCAGGCATTTCTGGTCGGCCCGAAGTCGAGGGGCGACCGCTCGAAGAACTGGTCATCCAGTTTGAGGTCGATGACTCGACCTCAACCCTGGTGGTCCATACCAACTGTCACGAACGTTCGGGCTCCTACACCTTCAACCCGGACCATTCGGCCTCAATCTCACTACCCGGCTCGACCACCCAAACGTGTGACATCACCGCGGCGGCCTTCGAAGACCTAGCCGTTCGCTTGTTGGAATCGGTTACGAGTTGGGAACGCTCCGATGACAAGCTGACGCTCTTCGCCGACCCGAAAATGGACGACAAGACGAGCGCTGTGTCTAGTCCTGCGGAGAATCCGTTTCCGGCGACACTGGTTTTCCACCTCGTCGGTTGAGTACCGTTACTTTCAACCCACCATGGCCAAAGCCTGTGAGCGGTTTGAGCCGGCGATCGGTGTTGACAGCTAGGCGGCGATCTGGGGTCACGACCGTCAGTTCCCACTGAGGTCGCTTCTCGCGCAAGACGATGCCAAATCGTTGATACAGGGAGGTGAGATCTCCGTCGCCCACCCTCTTGCCGTAGGGCGGGTTGGTGCAGACCAGGCCCATGTCATCACGAGCAGTGATATCAGAAACAACCGCTTCACGAATGTCCATGATGTCCGCCACGCCGGCACGCTTGGCGTTGGCCATGGTGGAGGCCACTGCCCCTGCATCACGATCAGAAGCCTCGATGGTGACGGAGACATTCTTGTCGTTCTTGGTGGCAGCATTCACGCTGGCCCAGGCACCGGGCTCGAACTCGGGCCAATTCTGGAAGGCGAAGTCGCGCTTGCCGCCGGGCGGAAGACCCTTGGCGATGAGGGCAGCTTCGATAGCAATCGTGCCAGACCCACAGAACGGATCGAGCATTGGCGTTTCCCCCGTCCACCCTGAGGCCATCAGCATTCCAGCGGCCATGGTCGGACGAATGGGGGCAACACCAATCTCGGTGCGCCACCCTCGATGATTGAGGGGTGTGCCACCAGCATCGGCCGAAATCGTGACCTGGTCGCGATCGAAGCGGACCACGAATGGCTGGGTTGGCTCACCAATGGACGGGGGCCCAACTACCTGATGCAATCGCTGAGCAATGGCGTCGGTGTGATACAGCTTGGACTTGTGGCATGTCACACGAAATTCGGCCCGGTGATCGCTGGGAATCCATCGCTTCCAGTTCACCTCGTCGGCCCGTTCTTGCAGGTGAGCAAAATCGGTCGCTCGGAACGAGGCGACACGAACCAGGATGCGCGAGGCCGTCCGCAACCAGAGGTTGGCGGCATAGAGCTGGCGGTTGTTGCAACGGAACTCAACCACACCCGAAGCACCCTTCTTTGGCTTGATTCCCAAGCTGCGAAGTTCGGACTCGCAGAGGGCTTCGAGCCCAGGTGTGCAGATGGCGGCGGCCTCATGGCGGATTGGCATGCCGGCTAGGATCGCAGCAGACACCACCGTTCCCACTCCATTCTCAACACTGTTGGATCTGGCGACCCGGGGCCGTCAGCGCAACTGGTGCAACACAACCAGTGCGGCACATCCGGTGCGGCACAGCCCGTGCCGATGTGGGATCATGGGCAGATGTCACTCCTCATAGCCCTCATCGTTGGACTCTTCGCTGGAATGATTGCCCGGGCGATCATTCCAGGCACTCAGAAGTTGGGGTGTATCGGGACCTCCGTCCTCGGAATCGTCGGCTCGGTGGTTGGCGGCACCTTGTGGAACGTGCTGACCGGAAACGGGTTGGATTTCACCAAGGCTGGCTTCCTCGGGTCAATCCTCGGAGCGGTCATTGTCTTGATGGTGGCCAAGAAACTTGGCCGGTTCGCCGACTAGGCGGACGAGAATAGGTGAACGAGAACCGTGGCCGCCCAAGGACATTGTCGGTGGCCGAGCTGGCCTGACCCAAACCACGGACGAACAGGAAACTAGACTGCCCTCCGGATCACCCTTCACCTTTGGAGGGTTGTTACCGATAGAAAATGCATTCACTCAAGAGGGAAGAGTTAGCACATGGTAATTCACAGCCAATTGGCCGAGTACGGAGAAATTCCTGCCGGAGAACAACAGTTTCAATTGCAGAACAAGAAACTGTTGCGAATCAGCTTGGCTCATGGTCAAGTTGAAGCCAAGACCGGGTCAATGGTTGCCTACCAGGGTGCTGCCACCTTTGAGAACAAGGGGTCAGGCGGCCTAGGCAAGATGTTGAAGAAAGCCACGACAGGCGAAGGCGTCAGCATGATGCATTGCGCTGGAACCGGCGAGGTCTTCATCGCCGACCAGAGCTCCGACATCCAGGTCATGTACCTGGAGAACGACATGATCAGCGTGAACGGCGCCAACATTCTCGCCTTCTCCAGCTCCATCAAGTGGGATATCAAACGCATTGGCAGCGGCATGGCCGGGGCGCTAGCAGGCGGAAGATACAACGTGACCCTCACCGGCACCGGCTATGTAGCCATCACCACCGACGGGCCGCCAGTCATGCTCGACGTTGCTGGCGGCAACACCTTCGGCGACCCGAATGCCGTTGTCATGTGGAGTGGCGGTGTTGTGATGAACCTGAAGACTGATACCACAGGTGGACTGAAGTCGATGGCTCGTGGCGGATCCGGAGAAACCTTCCAAATGGACTTCCAAGGAGAAGGCTTCGTGCTCATTCAGCCTTCTGAGGGGCCCGTCGGCGGAGCTGGAGCAGGCGGGTCGGCTGGCGGTAACAGCGGCGGCGGACTGCTCGGCGCTCTCACCAACAACTAGGTGAAGGCGGGGTTCCGCCTGACGACAGATCAATGCCGTCCAGTTGCAATCGAACCCTGATGACCACGGGGCCCTCGCCTTCACCTGGAGGTGACGGGCCCCGGTCATCAAGCCTACGTTCGACAACCTGTTGACCAAGGCACTTGGGCCGGTGGCGAACAAACAAAGTCGTCAGCAGCTGATACACACATAGGCATGTCACTCGTCAAGATCAACGCACTTGCCATTCCACCACAAGCCGGACCAGAGATGGTCAAGCGGTTTGAAGCTCAGGTTGAGGCGCTGTCCACTGTGGCTGGCTTCGAAGGTTTCGAACTGCTTCGCCCAACCGGCGAGGACGAGCCCCGCTGGTTCGTCTATACCCGCTGGGCCGACGAAGAGTCCTACCAGGCATGGCGCGACAGCGAAATGTTTGCCAAGAGCCACAAGGGCGGCGGACCTCCAGCCGGTGGACCACCAGCTGGCGCCGAGGGCGGACACCCTGGCGGCCATCCCGGAGGGGATGCTGGGGGCGAAGCACCGGCCCGACCAGGCAAGCCAACCCTGTTGGAGTTCGAAGTTGCCGTCTCCGCTGGACCGGCCAACGCCTAGACCACTAGATCTGACCTGGACCAGCTAGCTGACAACCGTTGTTGGAAAGACCCCGGTCGGTGCATCAACTGATACCACGAGGCCCTCCTCATTGACGCCAAAGAACTGAGGGCCAGCAAAATAGACCTCACCATTGTTGTCGGACAGGGTGACCTCATAGATCGTCGAGCCATCGGAGCTGTTGAGTTGAGATGTTCCCTCGACTCGCCAGTACGGCCCGTCGGCGGGTCGATTGGTAGTCACCAGAAAGCTCTCTCCAAGTTCGTTTGAGATCCTCTCGCTATCGAAACGGTCAGGAACAACCAGAGTCCTGATTGTTTTCAGCTCGCCTTCATCTGAGACATGGTCATGGGATACGTCTCTGGACATATCCGGAAAGCGTTCAGCCGCTCGGGCAATGGCGACCTCGGCAGCATCAGGCGGGAACAAAGGCGCATCAGCATCGTCGGCCTCAGAGCAGGCGGCCGAAGAGACCGCGAGCAGCACAACCAGATACGAGAACATCATCCTCCGGTAGCCAGACAGCACCTTCAGGAGTCTAGTTGGATCCCTTAACACGGAAAGCGGAAATACTAGACCCTGATTAGCGTTGCGTATAGGCTACACCAATGGATGTAGTCGAAGTCGTGAAAAATGCACGAAACGACACCGGGTTGTCGGTTAGGAAATTCGCTGAGAAGGCTGGCGTGTCACCTTCGACACTTTCCCGGATCGAGAACCGCAAGCTCGAACCGACAATGCCAATGTTGGAGAAGCTGCTGGAAGTGGCTAGCCAACACATCGTGCTGGCCGACTCTGATCCATCTGCTGGCACAACCCCGACGATGGATCTGATTCGTGACTACCGCCAGCCCATGCTGGACCTAGCCGCTAAGTATGGCGTTACTGATCTGCGCGTCTTTGGCTCGGTTGGCCGGGGTGACGCCACCTCCGATTCCGACGTCGACCTCTTAGTGCGAGCCCTCCCAGGAGTCGGCCTCTTCTCTGTGGAAGAGTTTCGCTTTCAAGTCGAAGCCCTTCTCGGCCATCCAGTCGATGTCGTAACCGATGGAGCAATAGCGGACGAACTGGTCCATATCAGCCAGGATGCGGTGGCGATTTGAAGAAGGATCGCGAGCATGTCCTCAAGGTGCGAATTGGCCATATCAACAACGAGGTGAACCATGCATCGGAACTAGTGGAACGGGGCAAAGAACTCTTCGACAACGACTGGGTTCATCGAGCAGCCGCCAAAGATCTGATCGAAACCATCGGAGAGGCTGTCGCCGCCATCCAGAAGGCTTACAACCTCGATGGCAACGACATGCCACCGCCCTTTGATGAACTACAAGTTCCGTGGGGCGCCATGAAACGCATGCGAGACCGGACTACCCACGGTTACCACCAAATCGACTGGTCCTTGGTGTGGAGCACCCTGGTGACCGACTTGCCTGCACTCGGCCAAGCCCTCGGCGCGGTCAAGGGCTCCAGCTAGCGGGCGGCAGCTACTCGTAGAGCTCGCTCCATCAGGTGTGGGTCGCCTAACCGACGGCGCAGCTCTCGTTCCAATCCAGCGATGGGATGCAGGTTCTGGGGGGCTCGGGTGTCCTTGTGAGGAGTACTGGCGTAGCGAGGCAAGGCGGCGCTGATCTCATCGGCCCGACCGGCAGCATCCTCGGCCTGACCCAGACCAGCCAACTCGACCCGCACTACCCCGCTCAGGGGATGAGAGATCGGCCCAGGCAAACGCAGATACCAGGACCAGCGGGTGAACTGGCCGCCGATCAGGAAGATAGGGGTACGCTGACCAGGGCCAAGCTGATTGACGATCAGCTGCTGCTCATCGGGCAGGTACTGCACATGCTGGGTTTTGACATAGCCAACTGCCGCCGCCGCTTCGCGGCCACGCAATGGGCCGTCAAACACAATCATCTCACCCGGCTCAGCCGGGACATCCAGCGAGGTTTCGATCGCGGTCATATGGCTGTGCACGGCCAGATTCATGGCCTGGTTGATGTCGGTATCGGGAGTGACAACGACCGGGCGTAGCTCATAAGTACTGGACCCTTCTCCGATCCTGGCCACGATTGGTCCAGCCTCTGGCGCCGCGGTATAGAGGGCCCGCTCCACTCGAGCCACGGCAACCCGCGCACTATCAGATCGGCACCGAACCGCCCCCGCCGCCACGGTGGCACACACTCCTGGGTGGGCGCGACCATCAGCTCCTGTGATCCACACCCGGGCGTCAATCCGACGAACCCCGTCAACAAATAGAAGTGATGTTGGGGGCTCAACATCGTCCCCCGGTTGGATTGGGGCCCAATCATCGGACCGGACCTCGACCCCAAGATCTACCGGGTTGCTCGCTTCACCCATAGCGGTTTCATCAGCGGACACTCCATAGGACGGGTCCCAGGACTCCACGGCAAAGCTCATCGTGGTAGTCACAGCATGACCTTTTCAATAGTGGATGTCACTGGCCCCTTGCGCACCACGAAACGGACGGGCATACGTTCAGCCAGAGCCTCAATATGGGTGACAATTCCAACCAGACGGCCCCGTGCCGACAGGTCCTCAATGGCAGAAGCAACCACATCCAGAGTCTCCGGATCAAGGGTTCCGAAACCTTCATCCAGAAAGACCGATCCCAATCGTGGGGCATCAACCGGTGCCATCTCCGCGATTGAGTCTGAGAGAGCCAAGGCCAGCGCCAGCGACGCTAAGAAGGTTTCGCCGCCGGACAAGGTGCGGACATCTCGCAGATCGTCGGCGTTGTGATGGTCAATGATTTTGAATGCTGTGTCGTCGGTGGCCAAGGAGTACTGACCGCCAGAAAGCTCCAATAGCCGCACCGTGGCCCGACTAACCAGATCGTCCAATGCTTCGGCCAGCAACCACCGTTCAAAACCAGACGCCGACAATTGCTGACCAAGACCAGCGTTCACCACCCGGGTCTCTTCCAACGTGTCGATCTGGGTCTTCAGCTCGGCCTGCTGAGTAATCCGCTCGGTGATCCGCTCCACCGAAGCTTCAGCTGTGGCTTGGGCCCGAGCAATGGTCTGACCCAACTCTGACAGGGTGCTCAATTCTTGAGCACCTCCAGGCCCGACGACAAGGGCAACGGCTTCGGCCCCTCGTTGCAAGGCTTGTATCAACACGTCCTTGGAGGCTGCCGCGGCTTTTCCGTCCTCGGCAATGCCGACACGTCGCTCGGCCAACCCAGCCTGCTGGTCCTGTGCCCAAGCCGACAAAGCGGACCAGTCAGCGAGCAAGGATTGGTTGCCCGGAGCCGGTGGTTGCAAGCCGGCAACCCCGTCCCTCTGACTGCCGAATTGGTGACGATGCGCTTGCTCGCGCTTGTCCAACCGGGTCAGTTCGGCTTCGGCCTTGCCCAGTTGTGCCTCGGCTTCGGAAACCTCGACCATGGACTGTTGCGCCCTCTTCTTGGCCGCTGAGGCCGAGGCCAGCTTGGCCGACAGCACATCGGGTGAAGCCACCCCTACCAAGGTGGCCGCCACCCGTTCCGAATCACTGACTAGGTGGTCTAATTGGGCCTGGAGTCGGTCAAGGTTCGTTTGGGCTGTTCGGTGATCTTGCTGGACTTGCTTCACTCGCCCGGCTGCCGCTGACTCCTTGGCTTTGGCCGTTGTGAGTTCGGCCGACGGATCATGATCGGGTATGGAGGTGACGGCCTGGCGACAGACCGGACAGTCCTGGCCAACAACCAGGCTTGTGATCCAGGCGCCAGCCTCGGCCCCAACGCGAGCAGCCGACAGCGCAGCGTTGGCTTCTTCGAGAGCATCGTCAGCATCGTTCGTTTCGGCCGCGGTCTGCTCCAGCCTTTTGGAGGCCTGGCCAAGTTCGACTCGTAGGTTCTCCGCCTGGGGTCCAAGCTCGGCCAATCGGGCGTGGGCCGCCATCTGACTGTTGAGTTGTTGAGGATCACCGATTTCCACCAAGACCTTCTGAGCCGCATCACGGGCCGACCGTGCCTGACTCACCCCATCGCGAATGTCGGCCAGTCGTTTGCTGGCAGACGTGATCTCTTGACCTTGCGCCGCCAATAGTGCTGGCGGCTCAATCAGTTTGAGCGACTGGAGATTGTCGTCAATGGCCAGGACCTCGGTTCGTAGCGAACCCAATCGGCCTTCAACTTCGGCCAGTTGTTCCAGCTTGTGGGCGGCTTCGGCCTGGAAGGCGGCCAGGGCCTTGACTCGAGCATTGGCTTCGGCCAGGCGTTCGGTGGTGGCATCTTCGAATTTCTCGAACTGGGTACGCAGCAACTCCAACTGTTGACCCGCCCCTTTTGCTCGCTCCCGAGCCAGAGAACCCATGCGGGAGTAGATCTCCAGGTCCAGCAAGCGTCGAAGCAAACGCTGGCGACTGGCCGGATCATCTTTCAAGAATTCGGCAAACTGCCCTTGAGGTAGGACGACGGTCCGGGTGAACTGGGCAAAGTCGAGACCGAGCAAGTCTTCGACCGCTGCGGTCAGTTCCTTTGCTCCCGAAGCAATAACCGTTGAGCCGTCCAACTGTCCATCACTGGCTTTGTCCTCACACTGCAGCCGGGCTTCCTTGGTGGTTGCCCCTGGACCCTTCGATTTAGACTGTGTCCGGCGCACAATTCGTACCGCGGTGTAGTTCTGCCCGGCAACTTCAAAATCGAGTCGGACCTTCGCTTCATTCGAGCCCTGATTGATGACGGGGGCCACCAGCCGAGCATCGTCGAAGCGAGCGACCGAGCCATACAGAGCGAAAGTGATGGCATCGATGATGGTCGACTTGCCCGAGCCGGTCGGGCCAACAAAGGCCACCAGATCAACGGAGTCAAAGACAATCTCAGTCGGCTCACGGAAGGTAGAGAAACCTTCCATCTGCACCCGGGTCGGCCTCATTGTTTGGCCACCGGACCCGAGGTGCGTTCCGGCTGGCCAATCTGATCGTTCAGGCTCACATCTTCCAGCAACTGGCTGAACCCGGCCTGAAGGCGAGGATCTTCGATTGCCCGGTCGGATAGAAACTCGGCAAAGAGTTGTTGTGGGCTTCGTCCGTCTCGCCGTACTCGAGGTGAGGCAATCGGCCCGTCGTGTTCGACCACCACGTCGACCACACCCGGGCCCAACAGCTCACGGACCTCATCGGCCAGACCTGGTCGAGTGGCCTCACGCACTCGCACTCGCAGCCAGGGTGGACCCTGTCCAGTGTCACTCACCAGGGATGTTCCCACCAGATCAGCGAGTTCAGAAAGAGTGCCAACAATGGTGCGCAGCGAACGACCAGCACGGAGCGGAACCGCGGTCACCTTGGCGGGCAGGCCGGGACTGACGTCGACAATATTGACCTGTTTAGTCTGGGCCTCTTCGCCAAAATCGAGTTGAAGCGGTGAGCCGCAGTAGTGGATAGCGGTCGCACCCCGCACCACCTGAGGCCGATGGAGATGTCCCAGGGCGACATAGCTGGCGGTGGAAGGGAACGCCGTGGTTGGGACCGAGTACTCATCGGCCAGGTGAGCGGCTCGCTCACCACCACCAGTTGCGCCTCCTTGCACGAAGGCGTGGGCCACAATCAGGTTGACGGCGTCGGCGGAGAACGAAGCACTCAGAGCACCAACCACCCGATGCATGCGGTCGGCATAGAGCTGGACATTCTGGAAGGCGGCGTCAGACATCAGGTCATCGGCTCGCACAATGGAACGTTGGGAAACAAAGGGGAGCAGGGCGATACGAACCTTGGTCACGGTTGTGGCGCCACCGTCCTCGTCGCTGCCACCGCGGTCCCCCTGACCGGCGGAGCCGACCACAAGATCGAGCACTCCCCCATCGTTGGGAGCCTTCGGTTCGGTCACCATGGTGACCCGGCCCAGCTCCAGCAGGGGCGCGATGGCACTCAGGCGGCGAGGGTTGTCGTGATTGCCGGAGATGGCGACTACGGGAGCAATCTTGGCCAGACGCAAGAAGGCGTCATAGACAATGGCTTCGGCCTCTGGAGTTGGGCTTGTCGTCTCGAACAGGTCGCCGGCCACGATGACCAGGTCAACAGCTTCGGTCTGGGCAATACCGATGATCTCGTCCAAGACAGCCCGGTGCTCATCGGCTCGGCTGTGGCCACGGATGGCTTTGCCGACGTGCCAGTCCGAGGTGTGCAGAAACTTCATGCCCTAGACCAGGCCAGCGAACGGGTCATCAGGGTCACCCGACTGGCTTGCCCCGCCGGGAGACAAGCCAGCTTCGGCCGAGCGCGTAGCCCAGGCCGGAAAGGGGAACTCGACCAGCAATGGGACGGGTAGACGAGGTTGTGAAAGATACATGGAACCGGGCTTGAGGATGGTGGCCCGCTGTCGTTGCACCGTTGGCAAGAAGCCGTATTCGTCCCGCTTCGCTTCGGCTGCATCCAAGCGGCCGACGACTCGGATGGCGCAGTTGGAGACAATGCGTCGCTCGACTTCGCTGGCGGTTTGTTGGGCACCAATAAGGATGATGCCAAGCGAACGGCCACGTTCGGCCACGTCCAGCAAGATCTCCTTGATCGGGCTGGACGAATCCCTTGGGGCGTACTTGTTGAGCTCGTCCAAGACCACAAACTGATACGGCTTGGCCACCCCACTGGCTTCCTTGGCGTCAAAGGCTTGGCGTAGTACCACACCGACCACGAAGCGTTTTGCCCGATCATGCAGGGAGTGGATATCAATGACCGTGACCTGGTGGGCGTCAAGATCCAGGGCGTAGCGTTCGGCGTTGCCAATATCGGCCCGGATGAGTTGTTCGAGGTGGCGCCGCGAGGATGCCAGGCGACGGATGAAGGCATTGATGGTTCCGGCCCCGACTGCTCGACCTGTCCAGCGCTGATCGACCATGTCGTCAGGATCATCGGGGATGAGCTTGGTTTCGATGGCATCCACCAGTTCGGAGAAGGTGCGGATGGTTCGGCCATCGAAGCGGACGGTTCCATCTCCTCCCTCGGGCAGCTTGGTTAGTTGGGCGGTGACCGATTGCACCACGATGGTGTATTGCTGGCGTTCGTCTTCGGAATCGGCGAACAGGAACGGCAAGAGGCCTTGCTGGCAGAACTGGGCGATAGTCCAGAAAAAGGGCGAGACGCCGAGGGTGCGAGAACCGGTGGCCGGGGTGGCGTTGGGATCACCCTTGCGAGGTGGGGCCAGGATGCCAACATCTCTGAAGGGTGCTGGCTCCAAGCCGAGCGCTCGGTAGCGGGCCACTTGTTCGGGGTTCATGGATGAGTTGTGATGATCCAGGAAGAGCAGGTCTTCGCCCTTGACGTTGAAGATGAGGGCCTTGGTATTGGCGGCCTCGGCTCCAAGCACACCGGAGTTGAACATGGAGTAGAGCAGGAAGGTGGCGTAACTGGTTTTGGTGGCCACGCCGGAGATGCCAGAGATATTGATGTGGGCGCCCTTGGTTCCGTCAACGAAGTCCAGATCGAGGAAGATTGGTTCATCCGAACGGCTGAGCCCAGCAGGCAGGCGACGGTCAACATCGTCAAAGGACAGAGCAATATCGCGCTCATTGTCCGTAGCTCGACGGACCGCAGCCCCGGGTAACGGGGGCAGGAGGATCTCGGGTTCGAAGCGGGTTGGTTGGACCAGGGCCGCTTCGCTTACCTCGGCCGGCAAGATGCCATCGGAGATGAGGAACACGTCGCTCTGGAAACGGGCACCTTCGTGACGGGCACGGACCTGGGTGACCAGGCCGAAAATTCGGACAAGCTGGCCGTCAGGCAAGATGCGGTCCAGGGCAACGACGTCATCCAATTGCAGGGTTTGCTCGGGGTCAACGGCAACCCAGAACTCCAAAGGTGTCGCATCCTCGATGCCGATAACTCGCCCGACCATGACTGGTTCTGTTCCCACCCCCTAGAAGGTAGAGCCTCGGAGTGACGGTGCGACAACCAAGCCTCAATCCGACGGACTCAGGTCCGCGCTGATCTCGCCGATCGTCCGCACCTTGACGTGCATCGAGCGGGCTAGGTTGGGCCAATGCCCTCACCCGTACAAGTCGCAGTGTGAAACTAGATCAGAATGCTGCCGGGTCATCGCCGCGGGTTTCTATCGTGCTCCCGCTTTTCAACGAAGCCGTTGACATTGATGATGTCCTCAAACGAATCAGCGATCAGAGCTATGATGACTTCGAGGTCCTTCTGGCGGATGGGGGCTCAAGTGATGGCACGATTGACCACCTCAAACGCTGGGAAAAAGCGGACAGTAGGTTTCGATACATACACAATCCGCGGAAGCTACAGTCTGCGGGTTTGAACACCGCTCTTGCCCACTGCTGCGGTGAGTATTTGGTACGACTGGATGGCCACTCCTTTGTTCAAAAAGACTATGTCCAAAGGTGTGTCGACCTTCTCGATCAGACTGGAGCGGCGGTTGTAGGCGGGCGGATGATCGCCCAGCCGGTCGATTCCTTGGTTGGTCGCGGCATCGCCTTGGCCAACCGGTCATCATGGGGTGCAGGACCGGCCAAATTCCACTCTGGAGCTACATCGGGCCCAGCCGAAACTGTCTACCTCGGTGCCTTTCGGACTCAGGTAGTTCGAGAGCTCGGCGGTTGGGCTGAGGACGTTGGCGTGAATGAGGACTATGAACTGAATCACCGGATCAGGAAGGCTGGCCACGGTATTTGGCTAGCCGTCGATCTGGGGGTGGGCTACCGGCCTCGGGGTTCCTTCAAGTTGGTGGCTATCCAATACTTCCGCTACGGCCGATCAAAGGCTGCTGTAATGAGACGACACCCCGACTCGGTGAAAACTCGCCAGGTCCTCCCCTCGATGCTGTTCCCAGCTGCAGCTGGAATCCTGATTCCTCCTCTGCGCACTCTCGGAGTTTTGTCGGTCGGAACTCACTCCGCTGCCGTAGTTGCGGGGGCCGCACGCTCGGATGCTGCCCTCGGGGATCGTGTGACCGGAGCGCTAGCTGCCCTAGCGATGCACTGGTCGTGGTCGCTCGGATTCTGGCACGGGCTAATTTGGAAGTTTCCTGCGGCCTACGAACAATAGCGTCCTATCTTTGCCTACTGAGCAGGCGAATGACAGCAAGTCCGAGGCCTAGCCCAACCAATAGTCGAACAAGCAAAGAAGTGCCGGCAGTTCCGACGAAGGAGCCCAGAACAAGCGCGGAGATCACCAGTGCTAAGTGGAACAATAGTGAGCGGTCATTCCAAGGAACCGAAACGAACCGACTCGCGAGGTAGCGAATCATGATGGCCCAAACACCATAAGACGCTGTGGTGGCTAACGCTGCTCCAGTCAGCCCCAACTCCGGAACGAGGAGGACGTTCAGGCCAAGATTGATTGCTGCCGCCACGAGCGAAGCCGCACCAAGCGGTGCTGTCTGGCGCACGTGCAGTAAGACTATCGAGGAGGATTGGAAGGTCGCATAGAAGAGAGCCGATACCGCAACGATCGAGAGCACCAGCACCAGCCCTTCGGTCTCATATGAGCTGGGAGCCGCCAGCTTGAGTAGTACGGGCGCGACGACGATGAGTCCAGCCGAAATCAAACCAATGAGCCTGTGCATTAGGCCGGTGGTTGATGCCAAGGAATTCCAACGCTCCGCGTCATCGGACATCCGCAGAATCATGGGAGTCCAAGCAGCGTTGAAGGCGATAATCAGCATGATCCCCGAGGATCCAACGAGGTAGGCCACCTGGTACCGGCCGACTGCCGAGTAGCCATCTATCCCAATGATTACTACTCGGTCCCCCATCTGGAGAAGGAAAATCCCTAGTGCGTGTGGAATGGTTGGCAGGCCGAAACGCAGCGCTGTCATTGCTTCAGCCTTGGAGACCGATCTGACTTTGAGACCGACGGACCCGGACGCAACAGCAGCGCCCACGACGACTCCGACCGCAGAACCGACCAGATACTCAGTAGGGGTTCCATTCCCATAGTGGGCCAGGGACAGGCCAAGCAGGTGGCCTCCGAGAGTGGCAAGCAGGACCGCTATCCCGAATGGAACCGGCCTATCCTCGGCCCGAAGCAGGTTCTGGCTGACGGCGAGCAAGGACAAGGGGATGCTGACGAGGACGGCAATTCCCATCGGGGTACCAAACTCGATCTGTCCAAGTAGCTGAATCCACTGGGCGCCCGTCAGATAGGTGATCGAGGCCACCATGACCGTAGACGCCACAGCCGCCAGCGAGAGCATCTGGGCAAGAGAGGGATCCCCAGGCTTATCCGTCGAACCGAAATACTCCCTCAGAGCAGCAGATGGCAACCCCAGTCCTGCAACTGCCATCAAGATGCTCGTAACTACTTGGGCGGTGCTCACCAGGCCAAGCGCATTAGTCGCCAGGACACGGGTAGTGATAGGCAGGAGGATGAGCATCCCTAGTGCGCGAGAGAGGGGGCCGATGGAGAAGAGACTGCCTCGAGAGATCAGGCTACGTTCTGAACTAGAGGTCGTCATGACATTCACCACAAAGGATGTCGGTCACCGATCCAAAATCGAGTCACAGAACTTATCCAAGTGCTCACTAAATCCCGGACTCAACTCCTCCACATCCATCACATTTAGTCGGGCTAGGCCAGGTACTGGCTCTGTCACAAAGGGCATCGGGACTGCGGCTTCAAAGAAGAATGCGTGCGCGTAGCGCCGGGCCAGCTCAAGATTGTGGGTGCCGCTTTCCGGGTCGTCCAGCAATTGATCGAGAAGCTGCCGATAGTGACTCGGAGACGTCGCGTCGTTGGTGAATCCATGACCGCGATAGTGAGTGAGACCAGATACCAGAACAGCCTTGTCCATGACCGCCATCTCAATCCCGACTGTCGAGGTATAGACGAGACCGAGATCCGATTCTTCCATCAGCGGGTAGGAGTTAGTCGGGTCGTCGGGACCAAGCAAGACAATATTTCCCGGGAGGTTGTCATACTTCTCGTTCACAAAATCTGCCACAGGTTCACGGGTCTCCATCCCTGGCCGCTTGCTCTCGACCGGATGGACACGAATGATTAGCTGATGTTCTGGGTGATCGACAAAGTACTCAATCGTTGCCTCAATCCATTCGTGCATCGACGTAAACGCTAGGTCGCGACCGAGCACTGCGGAGTCCCACGTCACATTGCTGAACAAGGTAACGAGGCGTCCGCTTGTCGGGCGGTCAGGGCGTGAGTCGATAGAGCCCTTCCAGATATCAAGCAGGGGATGACCTTTGACCCGCCGTGAGTCTAAGTAGCTGTGGAGCTGCGCTGCCTGCTCAGATGTGAGGGACTCATGAGCTCGGGTCGCCCATATGTCAGACAGGTCGAACCGGTTGGCTGGCTTGTTGTGGGCAAAGACCAGGGCGTCGTTCCTAAAGGTGCGTTCGTAGGTGACGACATCGATTCCCTCTCTCTCGCAGATCGCCCGTGCGATGGACTCAAAGAATAAGAGGCCGTTCAGCATGAAGACCGTGTCAGGACGCCACGTCTTGATAGCAGCTTCAAAACCAACGGCCACTCGTCGGGCTGAAACCAGGAATCCCCTCATGGTCTCAAGTCCTAAGGGGTCATCGTCCAGCCGGGCCGACAAAAGGAACCATTTGATCGGAATATCAGCGAGCTCGCCAAGTGGAAGACCGTTGTACTCAACCTCACCCATCTCGCTGATTGACATGCTAGCGAGTTCAGGCCAATCACCGGGATCGTTCCCGCCCCACCCATCGGCCAGAGAAGAACGGGGCAGGTCAAAAGCATCGATCGTTACGCCGGAGTATCGGCAGCAGCTTCGACAAGGCATCGGTGGAGCAGAGTAGGTATTGGACCGATCGCAAATGTCCAGGCCACCGCCACAATTAAGGAACTGCACATCAGCGCCACGAATTCTCAATGAGGTGGCGATAACTCCCTCCAGGGCTACGTGCATTGCCCAGTTGCGTGGAGAAAGGAAGAGAACCTTGGGAGCATCAGGGGCGGGAACCAGGTCAAGGTCCTTGAGCAGGTGCCGGGCCTGGCGTTGTTCAGGGGCTTGGCCTGCAGTTCGCAGACCAAGTTCGAACCCTTTTCGACCGAGAATAGAGAGTTCATCGATCGACGGCAGCTTCATAGGTTGGCTCCGTTGTTTGTGTGCTGCTGGGCTTGAACTAGGGTCTTGGCAACTTTGTTGAGGTCCGACAGACCCAGGGATGGGGTACTTGGCAAGGAAACTCCGTCCCTATAGTGCTCAGTCGATGAGCGACAGCCCAACTGCTCAGAGTGGCAGTAAGGATCCTGAAGGTGGAGAGGTCTCCAAATAGGTCGTATTCCCACCCCTTTGGAGTTACAGAAGTCAACGACTTCATCCCTTTCTTCCTCCGTGCCCCCAAGACGAGCGGAAATCAACCAGTGGGATGGTTCTGCCCAGGCTGCGACCGGAGCGAGCGCTATCTGGGTATCGTCGAAGAGATCCTCGTAGGCAGTTCTGATCCTGGCCTTGTCTTGAAGAAAGCCATCGAGTCTCTGAAGCTGAGCAGTGCCCAAAGCAGCTGATAGGGCTGGCATCCGGTAGTTGTAACCGGTCGCATCATGACGGTAGGCGGCTCCAGGTAGTCTGGCCTGGGTCGACAGATGCCGAGCGCGATCAGCGATGCTCGAGTTATTCGTGACAAGCATGCCGCCTCCACCAGTCGTGATCAGCTTGTTCCCGTTAAAGGATAAACATCCGGCCTCACCCAGTGTGCCGCACTCTTGCCATCTGCCATCCACCAGAATCCGAGCGCCCAGCGCCTCGGCTGCGTCTTCTACGATAGGGATGCCAAAGTCATTGACAATCTGGCGCAACGGTTCCCAGTAGGCGGGGTGACCCAATATGTGTACGACTTCAATGGCGGCAGGCATCTGCTTCCCGGATGCTGCTCGAGCTTTGACATCTTCGTAGAGGAGCTCAGTGTCCATATTCCATGTTGACGCGCTAGGGCCAACGAGGAGTAGGTCCGCTCCGCAGTAGTGGGCCGCGTTGGCTGACGCAATGAAGGTCAGGTCACTTACGGCCACCAGGTCACCGGGTCCCACGCCTACACCCAGTAGCGCCAAATGCAGGGCCGCAGTCCCACTTGACGTCGCTACCGCGTGGTCGACCCCTAACCGGACCGCAACAGCATCCTCAAACTCAGTGACTGCGGGGCCAGCAGTGGAGACGTAGCCGGAATCGATGGCAGCAATCAAGGCCTGCTTCTCCTCATCGCCAATGATCGGTTCGTTGAGAGGAAGGAAGCTCATCGTTGGTACGAACCCGGGTTGCCGGACGGATTGGCGGCCAGCCACTGGGCAACCTGGTCCAGGCCGTCGGAGAGTGCAACCTGCGGTGTCCAGCCGATCAAGTCCCGAGCCTTGCTTGGATCCGAGAGGAGAATATCAACTTCACTACCCGCGGGTCGAATTCGCTCCTGGTCAGTCTTGACAACAGCAGTCGAACCGGTGACGGACGCACAAGTATCGAATAGGTCCCCAATCGAGATAGTCGAACCAGTTCCTAGCTGGATGATCTCCCCCGGGGCAAGATCAGCTTCGGCCATCTTGATGAATCCCTCGACCGTGTCATCCACAAATGTGAAATCACGTTGAGGTGTGAGGCTACCGAGAAAGATCTCTTCGCTACCGGCCAACATCTGAGCGAGGATCGTCGGTATTACCGCCCTGCGAGACTGGCGAGGCCCATAGGTATTGAAGGGGCGGAGCACAGTCACTGGACACTCGAATGACAGAGCGAAGGACTCACAGAGCTTGTCCGCTGCAATCTTGGATGCACTGTAAGGCGACTGCCCCTTGAGGGTGTGGGACTCATCAATTGGTACGGAGTCCGGTGTGCCATAGACCTCGCTGGTTGAAGTGTTGATCATCTTTGAGACATCGTTGCGACGTACTGCTTCTAGAACGTTCAAGGTCCCGAGCACATTGGTCTCCACATACGTTCGAGGGGCGACATAGCTGAAGGGAATGGCAATCAAGGCAGCAAGATGAAACACGATGTCGACCCCATCACAAAGGTCGATGACGAAGCCACTGTCACGAATATCTCCCAAGACCAGGTTCACATCGGTGGAGTGTGCGATGGGATCCAAGAACCCGTAGGAGCCGTTTGAGTTGTACACACATAGTGCCGTTACATCGGCTCCCCGGCTCTCTAGATGCTCCACCAGATGGCTCCCGATGAATCCATCGGCCCCGGTTACAAGGACTCGTTTTCCTTGGAGGGAACTCATACTTCTTCTCCTCTTGCCCTGGCCAGGTCGCGGGGATTACCCACGTCGATCCAGTCACTCTCCAGGTCATATGAACCAACCGTGCCCTGTCCGTCGATGATTGCTGAGCATATGGTTGGCATGTCCATTGGTCTACCAATCGGTATGAGATCGATCACGTCTGGATCCAGGACATAGGCTCCGGCTCCAACGCTCCATGTCAATGTTGGCTTCTCTTCGATTCTCAATAGCTCACCTTCCGGTGTCTTGTGCAGAACTCCGAAGGGGACGGTGTACTGGTGGCCGGTCGCCCCGACAGTCAGGCGGTGGCTACTTGCAGCATGACTATCCAGTAATCCTCGGAGGGAGAAGTGACTCATGATGTCACCGTTGAGAACCACGAAGGGGTCCTCGAGGTCGAACCGGGGTTCGCTTAGAAGGGCAAGGCTGCCAGCTGTCCCAAGTGGATTGTCAACAGACTCTCGGAGGTATTCGATCTGGCAACCGAATCTGGATCCATCACCGAAGTGGTCTTCAATCGCGTCTGACCGATAGTTCACCGACAGAGCTATCTTGCGGATTCCAGATCCCACCAGGTGGAGCAGGATCCGTTCCAGAATCGGCCTCCCTGCGACTTTGAGCATCGGTTTTGGCGTGCTCTGCGTCAGATCTCCCAGTCGCCTTCCCCGGCCTCCGGCCATGACAACGGCCCAGTTGGGTCGCGACTCTGTGCCGATGATCTCCTGGAGAGTGTGGAGCCCGATCACACTTCCCGATGCGACCACGGGAACCGCATGCAGACCGCGGGCTTGCATTACTTCGAGTACGGCAACTCGACTGTCGGACTCGGCGACAACTATCGGTTCCCGCGTGATGGATGGGTGAATACTCTCGTTCAGAGAGCGTCCGTCAATCAGTGCTCGACGAACGTCTCCGTCGGTGAGGATGCCCTCGAAGGCAAGGTCGTTCCCTACGACAAGGCAAAGCCGCACACCGCCGCGCTGGATCGCTGCGAGGGCGTCAAGGAAGCTCGAGTCGGGCCGGATGGTAATAAGGTCAAGGGTTATCATGAGAGCTCAAGGTCTCTAAATAGTTTGAGTGAACCAGGCAGACGCAGCGAAGCGATCTGCGTTAGACAACGCTCCGTGCTGCGCCCGTCTCCGTAGATCGTGTCCATGAATGGCTCCCTGACTAGGGCGTTTGAGTCTTCGATCGCTCGCAGGACCAGATCGGCCGATGGGTTGCTGATGTCGATGATCGTATGTTCTTGAGGCCGTCCAGACTGACGGAGTCCGACATTGATTGTTGGGGTACCCAGGAAAGGCGCCTCGATGATCCCGCTCGACGAGTTGCCAACAACTACGCGGGATCTGGCCAAGGCTCGAACATAGAGCTTGGACCCAAGTGCATCATGAAGTTCAATACGCGGATGGTCCTCGTATCTGTCAAGCAGGCGGTTGATCTCTGTGGCCCCCGCATCAATGTTTGGCCGGGTAACGGTGATTGTCTCAAGATCACTACGGAGGGCCCCATCCAGAATGGCCCGCAAGCTCACGATGGAGTCTTCTCTCCCTACCGTGGTCGGGTGATAGGTGACTAAAGCCCGATTCTCGCGGGTTCCCTCGAAACCACCGAGCTCGGCTCGGATGGTATCGAGGCCCAAGGCCCCAACATTATTGACCATATCTGGCGCTTCGCCGAGCTGGATCACACGTTTGCGGAACTCTTCGCTGGCAACCAGGTGGAGGGTGGCGAACTTGCTAATGCTGTGGCGAAAGGCATCGTCGATGGCGCCAGCTGTGACCTCGCCGCCGTGTAGATGGATGATTGGCACTTGGGCGACATGACATACCGAGGCAAAGGCGAACGCTTCGAACCTGTCACCGAGAATTACGACAGCGTCCGGGTCCACCCTCTCTAGAGCAGGCCCGTAACCTGCCATTCCGGCAGCCAGTGACTGGACGGTGTCAGTCCAATGATTGGATACAACTGGAATCGAAACTCGTTCGGCTATCTCAAAGCCGTCCTTCTCAATCTCATCCACGGTCATCCCGTGTTGGGCGGAAAGATGACTACCGGTAACGAGGAGGCTCGGTTTCAACGAGTGATGATCTACCATGCCTCTGAGCAACGAGCGTAGAATGCCGTAGTCGGCGCGTGTACTTGTATAGACCAGGACCCTCATTCCTGTTTCACCAGGTCACCTGTCTGTACCGGTTCACCTGTCTGGATCGGTCGGCTCGCAACCATTCCGACCAACTCCAACGAAGCAGGTACCCCTATCTCTGGACGAAGGGCGACAAAGTCATCCGACGAGATGACAGACCCAGTGCTGATATCCCTAGTTGCGTACCAACCTCGCCTAGCCAACGAGCGGTTTTCTAGATCGGCCGCTTGAGGTTCTTTCGTTCCGTCTCCCAAGGCCTGCTCTGCTGATCGAATATCCCGGAGGTACTGGCAAAACATCTCTGGGTCAGCCGATGAGGGATGGTCTGGACCAGGCATTGTGGTGTCAAGAGTGATGTGTTTTTCGATTATTCTGGCCCCAAGGGCAACAGCAATGATGGCCGTGGTAGAACCCACCGAGTGATCAGACCATCCGGAAACACAGCCGACGGTATTGCTCAGAGTTTGGATGGCCCGAAGATTGGATTGCTCAATTGGTGATGGGTAGGAAGTCACGCAGTGGAGCAGAGCAAGATCGTGGTGACCTCCGAGGGCCTCCACAGCATCCTGAACTTCCCTCAAATAGGAAGCTCCGGTTGACAGGATTATCGGAAGGCCAGTGGCTCTTGCTGCTCGAAGCAACCCATGGTTTGTGAGATCACCACTCGATAGCTTGATGGCGTCAACTCCCATCGTCACAAGTAGACGTAGAGAGGCGTGATCAAACGGGGTGGACAGGAAGTCGATCCCCATTCTCTCCGCGGTCAATTGCAGTTTGGGCCAAGCATCGCTGGGCAAGACCAGCTGGCTTAGCATCTTCTGCTGATCTCTCATCCCGGTGTGCTGACGTTGGTACTTGGCCGTATCAGCGCCCGCCACTACCAAGGATTTGGGGTCAAATGTCTGGAACTTGATGGCGTCGGCACCAGCCTCGGCGGCAACCGAAATGAGGTCATGCGCCAACTTGAGCGATCCGTTATGGTTTACACCTGCTTCCGCGATCACGTAAACAGGTTGGCCGTCTCCGATGCTTCGATCACCGATCTGAAAGGATGGTTTCACCATGCGGTGAGCCCCCCATCAACAATCAGATTCTGACCTGTGATGTAGCTTGCAGCCTCAGAGAATAAGAAGACAACCGGTCCAACGATGTCTCTTTCAGTCGCCATTCGCTTCATTGGAACCCGCTCGGAATACTGGTTCTCAAAGACTTCATTCTGACCGCTGGAGACGCCACCAGGGGTGACTGAGTTGACCCGAATCCCTTGCTCGCCCCAAAGAGTAGCCAAAAAACGGGTTAGCCCAAGGATTCCCGCCTTGCTGGCCGAGTACACTGCGGGACTGGAGATCTGACGCCCAAGATACTTGGAGCCTTCATATATTCGCTGATCGGGACCGACAACAGCGTAGATCGAGGAAATCTGGACGATTGACCCTGTCTTGACATTGGCCATGCGCCCGCCAACCTCTCTGGCTACTACGTAGGCGGCATCGAGGTTGACACTCGTTACCTGGCGCCAGTTTGCCAGGGTACTGGACTCAAAATCGGCGAAGAACTGATCCAATGAGTCCGATTTTGAAGCGGCATTATTGAGCAAGCCATGAATTTGGCCGTGATCGCTCCACAACCGATCGATGGTCGCAACTACCGACTGCTCATCGGAGACATCGCATCGCACGAGGGTGAGCGAGTCTGGCAGGCCAACATGGTCCACCAGAGCTTCCAGACCCTCTTGGTGTAGGTCAACTGCTATAACGTGGGCACCGGCATGCACGAGGCCGGAACAAAAATGTCTGCCCAGGATGCCGGCGGCGCCGGTAACCAAGATGTTCATGCCCTGAAGAGTAAAACTTGTCATTGGACCTTCCGGTATTCACCACCAGCAATATCTCGAGTGGAGTTCTGTTTCTCATCCAGAAGCATTGAAACGATCTTGAAGTCCAACTCTTCGTCAATGTCGACTGACCGTTCGCGAGGCATGACGTAGGCCTTGGTACGTGATCCGAAGAGGTACGGGGCCTCAACAAATGGGGATCGCCTCCAAACGTAGATGGACGCGTTCATGTCAAAGCACTCAGGGCTGTCCTGCCTGCGCACGACCAGGGAAGGCTTGGACAAGGCCACAAATCCCTCACTAGTTTCCTCAACAAGATTGAAGTAGGGAGATCGGTGGGACGGCGTGACGGATATGACATTGTCAGCTTCACCGCCTTCAACCAAAGCTACTGCAGCCTCAATATCAGCTATATCACGAAGCGGTGCGGTGGCATCAAGATCAACAAGCGTGGTGTACCGCTCGCCAGTAATTGCCTCGGTTTCTTTGATCGCTCGGGCTATCACCTCAAGCTTGCCCGCAGTAGCCGTCGCAAGATGGCTTGGTCGCTTGAGGGTTACTGTTGCTCCATGCTCGCTAGCGACGTCAAGGATCTCCTTGCTGTCAGAGTCGACGGCTACAACATCAAACAGCTCCGACGCGAGCGCGCTTCGGATCGTGTGAGCGATCAGAGGCAATCCGCCGATCGTCCGGATGTTCTTACCCGGGACTCCCTGAGAGCCGCCTCGAGCGCAGATCGTGCAGATTCTCACCTCGTGACCCACTCTTGGTTTCTGGACGAACGTTCGATTGCTTCGATCAATTCGGTAACAGCGTTTCCTTGGGCCGCTGAACATCTGCGTTCGTCAAGAGAATCGTCGAGATGAGCCTGGTGCATTGAGCGATAGGTATCGTCCCGTTCACCATCAAAAGACTCAGTGACCCCATCAAGACTAATCGTGTCGCCGATCAAATCGAGCTCAGCTTCGCCCTCATTCGTCGTGACCGTTATTCGTCGCCGGGGTTGACTGTCCAGATAGTTCAGCTCGACGCTAGCTAAGGCCCCCGAATCAAACCGTAAGAGGATCACGTACAAGGCATCGCTCCCAATCCCTAGTGAGTCGACCAAACGGTGTTGAGCGACAACCCTTGACCAAGGACCGAACAGCCAAAGCAAGTAGTCAAGCTCGTGGCTCAGATCACGCAATACGCCACCACTACCGGGGACAGCTGAGGCAGTCTCTTCCGGGTCTCGGCCTGGCCTCCATTGAGCTATATGCTGGCCCGCCCGAACCTGTATTGAGATCGCCTCTTTGTGGCAAAGCCAATCCTTCAATAGGTATAGGCAGCGGTGGAAGCGAAGGTTGTAGCCGACGTAGACAGACTTCAACCCAGCTAGTTCCGCGGCCCCGAGTGGCTCATGTCCCAGAGGCTTCTCAACCAGAATCCGTCCGCAATAGCCCGAGTCCGCAGCATCTTGTAACGCTTGAGTGTGCAGATGAGTCTCAGTGGCAATGACGAGGTAGTCAAAGTGGCTTCCGGATGTGAGCGCATCATTCACCGTCGCATGATCGCCAATGCCTCGACGGCTGACCGTTTCGACCTCCAATCCAAGTACCCCAAGAATCCTGACATGGCGCGTCCCAATGGAGCCAAGTCCGACCACCAAAGCTTTCACTGAGGCTCAGTCTTAGAGATGGGCCGAGCCGGAACGCCTACCAGAACCTCAGCAGTTGGCCAAGAGCGGGTCACGACCGCTCCGGCCCCGACAACAGTGCCAGTCGGCAATGAGACCCCGGGAAGCACGACCGCCCCAGCCCCAATCATCACACTGTCGCCGATCGAGGCTTCACCACAAAGCGTCGCGTTGGGAGCCACGTGAGAGTGTGATCCAACACTCACATGGTGCTCGACCACCGCCGCACTATTTATGATGCTATTTTCGCCAACCCGGCTACCTGTATTCAGGACTGCACCAACCAGAATCTGGGCCCCGTTGCCAAGTTCGACTCCGTTCCGCACCATGGAGCTGCGATCGATGACAGTGAGAAACCGGAAACCGGCTTTCACGAACAACTGATAGACCTGTCGTCTGACGTTGCCTCCCCCCAGAAACCCAATCCCGTTGAGAATTTCACAAGAGCCTATGTCATAGCCGAGGGCCTCGGATTCTTCGATGTGTGAACCGCTTGAGGGAACCTCTCCCGGGGCAACCACTCGAGCTGTGATCACCTGTCCTACGGCGTCGGAGAGAACGTCAGCATGTCCTCCATCACCTAGTAGCAGTAGCATTGATCTCCGAATCAGCGCCGTCCTGGGGTCCGGTTCGACAGCTACCCCTAGAGTACTGCACCTAGTGTCCACGACGGCCGATGACACTCTGGAGTGTTCTCGCCATGATTCGAAGATCAAGCCACAGGCTCTGATGTCGCAGGTAGTAAAATTCGAACTGGAGCTTTTCCAGTGCATCAAATTCGGTATTGCCGTACCTGTAGTTGACCTGGGCCCAACCGGTTAACCCAGGTTGCACAACATGTCGGAGCTCATAGAAGGGAATCGACTCACGAAGCTTCTCGACATAGTGTGGTTGCTCGGGTCGAGGCCCGACTATTGACAGTTCTCCTTGAAGGATGTTGATGAGCTGAGGAAGCTCATCAATATGGCTTCCCCGCAAAACCTGCCCAAAAGAAGTAATCCGAGCGTCGCCTTCGGCGGTCCATTCAGAAGAACTTGTCCCCGGCGTCATGGTTCGAAGTTTCAGAATGTCAAAGTGAGATCCATCGCGACCGACTCGACTCTGACGAAAGAAAAGGGGACCTCGGTTCCCGAGCAGATTCCCCACAACGACGAAAGGCAGTCCGACGAGCAACACGGGCAAGGCAAGGATAGCGACCGTGATGTCCAGGGCCCGAGAAGACCTTTGGTAAAGAGTTCCATGAACATCGGAGATGTCAAAGAGGAGGGCCGACCGTCGAAGCTCGGAAACAGGCAGCTTGCCGACCCATTCTTCATAGAAAGCAAGAAGGGGGCGGATGCGTAGGCCAGTTGCATGTAAAGCAGCAGCCTGGTCGATAATGTCGCCATCCTCGGCTGCATCCTTACCGAGGACGAGGATCGAGGCCCGCGTCTCAGACACAAGTGAGTCAAGACCCGCTCCCACTTCTTGAGCGGCGACGGTTCGTACTAGCGTGAGTTCTCGTTCCAGTCCGGCTTCAAGGTCACCGCGAAGTCTGTGGGCTTCAGGTATCGAAACAATGGCCAGGACTCGGTCCCGCGCTGCTTGTTGACGTTGGCCAGCGCTAGCCACCGCGCTGGTGATCGCCCCTAGAGCAGGCACCATAAGCGATGCTCCCAGTAGGACAGAACGAGGAAGCAAGGAGGTACCAAGTACCAATTGAGCCGCGGAGATCGCCCCAATACTTCCCAACATGGCAATCAGAGCCCGTCGAGCACCCTGAGCCACACCACCACGATCAGGTACCGCAAGACCATAAGCCAGCAACGCTGTAATCAGGAGGAAGGCGACAAGCCAGGGGAACCGGAACGTGCCGGTGAATGAATAATTGTTCTGGCTGGCATGCAGTCCCCCCAGCGATGTGACGATTGCTACGAGGCCACTCAGGAATAGTGCCCTGCTCAGAGTCCTCATGGTCGGGTCATCGTTGCGGCAGACTGGAGCACATGGGGAGTCTAGTTGAGGCGGGTCACATCCTGTCCCAACTGATCTAGACGTTCGATAGCAGTTTGACAATAGGCATCCCGTACAGAAACGGGTGTGACGCGGTTCGGCCCGCCACTTCGACGGCGGTCATCCCCTTCTTATGCCCGTCTGCTCTGTAGCCTGCTGAGCCATGACAAGACCGGTGGCTGACTTCGTCCAAACGCACAGAAACGTCAGCGCTTTCTTGATCTTCTTCGGTGTCATCAGCCTCTGGTCTGGTGCCGTTCCAATGTTCGGTACGCCGGACGAGTCTGCCCATATGGTTCGAGCGGCCGGGATCGCTCGCGGTCAGCTCACTGGAGAGCGCGGTGACGACAACCGGACTTACTTTAAGGTTCCGACGATCCTTGGAGAGGGGAGCCCCTGTTACTCCTTCAAACCGGAACAGTCCGCCGAGTGCCTTGATGTCCCGCCTGACAATGGTGAGGGGAAGTTGGCTTCGACCGCTGGAAGCAATCCACCCTTCTTTCATGCTGTCACAGGTCTTCCGACTCTCGTATCTTCTGGGCTCATGTCGCTCTACCTCATGCGCACTGCCAACGCACTGGTGTGCGCTGGTCTCCTGACGGCTGCACTCCGAAATGTCACACTTCTCAAACGTCCAGGCCCAGTCGCGCTAGGAATGGCCGTTTCTGTCACGCCAATGGTGCTCTTCTTGTCTGGCCCGCTGAACTCCAGCGGTTTCGCCGCCACCGCCGGCCTAGCTATTTGGACTGCGGTCCTCGTCCTCCTGGATGAAGAATCACCGCGAAAAGTCTCCCACTCCGCGGCAGCGTTCGCAATCCCATTCTGTGTACTTCTTCTGTCTCGGCGAGACGGCAATCTGTGGGGTGCCGCTATCGCTCTGACGCTGCTTGTCCTTGTTCCCTGGCAGCGGCTCAAAGAACTTCTGCAGGAGCGAACAGTATGGGCCTGGTCAGGAGTGATTGGTTTGGCCACTGCAGCTCCATTTTTCTTGTGGGGGAACGCGAGTGCTTCTGGATTCGCAGCCGGGGGCGTAGCTAGCGGCGGGGGTTCAGCAAAGAATGCTTTCAACCTGGAGATCCACTATCTCTATGAGGCCATTGGCTTCATGGGTTGGCTGGACACCCAAATGCCCCCCGTTGTCTACCTCGGTTGGTGGTTCGCAATCTTCGCCCTTGTTTTTGGTGCGATCGCAGTTGCATCACGCCGCAATGTCCTTGCTGTTGTCGGCGCCATCTTGCTTGCTGTTGGACTCACCGTCTACATCGGTTCAGTCCGGCTTCCGTACTTTCAGGGTCGCTACTACCTCCCTTTCGTTGTTGGAATCCCAGTGATGGCGGGACACGCCATTGCTGCCGCTGGCTACCATCGCGTCCCGAAGCGTGTCCTTGCCATCGGATTGGGATCGCTGTTTTTCCTTCACCAACTGGCTTTCGCCCAGCAGATCAGACGTTACGCAGTTGGAAGCCACGGGACATGGTACTTCGTCCTCAACCACCGCTGGAGCCCAACACCTGGCCCAATTTGGGCCTTCCTGCTGGCCTATCTGGTGGCTTCGGGAGCGATGATGTTGCTGATCGGGTCCGTAGCCCTTTCAGGAAGCAGGAGGGCAACCTCATAACCATGACCAGCAGCGGCGAACAGGCTCTCCGTTCGAATCCCTCAGACCCATCAGGGCCTAGCCCGAGCTCTTCCATCAGACTCATCGACGACGATTCCCTTCCAGATTGGCAACGAACCGTCGCCGCAGCCCACAACCTGACAACTTCCGCCCAACGAGAAATGAGCGATACCTTCGCAGCAGCAGCGTTTGTTTCATCGGGTGAGACCATGTACTTGTTGTCAAACACAAGTGGTCCAGTGGCAACCGCCAGCCTCACGTTGATCGATGGTCTCGCCATCCTTGGCGGCATGGCAACTGTTCCCTCGGCCAGACGCCAAGGTCTCCAACGAACCCTTATTAAACGTCGACTGGGCGATGCACACGCCTTCGGAGCCGACCTCGCCGTTACCACCGCCGCATCTGGTGGAAGCTCTCAAAGAAACCTTCTGCGCTCCGGCTTTCGCGTCGCCTACACCCAGGTCGTCTTGAGTCAGTCGTGACATGTTCTGCTCTCGCCTAACAAGAAGACTGGACCTCCCCGTCATGGGGTGACAACCAAAAGTTGAGAGAGGCTCGCTAGCTTCACCTCCATGAGTTCCTCGACCGGTTTGCCATCCCAGCCCAGGTCATCACGCGTTCTGGTCGTGCTTGGTGTGGTCGGAGTTCTTGTGCTGGTTGGGGTAGTCCTGTCAATCATCGCAGGACGGTCGGGCTCTCATGCTGATCCAAGCAACGCCGCACCGTCTCCTACGGTTCCGCCGACCGAAGCATCTCCATCGCTCAAGATCCCGCCACCTCGTGACGGC